>DATFVI010000001.1:0-17095 GCA_035260405.1 Candidatus Dormiibacterota bacterium
CGCCGCACGTCGCGCGGGGCCGGCTTCAGCATCGCGACCAGCGGTACCGGGTCCAGGCCGAGGAACAGCGCGTAGGTGCGCAGGTGGCCCTTGGCGTAGACGGGGGCTGCCAGCCGCTCGAACTCGTTCGACTCGAGGGCGCTCAGGTAATGCGCGCGGATCCTGGTCGCCGCCGCCGCCTGCTCGATGGTGAGTCCACGCTCGCCGCGCTTGGCAGCCAGCAACTCACCAAGGGTCACGGCCGGGGGCCCCGGCGAGAGATTCGGTGACCAGGTGGTCCGGCTGCTAGGCGCAGCCGAGCACCGGAGCGCACGCATGACCTACTGCGTAAGCGAGGAGCGGAGGCTGCAACAACGCAGACGGGCCGCATGGGCGCCGAAGATCCGTCGGGGAGCCCCGGCCGGGACCCTCGTGTCACCGTCGCGGCTCTCTCCTCATTCGAGGCCTAAACGATCCAGGAGGTCGTCGACATCGGGCAGCGTCATCAAGACCTCGCGCGATTTGGAACCCTGGTAGCTGCCGACCACGTGGTGCTCGGCGAGCTGGTCGACGATCCTTCCCGCGCGTGAATAACCGACGTTGAACTTCCGCTGCACCAGCGAGACCGAGGCCGAACCCTCGGCGGCCACCGCCCGTGCCGCGCGCGCGAACAGCGGGTCCAGCTTGCGCTCTGTGGTCTCCCCTCTCTCCCACTCCGTGCCCGCACCCTCTTCGAGGATCTCCTCCATGTAGCGCGGCCCGCCCTGCGACTTCCAGAAATTCACGACTCCCTCGACCTCGGGGTCGCTGACGAACGCGCCCTGGATGCGCGTCGGCTTGCCCGCGTCCACGGGCTGGTAGAGCATGTCGCCGCGACCGAGCAGCTTCTCCGCTCCGCCCGAATCGAGGATGACCCGGCTGTCGACCTGCGAGCCGACCGCGAACGCGATGCGCGACGGGATGTTCGCCTTGATCAGGCCGGTGATGATGTCGGTCGACGGCCGCTGCGTCGCGATGATGAGGTGAATGCCGACCGCCCTCGCCAGCTGCGCGATGCGGCAGATGAGCTCCTCGATCTCGCCGGCCGCGACCATCATCAGGTCGGCCAGCTCATCGATGACGATCACGATGTACGGCAGCTGCCGCGCGAGCTTCTGCGTCGCCTTGTCGTTGTAGGCGGCGATGTTGCGCACGCCCTCGGCGGAGAACATCTTGTAGCGCCGGTCCATCTCCGCCACCGCCCACCGCAGCGCCGCGGCGGCCTGATGCGACTCGACGAGCACCGGCAGCGCGAGGTGAGGCAGGCCGTTGTATCCAGTCAGCTCGACGCGCTTCGGGTCGATGAGCAGGAGCCGCATGTGCTCCGGGGTGACCTGGAACAAGAGGCTCGTGATCAAAGCGTTGATGCACACGCTCTTGCCCTGTCCGGTGGCGCCCGCGATTAGCAGGTGCGGCATGCGCGTGAGGTCGGCGATGATCGACTGCCCCGAGACATCGTTGCCGAGCCCAAGAGCCAGTTTGTTCGTGCCCTCGCGGAATGCCGCGGTCTCGAGGACCTCGCGAATCGTGACCAGGCTCGCCGACTTGTTCGGGACCTCGATGCCGACCGCGGCTTTGCCGGGAATCGGGGCTTCGATGCGCAGCGGCGCGGCGGCGAGCGCGAGCGAGAGATCGTTCTGCAGGGCGGTGATGCGTTTGACCTGCACGCCGGGGCCCGGCTGAAGCTCGTACTGCGTGACGGCCGGGCCTGGGTTGACTCCTACCACCTTGCACGCGACACCGAACGTCTCGAGCGTGCTCTCGATGATCTTCACGTTCCTCTTGATCTCGTCCGCCATGCGCTCCCGTCGCGCGGTGACGGTGTCGAGCAGGGTGATCGAGGGCAGCTTCCAGTCGATCTCGGGCAGGTCGTCCTCGGGCTCAGCGACGACGCGCAGCGCGGGGGCCGCCGGCTCACCGTCAGACGTCTCGCTTTCCACCTTGCTCGCGCCCTTCGTCGGCGGCTCGTTGGCGGCCTCCTCCAGCTCCCATGGTCGAGCCGGCTCCAGCGCCGGCGGCGGCGCGGCAAAGCTGGCGGCCGACTTGGCCAGCTCGTCGCGCGTGGCCGGAGCGGCTTTCGGCTCCTTGCCCTCTTTGGTCCTGGCCGGAGCCGGCGGAGAGACGAGGTTTTCCAGCCGCGTGCGCTCGGCGTATGCGGCCTGGAGCGTCGCGACGACCGTCGCGAGCAGCGCACCGGGGCTGAAGTGAACGGTCACGATGAGCCCGATCACGAGCAGCGCGACGAGCACCGCCCACGCTCCGGCATGGCCGAACACCTGGGTCACCGCACCCTCGATCCCGAGGCCCACCGATCCCCCGCGGCCGAGGAGCCCGAAGATCCCTACGAGCGCGATCACCGCGACGGTTCCGGAAACGATGTCGACCGGGCGAGGGCGCGGGGCCCGCGGCCAGAGCAGGTATGCGCCGAGACCCAGTGTCGCGCCGACGGGGACGAACCACGCCCGGTCAAAGGTCGTGGTCAGCCATTCGCGAAGGCCGGTGAGGATGGAGCCCGCGTTGCTCGCGAGGGCCAGCAGGCCGAGCAGCGCGATGAGGATCAGCAGGACGCCTGTGATCTCTCGGCCCTGGCGTTGGGTCAGGTGCGGCCGGGTGGTGCGTTTGGTCCGGGCGGACCGAGAACGCGCCGCGCGCGAGGTGCGGCGAGCGCCGTTAGCGGAGTGACGTGAGCCTCGGGATGTGGTGCGACGCATGCTGCGGGCCCTGGAGCCGTAGGCGAATTCTACACCCCGCCCCGCGGCCTTCCAGATTCCGGCCCGCGCTGCGCGCGATACTCTGCGCGTGGCAGTCGATCCGTTCGCCGAAGCTGAGATCCGCTACAAGTTCCTGGTCGATGAGCGCAGGTCAGGGGGTCTGCAGGCCCGAGCCTTCAGGCTTGCGGTCCGTGACCTGGCAGTGCTCGACAGCGAAGGGCGCCGCTGGATGCTGGGACCGGAAGACGGCATCTGGTACCGGCGGGAAAACGAGCGATGGCTGCAGGCGGATCCGCCGCGCCGCCTGGTGTGCCCGTCGTGCGGGCACCACAACCTGGGCCGCCACAGCTTCTGCGTGGAGTGCGGCCACCGTCTGAACAGGTAAGCGCGTTCGCCAATCCGCAGCGGAAATGCGGCCATTCGGGCACAAATGGTCGCGTCTGCGACTCGCCAAGCGGCCATTCGGGCACAAATGGCCACGTCTGCGACTCGCCATGCGGCCATTCGGGCACAAATGGCCGAGGGCAAACGACTAGCGGTGGACTTGAGCCTGGGCGATTCCATAGATGAGGCCCGCCACCAGCGGAACCAACGCAGCGAGGAACCATAGGCGCCACCACAACGGGCGCGCGACGCCCTGCACCATCTCGTGGCCGCAGAAGCCGCAGTACCGGTCGAACGGGCCCGCGACTCCGCGACAGCTGCCGCACTGGTGCAGCTGTAGGCTGCAGTGCGCGCAACGCGACTCCTCGGCGTGGTTGAGCATCATGGCCGGCTGGTCACAGCGCGGACAAAGGCTGGGCGCGACCAGAGCTAGAGGCGGGAGCTTCACATTCTCACCAGCGCGGCACGGCGGCCGAGTTCACCTCGGCCGCAACTTTGTCCTTCACCACTGCCAAGCATCTCCAGGAGTAACTATTCCGGAAATCCCATCCGCGGGAAGATGAGCAGCCCCGTCGGCTTGCCGACCGGGCGATGAGAAGGAACCGTCAGGTTCCTTCTCATATCTCCGTGATCACCGGGATGACCATAGGGCGGCGCCGAGTTTGGCGCCAGACGGTCTTCGAGACCGCGTCGTGGATGGCCTCTTTCAGGAGATTGATGTCCGCGTGCGTCTCGGCCAGGCGTCCGATGCTCTGAATCACCGCGGTCCGCGCGTCCGCCATCAGCTTTGTCGACAGCTCCGGCTCGATCAACCCGCGCGAGATCAGGTCCGGCCCCACTCGGACGGTGCCTGCGTCGCGGTCCAGCGTGAGGGTCACGACCAGGATGCCATCCTCGGCCAGGTGCCGTCGATCACGCAGCACGACCTGTTCGACGTCCCCCACCCCAAGGCCGTCGACATAGATCAGCCCGGTCGCGATCTTGTCCCCCCGCTTGAGCGAATCAGCGTCGAGCTCGACGCTCTGGCCATCCTCCACGACGATGATCCGGTCATCGGCGATTCCCGCGTCATGCGCGATCTCCGAGTGCAGCAAGAGCTGCCGGTACTCACCATGGACCGGGATGAAATTTCGCGGCCGCACAGCGTCGAGCATCTCGCGCAGCTCGTCGCGCTGCGCATGCCCGGTGACGTGCACGCTTCCGACCTCAGAGTAGAAGACCCTGGCTGCCCCATGTCGGTACAGGTTGTTGACCGTCTGGTGGACGCTGCGTTCATTGCCGGGAATCGGCCGCGCGGAAATGACCACCCAGTCGCCCTTCACCACGTTGACGAACGGATGGCGCTGCGCCGCAAAGCGGGACAGCGCCGACATGGGTTCGCCCTGGCTGCCGGCCGTCAGCAGCAGGAGCTTGGAGGGCGGCACGCGGTCGATGTCCTCCAGCGGAACCGTCAGCCCCTCGGGAACTTTTAGGAAGCCGAGCTCGCGCGCGGTCTTGAAGTTGGTCTGAAGGCTTCGCCCGACCACCGCCACGCGCCGGCCGAACTGGGTTGCCATTCGCACCAGGTGCTGGATGCGGTGGATGTTCGACGCAAAGTTGGCGACCACGATGCGACCGGGGGCCTCGCTGAAGATCTGCTCCAGCGCCGCATGCAGGTCGCGCTCGGAGCCCGAGTGTCCCGCGCGCTCGGCGTTCGTCGAGTCACTGAGCAAGAGCAGCACGCCCTCGTCCCCGATCTTGCGGAAGCGAGCCATGTCGGTGGGAAGCCCGTCGGGTGGCGAGGGATCGAGCTTGAAGTCGCTCGTATACACGACCTTTCCGACCGGCGTGTCGATGGCGAGGGCCACCGCGTCCGGGATCGAGTGGCACACGGCGATCGTCTCGACGCGAAACGGCCCAAGCTGCACGGAGTCGCCGACCCGCACCTCGCGAAGGTCCGCCTCGCGCAGGAACCGGTGCTCCTTGAGCTTCGGCTTCACCAGGCCCAGCGTCAGGCGGGTGCCGTAAACGGGGACGTTGACCTTTTTGAGCGCATACGGCAGCCCGCCGATGTGGTCTTCGTGGCCGTGCGTGAGGAAGATGCCCAGGACCTCTTTTTTGGGCTGCAGCAGGTAGGAGATGTCGGGGAGCACGAGGTCGATGCCAGGCATGTCCTCTTGCGGAAACATCAGGCCGGCATCGACGACCAGGATCTTGTTGTCCCATTCGAGGGCCCACATGTTGATGCCGATCTCTCCGAGACCGCCGAGCGGGAGGTAGCGAAGTCGACCGGCGCTCACAACAAACGCAGCTGTTCTGCTTCCTGCTTCGGCGGCGCGACCGGCGCCGGGGGCGGGGGCGGCGGAGCCAGCAGTGCCTCCAGGTATGCCTTCACGCGGTCGAAGTCGTGCTCGAGGTCGGACACGAGCGCGCCGTTGTGAAGCGCCGCGGCCGGATGGTAAAGCGGCACGTACGCGACGTCACCGCGTTTCACGAGGGTTCCGTGGACCCGCGTGATCGAGCCCTGGCCGGGCATCAAGCGCTCGAGCGCGTGGCGCCCGAGGATGAGCACGACCTTCGGCTGCACGAGCTCGAGCTGGCGCTTCAGATATGGCGAGCACGACTCGGCTTCGTTGGGCATCGGGTCGCGGTTCATCGGCGGCCGGCACTTGAGCACGTTGGTGATGAAAACGTCCGCCCGGCTGAGCCCGATGCGGGCCAGGAGCGTGTCGAGCAGCTTCCCGGCGGCGCCGACGAACGGCTCGCCTTGCCGGTCCTCGTTGAAGCCCGGCGCTTCGCCCACGATCATGATGTCCGCGGGACACGGACCGGTTCCAGGCACCGCCTGGGTGCGTGTCGCATGCAGGCCGCACTTCGTGCACGAGCGGATATCGGCGTGGAGCTGAGTCAGCTCCGGGGAACTAAGCGACTTTCACTCCCGCCTTGAAGGTGATGTGAGCGCCGGCCTCGCGGATCGTTTGCATGACCGACTTCAGCTGATCGTCGGTCAGGGGCACCAGGGGCAGGCGGAACGGGCCGGCGGGGAATCCCATAGCGTTGAGCGCCGACTTGATCGGCACCGGGTTGGCTGCTGTCGTCATCAGGGTCTTGATCACCGGCAGCAGCCCGAGGTGGATCTCTCTAGCCACGTCGTTGTCGCCGTCGGTGTACGCATCGATGAGCTTCTTGATCGATCGGCCCGCGATGTGGGACACGACGCAGATCACGCCGTAGCCGCCCGTCCCGAGCACGGCCAGCGTCCAGCTGTCGTCACCGCTCCACACCTTGAACCTGTCCGGCTTGCCGGCGCAGACGAGCCCGATCTGGTCGAGGTCGCCGCTCGCCTCTTTCACGCCGAGGATCCCGGGAAGCTCCGCGCACCTCAGCGTCGTGGCGGCGGTCATGTTGATCGCCGTGCGGCCCTGGATGTTGTACATGATGGTCGGGCCCACCTCGGAGATCGCCTTGAAGTGCTGGTACATGCCCTCCTGCGGCGGCTTGTTGTAGTAAGGCACGACCGCGAGCAGCGCGTCGGCGCCCGCCTTCATCGCCCGCTCCGAGAGCCTGATCGAATGATGGGTGTCGTTGCTGCCGCTCCCGACCACCACGTTCTTGCCTGGGATTGCATCCTTGACGGCCCTGAGCAGCTCGATCTTCTCCTCATCGCTCAGGCTCGGCGCCTCGCCAGTCGTGCCTGCAACCACCACGCCGTCCGAACCGTCGGCCACGAGCATTGCCGCCAGCTTCTCGGCGCCGGCGTAGTCGACCGAGCCGTCCGCCTTGAACGGTGTGAGCATCGCTGTGAGGAGACGACCAATCTCTACTGTCACCTGATTACTCCCATCTCGATTGCGCGCTCGGCGATCTGAACTGCGTTCAGCGCTGCACCCTTGCGCAAGTTGTCGGACACCAGCCAGAGAATCAACCCATGGCTGGAGGAGAGGTCCTCTCTGATGCGGCCAACATACACCTCGTCCTTGCCCGCAACGTTGAGCGGAGTCGGGTACAGCTTCGCGTGCGGGTCGTCCTCGACGATCACGCCCGCGGCCTCGCCCAGCACCAACCGGGCATCGGCCGCGCTGACCTTCTTCGCGGTCTCGATGAGAATCGATTCGCTGTGCCCGATCGGCACCGGCACACGTACGCACGTCGCCGCGATCGCCAGCGCAGGATCATGAAGGATCTTGCGGGTCTCGTTGACGAGCTTCATCTCCTCTTCGTTATAGCCGTCAACATCTGGCTTCCAGCCGCCGGGGATCACGTTGTAGGCCAGCTGGTGAGAGGTGGCGGCTACGCTCGGAGTCTTGCCCGTGGCGATGGCTGCCGTCTGCTCCTCCAGCTCATCGAGCAGCGCTCGGCCGGCGCCCGATGCGGCCTGGTAGCTGGAGACGACGACCCGACGCAAACCAAACTGTTTGCGAAGCGGCTCGAGCACCATGGTGAGCGGAATCGTCGTGCAGTTCGGACTTGCGACGATCCCCTCGTTATCGCGAATGTCCTCGCCGTTGACCTCGGGCACAACCAGCGGCACGTTCGGCTTCATGCGCCAGGCCGAGCTCTTGTCGATCACCAGCGCACCGGCTTCAGCGGCGCTCGGACCGTAAAGAAGCGAGATGTCCGCGCCCGCGGCGAACATCGCGACGTCGATGCCGTGAAATGCGCTTTCGTCCAGGCGCTGCAGTGTGACCTGGTCACCGTTGAAAGTCACCCGCGACCCGACCGATCTCTCGGAGGCGAATGCCCGCACGCTTGCGACGGGGAAATGGCGCTGTGCCAGGATCTTCAGCATCTGCTGGCCTACAAGGCCCGTCGCACCGACGACAGCAACGTTTAGTCGCTTGGATGTGGACACGGGAAAAGTTTAGATCGATCCGCGCCGTGGCGAGATTCCGCACGTGTGGCGCCAACCGTGCGGAATCCGGACCAACGATTGGCACGCTTGGCGCCAAACGAGCGGATCGTCGTGGTTAGGAGGAGGAGAGACCAAGCAGCTCGTCCAGGCCTCGATAGAACCGCGGCCCTGCTGTGACCTTGTGGATCGCGAGCAGCACGCCGGGGATATAGGCATCGCGGCTCGTGGTCCGGTGGGTGATCGTCAACGTCTGCCCGGGCAGCCCGAAGATGACCTCCTGGTCGGCGACGAATCCGGGCAGTCGCACGCTGTGCACCGCGACGTTCCCCTCTTCCCCGCCTCGAGTGCCCGCCAGGGTTTCCTTCTCCGGCTTCTGGTGGCTGAAGGGTTTTTCGCGACGCCTGGCCGCGAGGCGTTTCGCGGTCGACAGCGCCGTGCCGGAGGGGGCGTCCAGCTTGGTCGCGTGGTGCATCTCGATCACCTCCACCGCGTCGAAGTGAGGGGCGGCGATGTCGGCGAGATGCATCATCAAGACGGCGCCGACCGCGAAGTTCGGACACACGATCCCGCCCACTCCCATGCTTTTGCAAGCGGTCTCGAGCTTGTCCACCGAGTCTGCGCTCAGGCCGGTGGTGCCGATGACGGGCGAGGCGCCCGCCGCGACCGCCGCAAGGGCGGTGTGGAGGGCTTCTGACGGCTTGGTGAAATCGACGAGCGCTCGCGGCCTCTTGTCGCGAAGAAAGGCCGCCAGGTCGTCGCCCAGCTCCACCCCGCCCACGTACTCGATACCCTGTTCGGACTGGAACGCGCCGGCGAGGACCGAGCCGACCTTGCCGCGGTAACCGGCGACCGCGACCTTGATCGGCTCAGCCATCTTCTATCTAGTTGCGACGAGGGCCGCGGTTGCCGCCGCCGTTCCGGCCGCCGCGATTGCCGCCGCCGCTGAAACCGCCCTCGCGGGGCGGCGGCGGCGGTGAGGCCAGAGCAACCGCCATCGCCTCTTTGTCGATCTTCTCTTCGATCGGCAGGCCTTTCTCGGTCAGCTCTTCGATGGCCGCCTGGCGGCTCAGGTTGAGCCGGCCCTGGCTGTCGACCTCTGTCGCCTTGACCATGATCTCGTCGCCGACGTTGGCCACCTCTTCAGGCCGCTCGACCCGGTGGTCGGTCAGCTTCGAGACGTGCACCAGGCCGTCCTGGTTCGGCAGGACCTCGACGAACAGGCCGAACGGCATGATGCGCACGACTTTGCCCTTGTAGATCCGCCCGACCTCGACCTCGTCCGTCAAGCCTTTGATCCAGTCGATCGCGCGCTTGCCGCCTTCCTGGTCGACCGCGGCGATGAAGACCCTTCCATCGTCCTCGACGTCGATCTGGGCCCCGGTCTCTTCGGTGATCTTCCGGATCATCTTGCCTCCCGGGCCGATGATGTCCCGGATCTTGTCGGGGTTGATCATGATCGTGGTGATGCGCGGCGCGTAGGCGCTCATCTCGCTGCGCGACTTCGGGATCACGGCGAGCATCTTGTCGAGCACGAACAGCCTCGCCTCGCGCGCCTGCTCGAGCGCCTGGGCAAGGATCTCGTGAGTGAGCCCCTTGACCTTGATGTCCATCTGCAGGGCGGTGATGCCCTGGCGGGTGCCGGCGACCTTGAAGTCCATGTCACCGAGGTTGTCCTCGACTCCCTGGATGTCGGTCAGGACCGCGAACTTGCCCTCGCGCGTGACAAGGCCCATAGCGATGCCGGCGACCGGAGACTTGATCGGGACCCCAGCGTCCATCAGCGCCAGCGTCGAGCCGCAGACCGACGCCATCGAGGTCGAGCCGTTAGAGCTGAGGATCTCCGAGACCAGTCGCATCGTGTAAGGCCACTCATCGACCGTCGGGATCACGGCCAGCAGAGCCCGTTCGGCGAGGGCGCCGTGACCGATCTCGCGACGACCAGGCCCGCGCAGCGGCCGTGCCTCGCCGACCGAGTACGGCGGGAAGTTGTAGTGGTGCATGTACCGCTTGGAGGTCTCATCGGTGAGACCGTCGATCTTCTGCGCGTCACCCATCGTGCCCAGGGTCGCGATGGTCAGCGCCTGGGTCTGTCCTCTCGTGAAAAGGCCCGAGCCGTGTGTGCGCGGCAGGACCCCGACCTCAACCGTGATCGTCCGGACGTCCTTGAGGCCTCGGCCGTCGATCCGAACGCCTTCCTCCACGACACGCTGGCGGACGCGGTCCTTGAGCGCCTTGTCGAAGAGCTTGCCGAGGATCTCAACGTGCTCCGGGAACCGCTCGCCCAGCTCGACGACGGTCTTCCTGCGCAGGTCGTCGATGTCGGTCTCGCGGGTCGCCTTGTCCGCCTTGTAAAGCACCTGGTCGAGGCGCAGCGCCAGGTATTCGCCGACGATCTCGATCATCTGCTCGGGATACGAGGGCGGAACCCACTCCCGCTTCTCCTGGCCTACCTGCTGCTGCAGCTCCAACTGTGCCGCGCAGATGTTCTTGATCTCGGTGTGAGCCATGTCGAGGGCGTCGAGCACGATCTGCTCCGTGACACCCTTGGCGCCGGCTTCGACCATCAAGATCGCGTCGGCCGTGCCGGCGACCACGAGATCGAGCTCCGACTCGTGCATCCGCGACATCGGCGGGTTGACCACGACGTTGCCATCGAGATACCCCATGCGGACCGCGCCGACAGGGCCGCCGAACGGGATGTCCGAGATCAGCAAGGCCGTCGAGGCCCCGTTGATGCTCAGGATCGTCGGGTCGTTCTCCTGGTCTACCGAAAGGACCGTCGAGACGACCTGGACGTCGAGGCGGAAGCCGTCCGGAAAGAGCGGTCGCAACGGGCGGTCCGTCAGCCGCGAGGCCAGGATCGCCGTCTCGCTCGGCCGTCCCTCACGGCGCATGAACGCGCCCGGGATCTTGCCCGCCGCGTAAAGCTTCTCCTCGTAGTCGCACGTAAGCGGGAACCAGTCGATTCCCTCGCGCGGCTCTTTCGCCATCACCGCGGTGCTCAGGACGACGGTGTCGCCCTGCCGCAGGATCACGGCGCCGTTTGCTTGCTCGGCCACCCGGCCGGTCTCGATCGAAAGCCGCCTGCCGGCGACCTCCACGTTCTTTGTGACTATTGCCATTGGCAATACCTCCATGTTCTGGGAGGACGGCCCCCGGAGGTGCGATCTGAGTCAGGTTCCTAGCAGCTGGCGCTCAGTCCGGATACGCATCGACGGCTGAGTGGGAGCTTCTAAGAGCTGACCCGCGCTACCGCGGTGGGGTCCTCCCGATTGACTTAATTGACCGGGAACAGCCCGGTCGGGCCTATCTCCTGATCCCGAGCTTGCCGACGAGCGCGCGGTAGCGCTCGATGTCGGTGTCCCTCAGGTAGTTCAGCAGACGCCGTTGCTTGCCCACCAGGAGGAGTAGGCCGCGGCGCGAGTGGTGATCCTTGGCGTGCGTCTTCAAGTGCTCGGTGAGCTCCCGGATGCGCGTGGTCGAAAGCGCGACCTGGACTTCGGGGGATCCCGTGTCTTTGTCAGCCCGCTTGTACTCAGCGATCAGCTTGCCTTTGACGTCCGTCTCTGCTGCCAAACTTCGCAAAAGTATACGGTCGACCACCAATCCGCCGTTTAGGGGGCGAATTCCGCCGAGCCGTCCGAACGCGGGTCGGCACCCGCGCGCCAGCCGCCCGGCCCGTCGATCACGATCGCGTGGGCATGGCCGAAAGAGTGATGCTTCGACGGCATCAACTCGAAGTCGCGGCTCGCACGGGCGAGCTCGCCCGCACCCGGATAGTCGGCCTCGATAGAGGTGCGAACGCCGTCCGCCTGCACGCGGATCCGCGGTCGCGCAACGGCTTCGGCAGGTTCCAGGCTGAAGTCGACGAGGTTGATCAGCACCTGTGATTGCAGCTGAGGCTGGCCGTCGCCGCCCATGTTTCCGAAGCTCGCCCACGGCCGGCCGTCGCGGGACGCCAGCGCCGGGATCAGGGTGTGCATCGTCCGCTTGCGCGGCTCCAGGCGGTTGACGTGTGTGGGATCCAGGCTGAAGTAGCAGCCCCTGTTCTGGAGCAGCATGCCCGTACCCTCCGCGACGATCCCCGAGCCGAAGTCGAAGGCCACGCTCTGGATCAGCGAGACCAGGTTGCCGTGCTCGTCCGCCGCGCACAGGTAGACGGTGTCGCCACCGTCACGGACGCCCGCTCCGCCGCGGGCTGCCGCGTACGTCGGGTCGAGGAAGGGCTCGACCGGTGCGGCGGCGAACTCCGGGTCGGTGATGTATCGATCACGCAGGGGGTAGCAAGCATCGCGGATGCGCTTGAAGCGGGCGACGAACGCCGGGCCCGGCTGGAGCTCCTCGCGATTCAGCTCGCGAAGCCTTGCGATCATGGCGAGCGCCGCGAGACCCTGCGTCGGAGGCGGCAGCTCGTAGACCGTCAGGTCTCGATATCCGGAGCCGATGGGTTCGACCCAGTGCGAGCGATGCGCGGCCAGGTCGCGAGCCGTGACGAACCCGTCGCGCCGGCTGATCGCCCCGACGATGGCCGCCGCGAGCTCGCCACGATAGAACCCGCTGATTCCGCCGCGTCCAATGTCGCTCAGCACTGTTGCGAGGTCCGGGTTCCGGAGGACCATGCCCGGCTCCATCGGCGGATACAGCTTCTGCGCCGCGCTCTCCTTCCCTAGCAGCTCGGCGGCGGCCTTGAGGAAATCGGCGAGCTGCGGAGTGATGACGAAACCATCGCGGGCGAGCGCGGCCGCCGGCTCTAGGACCGCGCCAAGACCCAGCGTTCCAAAACGCTCGAGCAGCCGGCCCCACGCGTCGACCGTGCCAGGCACGGTGACCGTGAGAATTCCGCGCTCGGGCATCGTCTCGTGTCCGCGCGATCGAACCGCGTCGATGGTGGCGAGCTCTCCGGAGCCACCGGCGCCGATCAATCCGATCGGCTTGGCGTCGCCGGCCGGCCACACGATCGCCATCAGGTCGCCGCCCACCGACGTCATGTGCGGATAGACGACGCACAGCACTGCGTTGGCCGCGATCGCCGCGTCGACCGCGTTGCCTCCATCGCGCATGACCTGAGCGCCGACCTCGGACGCAGTCCGATGCGGTGTGACGACGACCCCTTTGGTCACGTGGAAATTATCGCGGCGAAACTAGCGAGGCGTTATGAAATCGATCGCCCCAGGCTGGATTTCGAACAGCGCCGGAAGAAATCCAACGGCCTCGCCGTCGATGTCGACGCGAACCGGTACTGGCGACGTGATCGAGACTCGTTTCCCGTAAACCAGCTCGATTTTCGGGTTGCTCTGGTCGAGGTGCTTTCCCTGGCGGAAGTCGTTCATGCCTCGCATGGTCTCGATCTTGCCCGCATTCTTCACAAGGATCACGTCGAACACACCGTCCGTCGGTGACGCCGAGGGCGCCATCTGCATTCCGCCGCCGAAGTACTGGCAGTTGGCGACAACCACTTGCTGAGCCTTCGAAATCTCGTGCCTGGTGTGGTCGATCTCCACCGTCATGGGCTTGTTCTTGAATCCGATGAGCGCGCGCAGTCCGCCGAGCGTGTAGGCCGCGCTGCCGAATCTCTTGGTTCCATTCCCCATCTGCTTCACGACGTCACCGCCGAGGCCGGCGTCCGCGATGTTGATGAAGTGCCTGACGCCGGTGCTTCCATCGTCGTTCTGATAGGTGACGCAGCCCGCATCCAGCCGCCGCACAAGGCCGTCGCTGAGAACCTGGATGGCTGCCCTGGGCTCGAGCGGGATGCGCAACGTGCGCCGAAAGTCTCCGCCGGTTCCGAGCGGCACCATGGCGAGCCTGGTCGTGGTCGGAATCGGGGCGCCGTTGTGGAAGAAGCCGTTGACGACCTCGTTCAGCGTGCCGTCGCCGCCGACGGATACGACCACCGGCCTTGACTCTCGAACCGCCTGCTGCGCGATCTCAGTCGCCTCGAGCGGACGGGTCGTCAGCACGGACTCGTAACGCAAGCCGGTCCCGGGCAGCCAGCCCTCGATCGCCTTCCACTCGCGTCCGGCTTTGCCCGCGCCCGACGCGGGGTTGACGATGAAGAGGACCCCGGGCCGGGTGGCTATGGTGTGCCTCCGACCGCGCGCGGGTTCATGACGCCTTTCGGATCAATGCTCTCCTTGATCGACTGCCACACTCGCATCCAACCTCCCATCTCATCGCCGACCCAACGGGCCCTCACACGGCCCACCCCATGGTGATGGCTGATGGTCGCACCGAGCTCCAGTGCGGTGGTCATCGCGCCCTCCCAGGCCCGTATATAAGCCGACCGGGCGTCCTGCTCGGTGTCTCCGGAGCCGCCAAACGTGAAATACGCGCAGCAGCCCTGCTCATATGCGTGACTGAAGTGGCATAACGCTAGGCCGCCAACCGCTATTGCGGTCTTGACCCTGGCATGAAGCTCGCCGAGCACAGTCCAGGGTGCCGCCAGCTCGATCGTGTCGAGATACGAGCCGGGCGGCTCGAGAAATCCTCTCAGGCGCTCGGCGGAGAGATTGAAGCGGTGCTTCTGCCAGCGCAGCCAGGGCTCTTCGCCAAGATCGTCCGCGGTCCCGGCGATGTTCTTCGCGGCCTCGGCCTCGGCCCGTGCGACACCGTCGAGCCCGGCGGTGGCGACCACGAGCAGGCACCCGCCGGTGGGCAGGTCGTAGCCGTTGAACGCGGTGTCCTCGGGGTCGTAGAGGCGCGCGACCAGCGGCCTGATGCCGGACTGCATGATCGCGCGCATCGCCTCGAGGCCGGTCGTGAGATCCGGGAATCCGTAGCCACGACCAACTGTGAGCTCGGGGAGCCGGTGCACCCGCAGCACCGCGCCTAGCACCACGCCCAGCGCACCTTCCGAACCCAGCCACAGCTGGTGCAGAGCGGGGCCAACCGCCGACCGGGGGCCTGGTCGGGGCGCGGCAAACGTTCCGTCCGGCAGCACCACCGCCAGGCCCAACACCATGTCCTCGATGCTGCCGTAGCGGCTGGACTCCTGGCCCGACGAACGGGTTGCGATGAGCCCGCCCACGGTCGTGCCGGGGAGCGAGCTGGGGAAATGACCGAGCGTCAGGCCGCGCTCGTTGAGATGCTTCTCGAGCACGAGCCCGTTGACGCCGGACTCGCAGCGGCACGTGAGGTTGACCTCGTCCACCTCGAAGATCCGGTCGAAGGCGCCCATGTCGAGGACCAGCTCGCCGGCGCGCGGGGACAATGCGCCGCAGACCCCGGTGCCACCCCCCATCGGCGTCACCGACACGCCGCTGGCGCCGGCCCAGCGCAGGATCGCGGTCACCTGTTCACGCCCGGACGGCCGCGCCACGAGCACGCGCGGCGGGGGCTTGCCCGCGCGCTCATCCATGATCCCGAGCGGCCACGTGTCGCGGACCGGGCGCTCGTCGAGCGCGGCCACTCCGACGATTTTCTCGAGGTCAGCTCTCATTTCTGTTTGGCCGCGAAACGGCCGGCCAGCCAGCCCGTGAGGATCGGAACGCCGAACCCGCACGAGCCGCCGTAGTCGTAACCGCCCAGCACGGCGCCGGCCGCGTACAGGTTGGTGTAGGCGATATGCCCCTCCGCATCCAGCGGACGCAGCTCGTGGTCGGTCGACACCCCGCTGCGGAGCTCCTCCGCGGGGTCGAGGTACTGGAGGTGCTGCAGGCGCGTACCCGTGCCGGTGACGGCCTGCCCGGCGTGAAACACGCCGAGCTTCAGCAGCGGCTCCGCGGGCAGCCGGCCGCCGGTCAAGCCGCCCCCGATGTGGTGCCCCGTCGCCAGGACGAAGGCGTCGGCGCGAAAGGTCCGGTCGCCGGCGCGAGCCGCGGTGATCACGCCGGCGTTCGAGTCGAACGACAGGATCTCCGCCTTCACGGTTTCGAGCCCGATGGCCTGCTGCAGCCGCCAGCCATGTGGCGATGGAGGTGACGCCAGGAGCTCGAAACCGTCCGGGGGGAGGTTTGCGAACCCGGGAGGATAGGCGATGGAGGTCGAGCGGCCGTGTGGTTGCGGGGCCCGGCGCCCGTAGAGGTCGGTGAGCGAAGCCGCCTGGGGCAGGTCCGGGATGCTCACCTCTTCGGCGACGGCCTCGACGCCGTGCAGCTCCTTCAGGGCCTGGGCTGTGGATGACGCGTCGTAATCGCCGACCTCCTTGACGCCGATCACTGTCACACGCCTGCCGGCCAGGGCGCGCAGCTCACCTCCGGCGACTGTTGCGGGCACCAGGTTGCCGGGCCTGCCGGTTCCGTGAATGTCCGCGTACTGGCCGCGTTGGCGCCAGCCGCCTTCAAATTTGAGTCCGCTCTTCTCGAGCGCCAGCACCAGGAGATGGATCGCGGTGTCGAGCTCGTGAGCCAGCCGCACCGAGTCCATTCCAAGGCGGGTGAAAGGGTGATGCTTCTCCGATTTGAGAATCGCGTCGAGGTCGTCCACGACCTCCATGGCTCCCGCGTACAGAGCGGTCGCGCCGGGCGCGCGTGCCACGACTGTCACATCGGCGCCCGCGCGGCGCGCCGCAAGCGCGACGCTGTAGCCGGCCATCCCGCCGCCGGCGACGAGAACCCTCGTCATGTGCTCGCGATGCGGCGGGTGTCGGCGGCGTCCTGGTGCAGCTGCCGCACGAGGTCGCCGGTCGTGGGGAACTTGATGTCCGGGTGGAGGTACTTTACGAAGCGCAGCTCGAGGCGCTTCTGATAGAGGTCGCCTTCGAAGTCGAGAAGAAATGCTTCCACCCTCAGCTGGGTGCCTCCGAAAGTCGGCCGGTAGCCGACCGACAGGGCCGCTGTGAAATCGCCCTCGGGGCCTCTTACACGACCCGCATAGGCGCCGAGGGCGGGGATCAGCTTGTTTGGTTCGACTCCGATGTTGGCGGTCGGAAAACCGAGTTGCCGGCCGACTCTCTCCCCCGCCTCGACGGGACCTGCCATCGAATACTCCCGGCCGAGCAACCGGTTCGCGTGTTCGACATCGCCGGCGGTGATCAGCCGCCGGACCTCCGAGCTGTGCAGGTCGTGACCGTCCAGCTTGAACGGAGGGACGACCTCGACGTGATGTCCGTGCTCGCGCAGCCAGGTCGCGCTGCCGGTGCGTCCGCGCCCGAAGGCAAAGTCGTAGCCGATCACCCAGCTTCGCGGCTCGATGGCCGCCGCGAGCCGGTCGA
>DATFVI010000002.1:0-22977 GCA_035260405.1 Candidatus Dormiibacterota bacterium
CCGGCGACCTTCGCGCCGTTGAAGCAGATCGTCGAGGGTCCCCCGACCACCATCTTCTATCTCGCGACACCGGCCGAGACGTTCAGCGAGATCCTTGCCGGTCTCACGGCATCGGGCCTCGCCGACAGGGCCGACGTCACGCGCCGGATCGTGGTCGAGAAGCCGCTGGGTCACAACCTCGCCTCGGCAAAGAAGCTCAACGCACAGCTGGCGGCGGCCTTCCAGGAAGAGCAGATCTTCCGCATCGACCACTACCTGGCGAAGGACACGGTTCAGAACGTGATGGCCCTTCGCTTCTCGAACTCGCTCTTCGAGCCCGTTTGGAATCGAACCCTCATCGAGACGATCCTCATCACCGTCGCCGAGGACGAAGGCATCGGCAAGCGCGCCGGGTACTACGACCAGACGGGCGCGGTGCGGGACATCATCCAGAACCACGTGCTGCAGCTCCTCGCGCTCATCACGATGGAACCGCCGACCACCTTCGACCCGGAGTATGTGCGGAGGGCGAAGCGCGCCGCGCTGCGCGCGATGTCACCGATCGACCCGGGCATGGCGGTGAGAGGCCAGTACGAAGGCTACCTCGATGAGGAGGGTGTTGCGCCCGACTCCCGGCGCGAGACATACGCCGCGATGCGCGTTCCCATCGAGAACTGGCGCTGGGACGGCGTGCCGATTTTCGTCCGCACGGGAAAGGCGCTCACGCGCCGGGTCACCGAGGTGGTGATCAAGCTGCGCGACGCTCCGATGCTGCGCATCGCGGGTCGCCGCCAGCGTGGCATCCCTACTTTGATCGTCATCCGCATCCAGCCCGATGAGGGCATCTCGATCCGGATCGGCGCGAAGCGACCCGGCACGAAGTTCGAGATGGTGCCGGCGGGGATGCGGCTCGATTACGCGCGACTCTCCAAGGCGGCGCTGCCCGACGCGTACGAGAACGTCCTCTCCGAGGTGCTCGCCGGCGGGCATTCGGCATTTCCCGGCGCCGAGGAGATCGAGCTCTCGTGGGAGATCGTCGACCCGCTCATCCGAGCCTGGGAGGCCGAGGGCCACCCCGAGATCTACTCCAAGGGTTCGTGGGGACCACGCGCGGCGGACGACCTGGTCGCCGCGGGCGGCGGCGGCCGCTGGATCGTCAGCGGCGACGAGCCCGGAACAGGATGAGAGGAAACCTAGGTTTCCTCTCATGGCTCTTTTTCCTGCAGGTTGGGATCTACTAAAGGATTCTCCCCGCCGCGCTCGGAGACATCGAGGACGTGGGTAGACGGCCCGGCTAAGCCGGGCCTACCGGCGACGCATAAAAAAAAGGGGCAGCGCGGGCTGCCCCTTTACGTTGCTGACGAGTTGGCTAAGCGCGCGCGCCGCCCATCTTGGCGCTGCCCTGCATCCAGAGGGCGGGCTTGTTCGGGTAGAGAACCACGACGATGACTGCGACGATGATCGCGATGATGAACGGGATGATGTCGAATTTGCCGATGCTGATCGCGCTGAAGATCTGCCAGACGATTTCGAGGATCGCGTAAAGCACGAGCGCGCGCACCCAACTGACGTTGGCGATTGGGTCGAAACCGGCAATCATGATGCCCGCTCCAAAAGCGACCCCGGCCACCGACGCGCTGACGCCCGCCCAGCTGTCGAACGGAAAGAAAGTGCCCCCGATGAAGCCCAGACCTGAGCCCATCACGATCAACACGCCCATGACCCACATCAGAAGCTTCAACGCCAAGGGATTCCACTTTGCCACTAGATGACTTCCTCCATATGACCGCTGGTTATTGGTTCGATGCACAGAGCGGCGGTCTTTTCAGTGCAACTTGTACTCGAAATGCACGCGTTTAGCAACGTCCTATCAGGCAAATACTTGCGAACCACCACGCCAGACCACGCGCGGCTTCAGTCCAAAAGCCCACGCGAAGGCGCCTTCGTGCTCCGCTTCCCACAGCACGAGGTCGGCCAGTTTGCCCGCCGCGATCACTCCGCGATCCGACCGCGAAATCGACAACGCACCTCCGACCGTGGCCGCGATGAGCGCGCGCTCGGCCGAAAGCTTGAACACTCCGACCGCCAGCGCGATCACCAGGCTCATGCTCGTGATTCCACTGGTCCCCGGGTTGTGGTCGGTGCCCAGCGCGATCACAGCTCCCGCGTCGGACAATTCCTTAACGGGCGGGAGCTTGCCGATTGAAATTGCGGTGCCAGGGGAGAGCGTGGCGACGACTCCGGCGCGCGCGAGGGCGATGGCGTCGCCTCGGTTCGCGCGCAGGAGGTGGTCGGCCGAGACGGCGTGGAGCTCGGCCGCCAGGCGAGACCCACCGGTCCGAGCGAGCTCGTCGGCGTGGATGCGCGGGATGAGCTTGGCTTCGATCGCGGCCTTGAGGATGCGCCGCGATTGGGGGACGGTGAAGTAGCCCTCGTCGCAGAACACGTCGCAAAAGCGCGCGCCGGCGCGGTGGGCGTCCGCGCACCAGCCGGCCACCTCTGTCGCGTACGTCCCGTGCCGGGCCCACCGGTCTGGAGGAAGGGCGTGGGCCCCCAGGAACGTCACCTCGATCCGCGGAAGGTCCTTGCGCTCGCCGAGCCGTGCCAGCATCCGGGTCGCCGCCAGCTCGCCGTCCCGATTGAGGTGATAGCCCGTTTTCGCCTCGACCGTCGTCGCGCCGCCCTCGAGCCACGCCCAGAGACGCCGCGCGGTTGACTGCTCGAGCGCGCTGACGGGTTCGGCTCGCGTGGCCCGGACTGACGCGCGGATCCCGCCGCCCGCTTTCGCCACCTCGGCGTAGGAAGCCCCTGCCGTGCGCATGGCGACTTCCGCCATGCGGTCCCCGGCGTACACCGGATGCGTGTGCGCATCGATCAGGCCCGCGGTGACGAGTCCGCCGCCGCAGTCGTCGTCTTCGATGACCGCCTCCAGCATCTCGTGCGGTTCCTCGCCGTGCTTCCCGAACCACGCGATCTTCTCGCCATCGCAGATCAACGCGGCGTCCTCGATGACTCCCAGCGACGTGCCGGTGAAAAGCCTGCCGATGTTACGAAGACGTCTCATTTCGCAATCACCGTCTTGCCGCCTACGACGACGTTGATGACATCGCTTGCGGAGTGGCCGTAAACGAGGTGCGCGGGATCAAGCTGCCGCCACAGGGTGTGGTGCGATTGGTCCAGCGTCACGAAGTCGGCAAGCATTCCTACCTTGAGCTCTCCCGCGTCCCAACCTAGGGCACGCATCCCATTTGTCGTCGCGGTTTGCAAGAGGTCCTCAGGTTGGTGAAGCACGCGGCGGCCGGTGGCGCGACGCTGATCGAGCTCGAGCGCGCGCGCCTCCTCCAGGATGTCGATGATTGCGTTGGAGTCGCTGCCCACGGCAAGTGCACAGCCGGCGTCCGCCAGCTCGCGAAGAGGTCCCACACGGTCGCCGAGGTCGCGCTCGCTGGTCGGGCACGCGCACACGGTGACCCCGTGCGCACCGAGCAACGAGATGTCGTGCTCATCGACATGGATCGCGTGCACGACCGTCAGGTCTGGACCCAGTATGCCCTCCCGTTCCAGCAGCTCGGCGGGCGTGCAGCCCTCGACGGTCAGGCATTCCTCCACCTCCGCGGGCTGCTCGGCCAGATGAATGTGCAGTGGAGCATTGCGCCCGCGCGCCCAATCGGCGACGGCGCGCATCGATTTCGGGTCGACCGCTCGCACGCTGTGGATCGCGGCAGCAATCCGAACGCCGTCTCCTTCCTTCAATTGATCGACGCGCATCGCCCAGCGCTCGACGTCCCCATCGGAAAAGGATTGCTGTGCCTCGTCAAGGGGCCTCCCGTCAAGGCCTCCGCGCAAATAGCACGCGTCGATCAGCGTGATCCGGATGCCGACCTCGCCGGCAGCCTGGATGAGCGCCTCGCCCAGCTCATTTCCATGTCGGTGCAGATAGTGGAACTCCCCCACCGCGGTGATCCCTGCTTCCGCCATCTCCTCAAAAACGAAGCGCGAGTACTTGTAGTAGTCGCCCCAGTTCCAGTCCGTCGCTTTATACATCTGGCGTCGCCAGGCCCAGAAGTCCCCGGCGCCGGATTCCACCGTTCCACGCAGCATGTGCTGGAACGCGTGGCTGTGGACGTTGGCAAGGCCAGGGATCGTCCAGCCCGTCAGGGTCGTCGCTCCCGCCGGTTCCGGTGCGTTCTCTGTCACCGACTTGATCCGGCCGCCTTCGACTTCGATCAAAACGTTGGAGGCGGCGTGGCCCAACCAGGCCTGGTCGGCGTGCCAGAGCCCGCTGCCGTTCAATCGCGCATGGGGATGCGGACTCCGCGCTCGCGTGCCACTTCGATCGCGCGCTCGTAGCCCGCATCCGCGTGACGCATGACGCCGGTGCCCGGGTCGTTGGTGAGCACGCGCTCCAGCTTCCGCCCCGCCTCCTCCGACCCGTCGGCCACGACGACCATTCCCGCGTGGATGGAGCGCCCGATGCCCACGCCGCCTCCATGGTGCACGCTCACCCACGAGGCGCCGCTCGAGGTGTTGAGGAGGGCGTTGAGGATCGGCCAGTCGGCGATCGCGTCCGAGCCGTCCATCATGGCTTCGGTCTCGCGGTAGGGCGACGCCACGGACCCGGAGTCGAGGTGGTCGCGGCCGATGACTATCGGCGCTTTCACCGCGCCCGACCGGACGAGCTCGTTGAACCTGCGGCCGGCGCGCGCGCGCTCGCCGTAGCCCAGCCAGCAGATGCGGGCCGGGAGGCCCTGGTACTTCACGTGCTCCTGCGCGGCCTCGATCCAGCGCACCAGAGCGGGATCGTCGGAGAACTCCTCGACCATCGCCCGGTCGGTCGCCGCGATGTCCGCGGGCTCGCCGGACAGAGCGACCCAACGAAACGGCCCTTTGCCCTCGCAGAAAAGAGGACGGATGTACGCGGGGACGAACCCGGGGAAGTCGAATGCGCGCGTGCTGCCGCCGAGGCGAGCCTCGGCGCGGAGGCTATTGCCGTAATCGAAGACCTCCGCCCCGCGATCGAGGAACGCAATCATCCCGTCGACATGCGCGGCCATGCTCTCGCGCGCGCGCCGGATGTACGCCTGCGGGTCGTCGAGCCTGAGCTCTTGCGCATCCTCGGCTGAGAGGCCGATTGGGATGTAGCTCAGCGGGTCGTGCGCCGGAGTCTGGTCGGTGACGACGTCGATCCCGAAATTGCGGGCGGCCAGCGCCGGTACCACCTCGGCGGCATTGCCGTGAAGGCCGATCGACAGCGCGCGCTTCGAATGCCTGGCCTCGATCGCAAGCTTCAAGGCGTGCTCGAGGTCGTCCGCGCGGACATCGAGATATCCGTGCTGCAGGCGGCGCTCGATCCGCTCCGGGTCGGCCTCGACGCAGATCGCCACGCCGCCGTTCAACGTGATCGCCAGCGGCTGCGCCCCGCCCATCCCACCAAGACCCGCGGTCAGCGTGATCGTCCCGGCGAGCGAGCCGCCGAAGCGCTTGCGCGCGACAGCGGCGAATGTCTCGTAGGTCCCCTGGAGAATCCCCTGCGTCCCGATATAGATCCACGAGCCCGCCGTCATCTGGCCGTACATCGTCAGTCCGAGCGCCTCGAGGCGGCGGAACTCGTCCCACGTCGCCCATTCGGGCACCAGCATCGAGTTGGAGATGAGCACGCGTGGAGCCCATTCGTGGGTGTCGAACACGCCGACCGGCTTGCCTGACTGCACGAGCAGCGTCTGATCGCCCTTGAGCCGGAGCAGCTCACGCACGATCGCGTCGAACGCCTCCCACGAACGCGCTGCCTTTCCTGTGCCGCCGTAAACAACCAGGTCCTCGGGCCGCTCGGCGACCTCGGGATCGAGATTGTTCATCAACATCCGCATCGCGGCCTCCTGCGGCCACCCCAGGCATGTGATCTCCGAGCCGCGCGGAGCTCTGATCCCCCTCCCCCGCGCAAGCGGGGGAGGGTCGGGGAGAGGGCTCATGCCAGAGCGCCCGTCACCGATTCGGCCGCCTGGAGCACCGCGCCGGTACGGATCAATTCCTCCGCCGCCGCCAGCTCAGGCGCCAGGAAGCGGTCCGGCCCAACCCCTGGCACGCGCTTGCGCAGGAGGTCGCGCACCGCCGCCGTCGCTGGCGACGCCTTCAGCGGCTGCCGCAGGTCCTGCGCCCGCGCCGCCGACATCAGCTCGACGGCGAGGATGTGCCGGAGATTGTCGAGGACGGCGCGCAGCTTCAACGCCGCGCCCCAGCCCATCGAAACGTGGTCCTCCTGCATGCCCGAGGTCGGAATCGAGTCGACGCTGGCCGGCGCGGCAAGGCGCCGGTTCTCGGCGACCAGCGCCGCGGCCGTGTATTGAGCCACCATCAGGCCGGAGTTGACGCCGGGCTGCTCGGCCAGGAAAGGCGGCAGCCCTTCAGAGCGGTGCGGATCCAGCAGCCGATCGACCCTGCGTTCGGCGATGGCGCCCACCTCGGCCGCGGCGATGGCCAGGAAGTCCGCCGCAAACGCCAGCGGCTCGCCATGAAAGTTGCCGGTCGACTCGACCTCGCCCGTCTCCAGCACGACCGGGTTGTCGACCACCGACGAGAGCTCGACCGTTTCGACTCTCCGCGCAAAGTCCAGCGTGTCGCGCGCCGCGCCGGCGACCTGCGGGCTGCACCGCACGGAGTACGAGTCCTGCACCGCGTGGTGCGAGTGGCGATGCGAGGCGACGATGTCCGAACCTTTCAACAACCGTGTGAGGTTGGCGGCGCTCGCGACCTGGCCGGGGTGCGGGCGGATCTCGTGGAGGCGCGCATCGAACGGCCGATCTGTCCCGAGCAGCGCCTCGGCCGACATCGCGGCCGTGATGTCCGCCACCTTGAAGCACACTTCGGCGTCGGCGCAGGCCAGCGCGAGCATGCCGAGCATCCCGTCGGTTCCGTTGATCAGCGCAAGCCCTTCTTTGGTCTCGAGCTTCAACGGCTTCAGCTTCGCCGCCTTGAGCGCCTGTGCCGCCGGAGCGCGCACGCCCTCGCCATTCACCACCTCACCCTCACCCACCAGTGCGAGCCCGATGTGAGCCAGCGGGGCGAGGTCGCCGCTGCATCCGACCGAGCCATAGCGCGGGACGACCGGCGTGATCTCCGCGTTCAGCAGCGCGATCAGCGCCTCGGCCACGACCGGCCTCACGCCGGACAGTCCCATCGCGAGCGTGCGGGCGCGTAGCAGCATGGTGGCGCGCACGACCTCGTCGTCCACCGGCGGGCCCATCCCGGCGGCATGCGACCGGATCAACGCGAGCTGCAGCTCCGGCTGCATCAACGGAGCGACCCGGGTTCCCGCGAGCGCGCCGAACCCGGTGGACACGCCGTAAACAGGCTCCCGCGAAGTGGCGGCGCGCTCGACCCGGGTCCGGCTGCGCTCCATCCGGCTGCGCGCCGCGGCAGCGAGCGCGACCTTCTCCCGGTGCCGCGCCACGTCCACGACCTGGCCCTCGGAAAGCCCGGCGCCGCGGAGCGTGATCGTCATCGGAACAACCCTAGCCTCCCAGCCGATTCCGCACGTTTGGCGCCAAGCGTTCGCATCAAGCGGGGTCGAAACGCGTCGCTGGCGCCAGCCGTGCGGATTCCGTCAGCTCACGGGGCCTGGATGAAGCGCGCTCGCGTGAACGCACCGTCTTCTAGGTCCACCACCCACGTCGAACCTTTGTCGAAGCCTCCGGTCCCCGGTTTGATCACGCGCTGGTTCACGAGCTCTTCCACCAGCTCCCAAACGATGTCGCCGTGAGTGCTGAGCAGCGCGTGGTCGAGCTTGGGGTGGCCCATGACCTGCATCGCGCCGGCCAGCCCGTGGCCCTCGGCGAGCTGGGACGTCTGCTTGACCGGCAGCTTGCGGGCGCGAGCCAGCGGTTCGACCGTCTGCACGCACCGCAGGAAAGGGCTCGAGTACACGGCCGTGATCGGAAACGGTTCCAGGAGCGCGATCAACGCCTCAGCCTGCTTGACCCCTTTCTTGTTGAGAGGCCGCAGGCGGTCGTCTTCGGGCCAGTGACTCCTGCTGCCGGCCTTGGCGTGCCGCACGACATAAAAGGTGGGCACTAGGTTTTTAAAGGCCGCCTAGGCCGCCGTTCACAGATCTTGCGCGGCCAGGGCGGCCGGATTTACTCCGGCCGCAACCATGCGTTCATGCTACCTGCCAATCGTGGCCGGGAGGATATTTCGGTAATCCCCTCCTTAAGGGAAGGTGAGCAGCAGCGCGCAGCGCTGCGATGAGCGGAAACCGCAAGGTTTCCGCTCATTTTTCAGGGCATCCATGAGCGGAAGGTTTTCGTGTCCAGGGCCTTCCATGCCTTCGGCCATTTCGAGCGCGCGTCCTCGGCCGCGATGTGCTCCATGGCGATCAGCTCTCCGGCGACGAAGGCGCGACGGCCGGTGATCCGCGCGCCGCGCAGCCAGGCCTGGGCGGTGACGCTGTCCTGGTGCTCGCCCAGGATGGTCTGCAGCTTGGCCGCCGCCCGCGCGAACGCTTCTGCGGCCTTACCCGCAACAGGGGCCACCGCCTCCGCGGCGTAACGCGCGCGCTTGGCGAGGATCCGGATGCGGTGGAGCTCCGGGTCGGTGGGCACATCAGGGAGCTGCTTGACGGCTGAACGCAGGCGCCGCCACGGGCCGGCCGCCAGCGGAGGCAGGACCTTCGACGCCGCCTCCTCGGCGTCGGGCAGCGTCGCCGGCGCATGGGCCGCGCTCACCAGCCGGTCGAGCAGGTCGATGTAGCGCACGGAGCTGAGCTCCGCCATCAGCTTCGTGCGCAGCGTCTCGATCTCCTCCTCGAGGAAGTGCAGAAGCGAGCCGGCCGACCTCAGGTCGGTCGGCGGCAGCGTCTTGGCGCGCTCGCGCAAACGCTCGAGCAGCACCTCGCGGTCGCGTACCGCGCCCAGCCCCAGGGCGAGCCACCCCAGCTCCGAGCGCAGGGGCTCCGTCCACTCCGGGTCGAGCAGCGGGGCGAACGTGCGCAGGTGAGAACGCAGCTTGCGGGTCGCGACGCGAGCTTGGTGGACGGCCTCTGGGTCGCCGCTCGTCCGCACCAGCGGGTCGTGCTTCAGGAGCGACGCGATGCTCTCGGCAAACGCGTGCTTGATCACGTCCCTGGCGGGCGAGTCCGCCTGGACGGGCTGCGCCGCCACCTCCGGCGGTTCCATCGCGCGCGGACCAAGCGCGCGAATGTGCTTTGGAGTCGGATCGGGCGCCCCGGCGCCCGCGTTGCGGAGGCGCAGCACGATGGGGTCGACGATCCCGTTGGCCCCGTTGGGCTGCGCCATCACCTCGACCTCGATCTCGCGGAACCTGGCCGCGACGCGGCGGCCGTCTCGCACGGACACCTCGTCGTCCACGACCTCCGCCACGCGGGCTCCCGCGGCATCGACAAGCCTCACGCGACGCCGCACGGTCGACAGGCGCGCGACCGGAACGAGCTCCGCCTTGCGGACGTAAGCGCGCACGACGTCGACCGCCGCCTGGGGTGGTTTCTTCGCGCCACCCTGGAACACGAGCTCGTCGCGCTCGAGGAGGGCGCCCTGTGGTGACCCGGCGGGAGTGGCCGGCGGAAGCTTCAGCGTCCAGCCTTCTCCCGCGCGATGTCGCAGGGACACGCCCCAGCGCGCCAGCCGCAGATCCGGCGTGTCGTAGTAGACGGTTTCGAGCCGGACGGCCTCCGGCGGGCTCACCGCCACGCCGTCGAGCACGCCGGTGAGATCGGGCAGATGAAATGCGGGTCCCGCCCCCAGCTTGACCTCGCTTTCTAGCATCGGACTTCCCGCCTAGGCATGCGGGACGCCGTTCACCACTCCGTTGCCACGCGCGTTCTCCAGGGCCAGTTCCTGGAACCGCTTGTGGGAGTTGAGCCCTTTGACGGTCGGGACGCGCTGCCAGCGCCCGTCGCTGCAGAGCTCCCAGGCCAGCACGTCGTCGGCAAGTGCGATTTCCATGATCTGCGTCAACCGCTCGCGGAGCTTTCGATCCGAGACCGGCGCAACGGCCTCTACCCGCCTGTCGAGGTTGCGCTGCATGAGGTCTGACGAGCCGAGGTAGTACTCAGCGTCCGCCCCGTCGCCGAAAGCGAAGATGCGAGAGTGCTCGAGGAACCGGCCGACGATCGAGCGCACCCTGATCCGCTCTGAAAGCCCCGGCACTCCAGGGCGCAGCGAACACATGCTGCGGACGATCAGGTCGACCTGCGCGCCCGCCTGCGAGGCGCCGTACAGGGCGTCGATGATCGGCGGATCGATCAAGTTGTTGACCTTGATGATGATCCGCCCGCCCGGCTTTCCTTCGCGCTCGATGAGCTGCGTGATGCTCGTCCGCAGGCTCGTCGGCGCGACCAGGAGCTTGCGGTAGCGGTGCTGCCGGCTGTATCCGGTCAGCATGTTGAACAGCTCGGTGACGTCGGCGCCCAGGTCGGCGTCAGCCGACAGCAGGCTCACGTCCTCGTACGCGTGCGCAGTGCTCGGGTTGTAGTTTCCGGTGCCCACGTGCAGGTAGTGCTGGATGTGCTTGCCCTCGCGCCTCACCACCAGCGTTACCTTGGCGTGTGTCTTGAGGCCGACGAGCCCGTAGACCACGTGCACATTGGCCTCTTCGAGCGCTCGCGCCCAGCCGATGTTGGCCTGCTCGTCGCCGCGCGCCTTGAGCTCGACGAGCGCCGCGACCTGCTTGCCTCGCTCAGCCGCGCGGATGAGCGCTCGCACGATCGGGCTCCCCGGACCTGAGGTCCGGTACAGGGTCTGCTTGATCGCGAGCACGTCGGGGTCACTCGCGGCGTGATCGATGAACGCCTCCACCGACGTCGCGAACGAGTCGTATGGATGGTGGGCGAGCACATCGCCGGCGCGCAGAACGGCGAACAGGTCTGGCACCTCCGCGCCGAGCCCGCGCAGCCGCGGCTGCGTGGTCGGAGTCCACGGCTCCTCTTTCAGGTCGGGACGGTCGAGCGCGAACAGCGCGTGAAGGCTGCCCATGTCGAGCAGCCCGTCCGCCTGGTACACGTCGCTGGGCTGCAGCTCGAGCTCTCGCGTGAGCAGTTCGAGGACCTCGGGCGACATGCCCGGGTCGACCTCGAGCCGTACGACGCGCGCGTGGCGGCGCCGCCGGCGCAGCTCCGTCTGGATGGCGGCGAGCAGGTCTTCGGCATCGCTGTCGACGTCGTCCAGGTCACCATCGCGCGTCACGCGGAATGGGTGATTCGCGACCACCTCCATGCCCGGGAACAACGCCTGCAGATGGAGCGCGATCACGTCCTCCAGGGGCACGTAACGCTGGCCCTCGACCAGCGGGATGAACCGCGGCAGCACCGGCGGTACCTTCACGCGCGCGAAGCGCTGCTGGTGGCGCTGCGGGTCGCGGACCATGACGGCGAGGTTCAGCGACAGGTGAGAGATGTACGGGAACGGGTGCCCGGGGTCGACCGCCAGCGGGGTCAAGACCGGAAAGATCTGCTGCCTGAACACGGTGTGCAGCTGGCTCAGCTCGCGCTTGGTCACATCGGCGCCGCGCACCAGCGTGATGCCCGCCTCGGCGAGGGCCGGCACGATCTCTCGGTTGAACAGTCCCACCTGCCGGTCGACCACGCCCTCGACCCGGGTGCGGATCACCCTGAGCTGCTCGAGGGGCGACATGCCGTCGGGCGACGCGACCGCGACCGCCGCGAGGACCTGTTCCTTGAGCCCCGCTACGCGAACCTGGAAGAAATCGTCGAGGTTCTGGCTGAAGATCGCGAGGAACCTGACCCGCTCGAGCACGGGGAGCTTCGGGTCCTCCGCCATGGCCAGGACCCGCTCGTCGAAATCGAGCCGGGACAGCTCCCGGTTGAGGTAGCGGGGGGCCTCCGGCACCGCGAGTGGGCCTGTTTGATCCGAATCTGCCTGGACTCCCACCACCACGGATGAAAGATTACCGCCTGCCGCTCGAAGCAAGGTTAGCTACCGGTTAAGGACCGCCTACCCGCGAAGCCGCCGGCAGGCGGGATCTGCCACCGATCGCACGCTCAAGCCTTAACCCGCCTGGGCAGGCGCTTTAACCGGCAGGAGGTAGCTTGGCTACCGAAGCCGAAATGGAACTCTTAGGCCCCGAGATCGCACCCTCCGGCCCGAGCTGGGTGTCCCGGCTCGTCGAGGCTCTCCAGCCGCTCAGCGTGCGCGCCGACCGCCTCTCGTCAATCGGGCTGTTTGCCGGGCTCCCGCGCCCCGATCTCGAGTTCGCGGCAAGCTGTTTGGCGGAGACCCTGGTCGAGCGTGGCACGCGGATGACGGTGCAGGGTCACCCCTCCCTGAGGTTCTGGCTGATCACCCAGGGCGAGGCCCTGGTGTCGGCCGACGCCCGACCGATCCGGGTGGCCGCGCGAGGAGACGTCGTGGGCGGCGCCACTTTGCTGACACAACTCGACTCGCCCGAAACCACGATCGCCCTGACCTCGATCCGCGCCTTTGAGGCCGGGCCGGCGCAGTTCCGCGAGCTCATCCGGGAGCGGTCGATCCGGCAGCGGCTGGCGGCGCTCAGCGGGGCGAAGCGTCCAGCCAGGCGGCGGAGCTCGGCGGGAGCTTCAGGCTCCCGCTGACCTGCCGGACGAACCTATCGCCGGCCATCAGAAGGCGGCCACCGATCTCGAGCTCGACTGGCCGGGCGCCGAAGTTGCAGGCGACGAACAACGGTCCACGCCGGTAGGTCAACACCCCGTCGGGGGCGGGGCACCATTCCAGGCGATCAGGCAGCCGCGCCGCGAGCTGCCGGCGCAGGCTCAGCGCGCGCATGTAGCGGCGCAGCGCTGAACCCGCCGAGGCGAGCTGCGCATCGACCGCGAGCCTGTCCCAGCCTTCGGGTTCGGGAAGCCAGGTGGGCGCGGTCGAGAACCCGGCGTTCGGCTGCCCCCGTAGCCAGGGCATGGGCACTCGGCATCCGTCGCGACCCGCCTGGCGGCCGCCGCTGTGGAAGAAGACAGGGTCCTGGCGCCGATCCTCCGGCACGTAGGCTTCTTCGAGGCCGAGCTCCTCGCCCTGGTAGAGGAAGACCTGGCCGGGCAGGCCGAGCACGAGAAGCATGGCCGCCACGGCGCGCTTGCGACCGAGGATCCCTCCGCCGAAGCGTGTCGCCTCGCGAATCACGTCGTGGTTGGAAAGGGTCCAGCTCGGCTCGATCCCCGGACCTTTGAGCGCCCGGCGGTCCGTGTCGATCAAGCGGCGCCAGCGGGTCGCGTCCCACGGTGCCGTGACCATGGCGAAGGCCATGTGCAGCTGGTCGGGAGCGACGAAGACGGACTGCCGCCTGGGCTCGAACATCTCGCCGACGAGCACGCGCTCCGGCTCATATGCGCCGGAGATCGCACGCCACTTTCGGTAGACGTCGTGAAGCTCCGGCTGGTCGAAGATCGAGAACGCCGGGTCGGGCTCGTCGGCGCCGGTCAGGCGGTTGCGAACGAGCGGCCTGTCTGCGAGGTCCGGGCGCTTGAAGAGGGCTGACGCGACGTCGATTCGAAAGCCGTCCGCACCGCGCTCCAGCCAGAACGCGATGATGCGTTCGAACTCGGAGCGGACGTCGGGATTCCACCAGTTGAGGTCCGGCTGCTCCGGCGCGAAGAGGTGCAGGTACCACTTGCCAGTGGCCTCGTCCAGCTTCCAGGCCGGCCCTCCGAAGGCGGACGTCCAGTTGTTGGGGGGCGAACCGTCCGGCTTCTGGTCGGCAAAGTAGTACCACGACCGATGCGGATCGTCCGGAGAAGAAAGCGCGCTCTGGAACCACGGGTGCTGGTCGGAGGTGTGGTTGGGCACGACGTCGACCAGCACTTTCAGACCAAGCTCGTGAGCGCGGTCCACAAGCCGGTCGAAGTCGGCCAGGGTCCCGTACTCCGGGTTGACGTCCATGTACCCGGCGACGTCGTAGCCGTGGTCCTTTTGGGGGGAGGGGTAGAAAGGAGTCAACCAGATGGCGTCCACACCGAGGCGCCTTACGTAGTCGAGCCGGGAGGTGATCCCCGGCAAATCCCCGATCCCGTCGTCGTTGGAGTCCGCAAAGCTGCGGACGTAGATCTCATAGAAGACGGCGCCATGCCACCACGCCTGGGTCACGGCAGGTAACTATCTCGAAAAGCGGGCCGGCGCCGCCCGGCCCGCTTCAGGAGTGCGTGTCAGCCGAGAGCGGCCACCACGTTGGAGAAGACGTTGTTGATCTGGTTCCCCATGGTCAAAAGAATGACGATGACGACGATCGAAACGAGAACCAGGATCAAGGCATACTCGACCATTCCCTGGCCGCTCTGACGAACGGCACCCCGACGAATCATCTCAATCCACCTCCTTTCTCGCTCGCGCGAGCGTGATCGAAACCGTAACTTGTCTAACGCACGACTTCAGCCTTCATTAAGTTTTTTGTCTCGGCTATTTGTAATCGTTCCCATGAGCCTGACTAATATGTTGTCGAGATGGCGCGGCCGGTCTTCAGCCTCGAGCAGGTGCGGTCCTTCGTTGCGGTGGCCGAGCACGAGCACATCTCTCGGGCCGCGGCGTCCCTCTTTCTGACCCAGGGCGCCGTGACACAACAGATCCGCCACTTCGAGCGGGCGGTCGGGCTGCAGCTGCTGGAGCGCGACGGCCGGGGTGTGCGCCTGACCGACGCCGGGAAAACGATGGCGGTCGCCTGCAGGGCGGCGCTGCGATCCCTGCAGGTTCTCGAGGACACGGCCGAGTCGATCAAGACGCTGGAGAAGGGCTCACTCCACCTGGGAGCCAGCCCGACGTGCGCGACCCTTTACCTGCCCTCGCGACTCGCCGGGTTCACGCAGGAAAACCCTGGGGTCAAGCTCAGCTTGATCGTCGAGCCCTCGGTCGAGATCAACCGCCAGGTGGTCGCCGGCGCCGTCGACTGCGGCGTGGTCGAAGGAGACCCGGACCCCCAGCTGCTCGCGGTCGTCCTGGCTCATGACGAGCTCATCCTGGTGGTGCACCGGGACCATCCACTGGCGGCGCTCCGTCGCGTCGGCGCCAACGACCTGGCCCGCCATCGCTATCTCGGGCGCGGCCCGGCATGGTCGGCCGAACAGAACGTGCGGGAGATGATCGGCGACGCATTCGACCGCTCCGAAGCGCTCAATCTCGGACATCCGGAGTACGTGCGGGCGGCGGTGCTCGCCGGCCTCGGGTACGCCGCGCTGCCACTGCTCGCGGTGGCGGCCGACCTCAAGTCCGGCGCGCTGAAACGTCTGCCGGGCCTGGTGAGCCGCCGCGCGATCCGAGCCATCCGGCGCCCGGCACAGGGCGGCCCCGCCCTGGAGCATTTCTGGACTCTGTTGACTGCGCAGCGATAGGGCTCGCATCGACGCCCGGAGCCTCATCCCGCGACAATGCATGCCGTGGAAGACGTCATCAAAACTCGCGGATTGAGGCGCGCCTTCAAGTCGCGCAAGCGCACGGTCGAGGCGGTCGCGGGAGTTGACCTGACCGTCCGATCGGGCGAGATCTTCGGCTTCCTCGGACCGAACGGCGCCGGGAAGACCACGACGCTGCGCATGCTGGCGACGCTGCTTCCGCCCAGCGGAGGGTCTGCGACTGTCGCGGGTTGCGACCTGCTGACGCAGCCTGGCCGGATCCGGGAACGCATCGGGTATGTCGGGCAGGCCGGCGGGTCCGACCGCGAGATCAGCGGCCGCAGCGAGCTCGTCTTCCAGGGGCGGCTGTACGGCGCGTCGGTGGTGGCGGCACGAAAGCGTGCGGCCGAGCTCATCACGATGCTCGAGCTCGAGGTTTGCGCCGACCGCAAGTCAGGCACCTACTCGGGCGGCCAGAAGCGCCGCCTTGACATCGGCCTCGGCCTGGTGCACGACCCGCAGCTCCTGTTCCTCGACGAACCGACCACCGGTCTCGACCCGCAGAGCCGCGCCCGAGTCTGGGACGAGGTGAGACGCATGCACGACCGCGGGACGACCGTGTTTCTCACCACGCACTACCTCGATGAGGCGGACGCGCTTTGCGACCGGATCGCCATCATCGACTACGGAAAGATCGTCGCCGAGGGCACTCCCGAAGAGCTCAAGCGCGCGGTCGCCGGCGACGTCGTGACTCTCGCGGTGGCCGGCGACCAGCAGAAGGCGATGGACCTGCTGAAGGACCAAGGGTTCGTGAGAGAGGCCAAGTTGGACGAGGGCTCCGTCCTTCTATATGTGGATCGCGGAGAGGTGGCGATGCCGGCGATCCTGCGGCTCCTCGAAGGCTCCGGGCTGACGCTCCTCAGGATCGACCTTCACCGCCCTAGCCTGGACGACGTCTTCCTGCGGCAGACCGGTCGATCGTTGCGGGAGACGGCCGCATGAAGCTCGCGCGCGACATCTGGCTTGTCTTCGGCCGCTACTTCGGGCTTTTCATTCGCAACCCGGCCTGGGTGGCCCTTGGCGTCCTGCAACCAGTGATCTACCTCGTCCTGTTCGCACCCCTCCTCAAATCAATCTCGTCGGTACAGGGTTTTCCACCGGGCGGCGCTTACAACGTGTTCGTGCCGGGCCTGCTGGTCCAGCTCGGCTTGTTCGGCGCGGCCGGCGTCGGCTTCAGCCTCATCGCCGAGCTGCGGGCGGGCGTGATCGAGCGCCTGCGCGTGACGCCCGTCAGCCGGGTCGCGCTGTTGCTGGGGCGCGCCCTCCGCGACATGTTCTCCATCGTCGTTCAGTCGCTGATCCTGGTCCTGATCTCCCTGCCGTTCGGCTTGAGCATTCACCCGATCGGGGTCCTCATCACTCTCGCGTTAATCGCGTTGATCGGACTGCTGACGGCGTCAATCTCATATGCCGTGGCGCTCTCCGCGCGCGACGAGAACATCTATGCGTCGATCGTCTTCACGGCGTCGCTTCCGATCCTGCTGCTGTCGGGAGTCCTGCTTCCGCTTGGCCTGGCCCCCCAGTGGCTGCGCAGCATCGCGGCGGCGAATCCACTGTCGTACGCGGTCGACGCCGCCCGCCACGTCTTCCGGGACCAGATCACCGACCCAAGCGTCACGAAAGGAGTGGCGATCATGCTGGTCCTATCGATCGTCGCAATCTTCATAGGGGCGAGATCATTCGGTAGGGCGGTCGCCTAGTCAAAGGCGGTCAGACTCCCTATCTCCGCCGCCCACATCTCATCAAAAAGTTTGTCGATCTCTTCCAGGGAGCAAACGGCCGCCGTCAGAGGGTCGAGCATCAGGGCGTACCTGGCTTTCCCGCGGTCGCGTTCGATGAGCGCCTGCACGACCAGCTCGTGCACCGCCATGTGCGCGCGGTTCAACGCCGCGAGCTGCTCGGGCAAGGCCCCGAACGTCTCTGGACGAATTCCATTTCGAGCGACCCGGCACTCGACCTCGACGCACCCGTCCGGCAAGTTGCCGATCCAACCCTTGTTGACCACGTTGCCATGGATCGTCGCCTCGCGACCGAGCTCCATCGCCTCGATGATCGACGACGCGTACTCGTGGCTGCGCTGCCTCGGCACCGGGGTCTCGCCGCGCAGCATCGAAGCGATCAGCTCGTCGCTCGCGCGACGCCACTCCGGCCAGTTGTTCGCGTAGAAACCGCTCTCCCCCAGGTACCCCGCCCGCACATACCTGGCGAGCAGGTCGGGCCGCTTGCGAAAGTACGGGACGTACTCCGAGAAATGCCCGCTCGACTCGGTGACGAAGGCGCCGAGGTGCAGCATGACCTCGAAGCGGACCGGGTCCTGCTCGTAGATCTCGGGGATCGCCGCGCGTTCGCGCAGGAGCGGATACAGGTCCTCCCCATCGCGCTCGAGGGTTGTGAACCACGCGTTGTGGTTGATCCCCGCGCAGCGCCAGGTGATCCTGTCGTAAGGAACATCGAGATAGCTTGCGAGCTGGCGGGACGTCCCCTGCACGCTGTGACACAGCCCGACCACCTGCAGTTCCGCCGCGCGCGCCGCCGCAAGCGTGAGGATCGACATGGGGTTGCTGTAGTTGATGACGAGTGCGCGAGGCGCGAGCCGCGCCATGTCGGCGACGATCTCGAGCCACACCGGCCCGGTCCGCAGCGCCTTGAAGATCCCACCGGGTCCGATGGTGTCCCCGATGCACTGGTCGACGCCATAGCGCAGCGGGATCTCGTAGTCCGCCCGCACATGCTCGAGCCCGGCGACCTCGATCGAGTTGATCGCGTAGTCGGTCCCCTCGAGAACGGCCGTGCGATCCGTCGACGCGATGACCTTCCATCGTTTGCCCGACAGCTCGACCAGCCGCTCGGCGATCAGCCGCGCAAGCTCGAGGCGGCTGGCGTCGATGTCGACGAGTGCAAAGGTTCCAGAGTCCAGGCCCTCGATGGCCAGGATGTCAGTGATCAGCTGGCGAGCGAAGACTGCACTTCCCGCTCCGATGAACGTGACCTTGGGCACTGCTCCACCGCCTTCACGACTCCCGGACCGACCAGGGATTTGACTGCGCGGAACTGATCATGGCTCATGACCAGCAGGCGCGCGTCGGTCTCGGCGATGACCGTGGCAGGGTTGGTCGAGCGCTCCCACATCTCATTCCATCCGACGGTCTCACCCGGTCCGACCAGGTGAGGCCCGCTGGAAAGAGCTCCCTCCATCACGATGACGAGCTGATTGCAGGAGCGGCCCTCCTGCGCGACGCCGTCTCCGGCGAACAGGCGCACCTCGTCGGCACGAGTCAGCAGCGACCGGATTTCGGAGTCCGTGCACTGCTCCAGCTCGCCGACTGAGCGGAGCGCCGCGAACCGTTCCCGTTGTGTGGACGTCCTCACGCTCCGATCGGTACGACCGCCTCACACGTGCCCTGCGAAAACGACAGCTTCGCGTCGGGATAGAGCCGGCGCACGAGCCGCAGCACCGCCGGGTTGTCGGCCTGCATGTTCAGGGTGAACTGGCGGACGCCGGCGGTCGCGGCGAGGTGGGCCAGGACCCGGCACATGCGCGTGGCCAGGCCCTGGCGCTGCCAATCGTCGGCGACCACGACGGCGACTTCGGCCGCGGCCGCTCCCGGCCGGCGTGCATAGCGAGCGACGCCGACGATCTCGAATTCCTGATTTTCTTGGACCACGGCGACGACGGCTTCGCGGTCGTGATGATCGAGGTCCAGGAGACGCTCCGGGTAGGTCTGCTCCGGACGCGCGATCGGGCTGTGAAAACGCCGGTACAGCGTCTCCGGCGAGAGCCGGAAGAAGAAGCGGAGCAGCGGCGCACGATCGGTCCCTTCGAGGCGGGCAAGACTGACGTGGCCGACACCCGCCGCCTGGATTGAAATCATCTCAACCACCTCAAACCCCTGGATCACGAATGCGTTGCACAACAAATAGCACGATCGGTCGTATAAGTCAAGAGAGAACGACCGATCGTGCTAAGATTCCCCTCGATGGCTGAAGCCCCGGTTGCCGCGACGACCGACCGCCGGTTGCTGCGCGGCGAGCGCACGCGGCAGGCGATCTTGAGCCATGCCTCGCGCCTGGCGTCGGCCGAAGGCCTGGAGGCGGTGTCGCTTCAGCGCCTGGCGACCGACCTCGGGATCAGCAAGAGCGGCCTCTTCGCCCACTTCGGCTCCAAGGAGGAGCTGCAGCTCGCGATCGTCGAGGAGGCGAGCCGCATCTTCACCGAAGAGGTCTTGAAGCCCGGCGTGAAAACACCGGCCGGGGTCGGCCGGGTCTGGTCGATGTGCAACGCGTTCCTGTCCTACCTCGAGCGCGAGGTATTTCCAGGAGGCTGTTTCTTCGAGGCCACGGTGGCGGAGTTCGACAGCAAGCCTGGCCGGGTCCGGGATGCCGTGATCGAGAAGCGCGACTACTGGGTCGCCAGCCTCGGCCGCGCGCTCCGCGCCGCCAAAGAGAATGGCGACGTTCAGCCGGACGTCGATGCCGACCAGGTCGCCTGGGAGCTCAGCTGCCTCCTTGTCGGAGCCAACGGGAGCTTCGTGCAGAACGGCGGAAACGTCGGCCTCGACCGTGCGCGACGGGCCATCCGAGACCGCCTGGAGCGAATCGCCAGTCCGTCAGCGCACAGGCTTCCCTCCAGATAGAGTCCGCTCTTGACAGGTGACTAATTGGTCACCTATGATGCTGGACATGGAATCCGTGTTCAAGGCGCTGGCGGACCCCAGCCGCCGAAAGCTCCTCGACCTGCTCTTCGAGCGCGATGGCCAGACGCTCACCGAGCTCGCCGCGAGCCTTCCGGCGATGACCCGATTCGGAGTCATGAAGCACCTCGGACTGCTCGAGCAGGCGGGGCTCGTGACGTCGAGGCGGGCCGGCCGGGAAAAGCTGCACTACCTGAACGCGGTGCCCATCCGGATGGTGCACGACCGGTGGATCGGAAAATACCGCAAGGCGCGGGCGGCCGCGCTGGTTGATTTGAAACTGGATATGGAGGAAGAGATGGCGACGATGGATGCACGACCGGCGCAGATCTACACCGTTTTCATTCGCGCCCCGCGCGAGAAGGTTTGGGACGCGATCACGAGGCCCGAATTCACGCACAAGTATTTTTTCGGCAGCGAGCCTACGTCCACGTGGAAGCCCGGCGCGCGGCTCCTGTGGACCGAGCACGGCACCGGCAGGGAGCTCGTCGACGGCGAGGTGGTCGAGTACGACAAGCCGCGGCGCCTGGTGCACACCTGGATCGTCAAGTACGACGCGGCTCTCACCGCCGAAGGGCCGAGCAGGGTCACGTACGAGCTGGAAGAGACGGATGGGGTCACCAGGCTGACGGCGGTGCACGACAACTTCGCCGCGGGAAGCAAGGTGTACGACAATGTCGCGGGCGGCTGGATGCTAGTCCTGAGCGGCCTTAAGACGCTGGTCGAAACAGGCTCCCCACTTCACGCACAGAAAGCGGCGGTCTGAGAGCGGGCACTGGAAGGGCGCGCCTCGCGTGAGGCGCGCCCTCTCTTATGGGTTTGTCCTTTCGGCCGACGGCAGCCTCGTCGTCAGGAGCGCGGCGAGCAGGGAGATCGCGGCTCCGGTCCAGAGGACGGTGTCGAGCCCGTTGTGCACCAGGAGCGCTCCGACGATTCCGCCCGCGATCGAGGAGAAATAGATCGGCAGCAACACCAGGTTGAGCGTGGTCGCCCGACGCTCTTCTGGAACGGCGGTGGCCAGGAGCGCGAACACCATCGAGATCGCGGTCGCGGTCGCGGCGCCCAGCGCGACCGCGCCGGCGGTCAGCCACACCAGGTTCGGCGCCGCGGCCAGGCCGGCCAGGCTGGCCGCCGCCAGCACGCACGCACCGGCCAGCAGCGGGCGGAAACCGTAGCGATCGCCGGCCGCGCCGGCGAGCGGCGAGAGGAGCGCGCCCAGCAGGGCCGAAGCACCGAATACGATGCCGATCTGGCCGGCCACGCCACCCGTTCCGCCGTTCACCCGGATGACCAGGAGAGGAAGGAACGGGTTGGCGATCTGCAGGGCAAAGTACGCCAGGCCGAAAACGCCGAAGACGATCAATGTCAGGCGCCCGGTGAAGGCCATGCGCAGGGCATCGAAGGCAAGTCGCGTCGCCCTTCCGGGTCGCGGAGGCGGACGCCTCCCCTCTCGAGCGAAGACGAGGAGGATCACTCCCGCCACCAGGGACAGCATGGCGTCCGCGGCGAACAGGGTGTGCAGATTCAGGACGTTGTGGTCCACCAGCCAGCCGCCGGCGGTGGGCCCGATCGCAAAGCCGAGCGAGGGAGTGACGCCAAACAGCGAGATGGCGAGCCCGACCCGGCCCTGCGGCGTGACCGCCCGAAGCGCGGTGAGCATGACGCCGGTGTTCCCTAGCTGGAACCCGACCAGGAGCAGCGAGAACGCCGCCTCCCACCGGTTCTGTGCCAGCCAGAGCCCGGCGAAGACGATCGCTTCGACGAAGGCGCTGCGGGCGATGATCGGAACGCGCCCGTAACGCTCGGCCCAGACCCCCCAGAAAGGCACGAGCGGGAGGCCGAACAGGAAGAACGCGGCGTTGAGGTAGCCGGTCCAGGCCGGTACCTCGGGCGGCGGAACGTGGACCGTCCCGAGGTACAGGGGCAGGAAGCGGAAGACGTGGGAAACCGAGCCCGCCTCGATGGTCGAAGCGATTCCGAAGAGCACGAGCAAGGCGATCCACCCCGACGCCTTTCGGGTCGAAACAGCCGCGGCTTCGCTCCCTGACATTTCAGCTGACTACTCCTGCTTGGAAAGGTGGTGCACGCAGCTAGCCTAAATCGGCTCGGGCGGCCATTCGGGCACGAACGTTCGGTCGCCGTCCGGTGATGCGGCCATTCGGGCACAAACGGTCGCATGCGGGCCGGTGCGTCGGGCCATTCGGGCACCAATGGTCACATTTGGACCTGCACCTTGTTAGGAGTCACCCGATAGGCTCCTTCGATGCAAGGCCGGGGCGAGCAGCAATTCGATCTGATCGCGTCAAAGGCGATTGCATTGCAGGCGGCCCGGGAATGGGGCCTCGAGCTCGGGGAGCCGTTCGTCTTCTCAAACGTCTCCTACGTCGCGCCCGCCGGCGACGCGGTGGTCAAGGTCGCCTGGGGAGGGGACACAGAGTCGCTTCATGAAGGCGACGCGCTGGAGCTCTGGAACGGAGACGGTGCGGTGCGACTTCTGCGGCGGTCCGGGCGCGCACTCCTCGAGGAGCGCGCGTTGCCGGGGAACGACCTGTCGGCGCTGCCCGACGAGGAGGCGACGGCGATCGCCGTCGAGCTCGCGTCAAAGCTGTGGCGCCGTGCGGGATCCCCGTTCCGTCCGGTTGTCCCGGAGGTTCGGCGCTGGCTCGACAACGCGGACCGCGACGGGAGTGAGCTCGTTCCGCTCGCTCGCGACCTGCTGGCCGAGCTCGATCCGGCTGGGCAGTGGCTGGTGCACGGTGACTTTCACCATCACAACATCATTCGGCGAGGCGATCAGTTCGTGGCGATCGATCCGAAGCCCTACCTCGCCGATCGCGAATACGACGTGCCCCCATTCCTGTGGAACCCCCGATTCAACCAGATGGAGGATCGGCGGCGGACTGAGCGGCGCATCGCCGCTTTTGTCGCCGC
>DATFVI010000003.1:0-8472 GCA_035260405.1 Candidatus Dormiibacterota bacterium
GAGGTCGCCGAGCGGGATCCAGGCGGCCTCTCCGCTCCAACGCGCCTGGACCAGGCGCGTTTTCAGCGGCAGCATGGTGACGAACTTCGCGCAAGTCTTCGGCGCCTGCTCAGTCTCGAGCCTTGCCTCGAACCGCATGCCGGCGACGGTGATCCTTACCCTGGTCACGCCGCGATCTTGACAGCTTGCGCGCAACCGGCGACGAGGCTGGGACCAGCTGAAATCAGCAGCGTGCGCGGCGCGAAGCGGCGGCGGTGGCATCTGACCAGTTGAACGCCGCCGGGCCAACCGAATACGACTGCGGGCCTTCACACGCGATGCGCCTGATGTCAGGCGAGCCGGATGCGAGCAAGGTCGGAGTCGCGTCATTCGAGAGAGTCGCGAGGTACTGCGCGTCAATCTTGTTGGTAGCTTGGGCGCGGTCGATGTTGAGCGAGACCACTATTGCCTCCGGGTTCAGCGTGTTGAGAGTCATGAGCACCGCCATCGCGGAGACTGAAACGGCGCCGACGAACCACCTCCTCGGCTTGAACAAACCGGCGAAGTCCGCCGCCAGCAGCAAGAAGATCAGGCCGATCCAGACCGCGAAGATGTGGCTGTAGAGGCGCAGCATCGTGAACCCGTACGCATCCTCGTAAAGCCGGAGGCGCTGGAAGGCGACCAGCACGATCAGCAGGGTCAAACCGATCGCCACCAGCGACAGAACTTGAAACGCGCGCTTGGTGGTCCGCTCGGTCAGGTTCGTGATCCGGCTCAACAGGATCAGGACGACGGCCGTGATCCCGGCGACCCACAGCAGCTCGAAGAATCCAGATCGCGCGTAGTCGGCGTAGGTGACGCCGGCCGACCGCAGCGCGTCGCCCGCACCTCCAGCGGCCGCGATGCCCTGCGCCACGGCGAAAGCCGCGAACACGGCGTCGAGCACCGCAAGTACGACCAGTCCTTCGATCGAACCCAGCCGCCAGGCCGGTCCGTCCACCCGCGAGAGCGGTTCGGCGGCCGCCAGTCGCAGCAGGCCCGCGGCGACCACCGCCCCGCCTGCAACTAACGTCACGTCGAGCGTGAGCCGGCCGAAGTCGAGGTTGAAATTGAAGAACGAGGCGAAGACCGGGTCGGCGACCCCGAGCAGCACGACCAGCACGGTCGCGATCGGGGCGGCGATGAGCGCCCCACGCGCGATTGGGGCGACAAGTCCCATCCGATACCGTGCTTGAACCAGTGGTTGGGCGGCGAAGCCGGCCCCGAACCCTAAATGCACCAACGCGTGCGCCGAGCGAGCCGCCGCCTCGGCGATCCCGAGGTCAAGGAGCGAACCCCTGCTTGTCACCGACGCGGCCAGGCCGATCAGCGCGAATGACATCGCGAGGTCGGGCCACAGCAGCCATGGGCTGGCCCGGACCGTCATCCAGGCCGAGAACAAGACCGATGCTCCGACGAGCACGCTGGACTCGAAGGAAGAAATCCGTCCCGCAAACACGAGGGCGAGAGCAATGAGCGCCAGGGTCAGGCTCGCCGCCAGTCCAAAGGTTCCGATGCGCAGCGCTTGATCGGCCACCAGGCCGACGCCGGCGGCCGCGACCAAAGTGAACCAGGTCGCCCTGGCCTTCAGGTCTCGATTGAGCCATCGCGGAAGGTCCCGCGGAACCACCGGTCTCCAGGACGCGCCGTCCCACCTCCACAGGCCATCGGACGACAGCTGCCCGACGTGTGTGTAGGACTCCCCGGACATCACGACGTTGAACATCCCGGGAGGGGTGGAAGGTTACGGAGCACGAGTCGAAAATCGTTCCGCTCTCGAGAGCGGATTACCGGAACCGAGACCATACTGTGCCCACCTGATGGGCATCTTCGGCAGCTTCCGACGCGAGTTCATCGTCCGGCCCGACGACTACAAGGGGTCGATCCTCTTCAAGTGGCCGGACACCAACATCCGGAACCTCACGCGGCTCACGGTTGAGCAGGACGAGCTGGCCGTCTTCTTTCGGGACGGCAAGGTCAGCGGAGTCATCCAGCCGGGAGTCAGCAAGCTCGACTCGAGCGAGATCCCCTTCCTCGGCAACCTGGTCGACGCAGCCACAGGTGGCAGGTTCTTCAAGACCGAGCTTTACTTTGTCTCGACGCGAGAGTTTGCGAACCTGCCGTTCGGCGGGATGGTGGACAACGTGGTCGATCCCGAGACGGGGCTGGCGATCGGCCTTCGTGTTTTCGGCGATTACTCGCTCAAGGTCGTGGCTCCCGAACGCCTCATCCTCAACCTGGTTGGCACACAAGGCCTTCTGAGCAACGACCAGATCACGGACTGGATGCGGGACCAACTGCTCAAGGTCTTTCGCACCGACGTCGTGGCGCACATCACCAACGAGCGCTGGCCAATCCTCGGCATCGCGAGCCAGAACGCCGTCATCGAGCAGGAGACCCTGGCCGCTGCCGCCAAGGTCCTCGACTCGTACGGCATCAGCGTCGCCCGGATGGGCAACTTCGTGATCTCGATCAAACCCGAGGACGAGGAGACGCTCAAGAAGTATCGCCGAGACGTTCAGTACACGAAGCTCGCCGGCAGCTTCCAGGGCGCGGCCGCGGGCGAGGCGATGGAAGGCATCGGAGAGGGCGCCGCGAAGGGCGGCGAGGGCTCGGCGCCGGCTGTCGTCGCCGGCATGGGCATGGCGGGTGCGATCTTCTCGGCGGCGAGCGCCACGCGGACCGCGCCGTGTCCCAGGTGCGGGGTGCAGGTCGCGGCCGGTGCGAAGTTCTGCCCCAGTTGCGGCGCTGAGCAGCCTATCGCGACTCCGTGATCGACCCGGCGATCGGCCTGGGTCAGATTCAGGCGTCGGACCCCGACTTCGACAAGGACGCCTTTCTCAAGCACGCCGGAAAGTCGCTGTTCGCCGTGAAATCGGCGATGCAGGCGCGGGAACCGGCGGACATGCGCGATCTCGTGTCTGCTTCGGTCTACGACGACCTTCGCTCCGACGTCATGAGCCTATATGCGCGAGGCGCCGTCCATTACGACGACCTCCTCGACATCAGGCAGTCCAACATCGTCGCCGCCGAGCACACGAACGAAGGCGATCACATCACCGTCCTCTTTCTGTGCGTGGCAATGCAGTACACGCTGGGCGAGAACGATTCGCCGGACGCGATCCAGATGCCCTTGTCGATGCCCTTCTCGGAGTACTGGACGTTCAGCCGGCCTCTGGGCGCCTCGACCGACGCGCAGCAGCGCGCCGAGTGTCCGATCTGTGGGGCGCCGATCGACATCGACACCGGACGGATCTGCCGCTACTGCAAAACGCTGCTGCCGCCACCTCAACAGCAGACCGGGTGGACGGTGGTCGCGATCGCACCGGCCGCCCAGAACGCTTGAAACCCGATTTCAAATCCGCCACCTAGGCTTCGATAATGGAGATGAACCGGCACGGACCCGAAGTGGCACAAGGGGGACGAGATGGCTGAGCAGATCGGGTTGGGCGAAATCCACCACGTACGGCTGACCGTGACAGACATCGAGCGAAGCCGCGAATTCTATACGGCGCTGCTGGGGTTCAACGTGGCGGCCGAGGCGCCCGCGTCGGACGACCCGAAGTCCGACCCCAGCTACCCGGTCCTATGGGGCGGGTGCGTCATGAGCAAGGGCACTTACCTGCTGGGGCTCAGGCCGGTTGCGGCCAAGGGCGACAAGTTCGACGAGAACCGGGTTGGGCTCGACCACCTGAGCTTCAGCGTGGAGAGCCGGGCGGCGCTCAACGAGGCAATCCGCAAGCTCGACGAGCGTGGCGTCCCCCGAGGCGAGGTTCGGGAGCTAACGTCGTTCGGGATCTGCGTCCTGCCGTTTCGCGATCCCGACAACATCCAGCTGGAGCTGACCTCGCCACTCTGATTACGTGAGGTCGCGCGACTCCAATCGTCCGAATGAGGCCGCTCGGCACGCGTGATTCGTCGACCTGTTAACCCCGTCCACCCCAGGCTTTAGCGGTACATGATTGGTCTGACAACCGACCGGGGTTTTACTGGGAAAACGGGCCAAGAGATTCGTTCCAGGAGGAAAAATGGGCGGTAACAGACCATCTATCTTCGACCACCGAATCGGACGTCGCGACGTGCTCAAAGGGGCCGGGGCGCTCGGAGTCGCGGGCCTGGCGATGCCATGGCTCTCCGCGGCGAGGGCTCTCGAAGGATCCGGCGGCCTCTCCGGTGGCATCCCGATCAAGCACGTCGTGGTCGACATGCAGGAAAACCGTTCGTTCGACCATTACTACGGGTTCGCGCCGTTCGCCGGCGCCTACGGCGTGCCCTCCGGGTATTCGCAGCCTGACGGGAGCGGCGGCGTCGTGAAGCCGTACCACTTCACAAGCCTTTCGACACCGGACATCGGTCACTCGTGGGGCGCGATGCATGCGGAGTACGACGGCGGAAGGATGGACGGCTTTTACACCACCGACGGAATCAACTGCCTCGGCTACTACACGCAGGCCGACCTGCCCTTTTACTACAGCCTGTTCAAGACGTCCAGCCTGTGCGCCAACTACTTCTCCTCGCTGATGGGCCCAACCTGGCCGAATCGCTTCTATCTCGCCGCCGGCACGTCAGGCGGAATCACGACCAACGGCATCTGGGGCTATGGAGTTTTCGATTACCCGATAATCCTCGACCTTCTCGAAGATGCCGGCATCAGCTGGAAGGTCTACAACGTCTCAATGGACAGCGTGCCCTTCGGCAACACCGACAACGTCTTCGTCTTCTGGAAACGGTGGGCGCACGACCAGAGGACGCGTGGCAGCAAGGGCGAATATCTCGATGACCTCAGGCTGGGGAGGCTCCCCCAGGTCTCGTTCATCATCCCGAGCTTTGCGCGAGGTTGGGACGAGCACCCGCCGGCGGACGTGTCGGTTGGGATGGGCATCCAGCAAGAGCTCATCACGGCTCTGATGCAGTCATCGGCGTGGGACAGCTCGGCCTACATCCTCACGTACGACGAGGCCGGCGGCTACTTCGACCATGTGGCACCGCCGCAGCTCGATGCGTTCGGCCTCGGCATCAGGCTCCCGACCTGGGTCATCTCGCCGTGGGCGAAACCGGGCCACCTCGAGCAGGCGCTCTACGAGCACTCCTCGATTCTCAAGTTCATCGAAGCGGTGTTCGGTTTGCCCACGCTGGCCTCCGTCAACCACACGTTCGACCACGCCACGCCCGTCGGATCGAACTACGAGGCTGCCGGCGGCGCGCCGGTGGGCCCGCCCGCCCCTCCGCGCGACGGACTGAGCGCGATCGGCAATCTGATGGAGTGTTTCGCCTTCTAAAAATGCCGGCTGATGGAGGCTTCGTCAGTGTCCGGTTCAGCCCTTGAAGGCTGAGGGAGGCCCCGGCGGCAGGTAAGGCGCGGGGTCGACTGGGCGCTGGTTGATCCGAAGCTCGAAATGCACGTGCGGACCGGTCGAGTTTCCGCTCGAGCCTTCGAGTCCCACGGGTTGGCCCTGTGCGACCGGCTGGCCGACCTTGACCAGCGCCGTGGAGAGGTGGCCGTAAAGGGTGTCCAGGCCTCCAGAGTGTGCGATGACGATGTAATTTCCATAACCGCCGCTCGAGCTGCCGATCAGGGCCACCACACCGTCGTCGGCCGCATATAGCGGCGAGCCGAACGGCTCCACCAGGTCGATGCCCGTGTGGAAATGGGGGTACTGGCCGTAAGCGGGCTCGAACCAGAACGTGCTGGGGCCGAAGCCCTGGGAGATCTGCGCCTGCGGCTCCGGCCAGATGAAGCGGTACTTGGTCGAATGGCCGGCGCTGGGGGGGATCTGGCCCACGTTGTTGGATTGGCTCCACAGCTGCACCTGCGTCCAGACCGCTTGCATGGCCGCGGAGATGATTGCGTCCTGCTGCTGCTGCAGCATGTCGGTGACCTGCTGCGCGAGCTGCGTCGACTGGCGGTTCAGCATGTACAGCTCACCCTGGGTCTCGGCGATCTTGTCTTGAAGCTGGGCCACCGAGCTCTCCTGCTGAGCCTGCAGGACCTTTAGCTGCGCGAGCTCGGAGTCGAGCTGGTCCTTTTGCTTGAGCTGCTCGTCCCGTGCGGCCTGCTCCTTCTCGCGCTCCGCCTGCTCCGCGGCGAGGTCGCGCGCGAGTGACGCTTTGACCTCCGAAGCGCGCGTTCCGGCGACGTTGAGGTCGGCGACGCGCGTCAGCAGGTCGCTCAAGCTGCGAGCCTCGGCGATCACCACGAGCGCCGAGGCGGGCTGCTCGTAGATGGCGCGCGCGAGCTGCCGGAGCTGGGCTCGCTCGGCGCCGATTCGATTCGCGAACACGACTTCGAGCCGCTGGGCATCGGCGATCTGCACATCGAGGTCTGCGATCTTTGCCTCGACATCGGCGATCTGCCCCTGGAGCACCGCCTGCTGGGCGGCATTGTCCTGAAGGGACTGCTTGAGCTGCTGCTGGGCGGCCAGCGCGTCGGCCAGGTTGCTGCCCAGCTGGGCGCGGATCTGGTCGATCAGGGCCTTCTGCTGCTGCGGGTCTGTTGGGCCGGTGTCCGCGCTCACACCGGCAGGTGCAGCTCCTAAGACGAGCAGCGCGACGCCAATTGCAAAGATCAGCCGTCTCATGACTCGAGGTGCCGCCGCACGCTGACCAGCGAGGATCCCGAGCCCAGGCCGAGCCCGGTCGCGAACACGATCGCGGAAGCAATCGCGGCCACGGTCACTGTGATGCCCGGCGCGAACTGCGCGAATGAGGACGGCGCCGCTGTCATCGCAGCCATCGCCAGCCCGAATGTGATGAGTCCCGCCAGCGCGCCGGACAAGGCGCCGGTGATGGCTCCCTCGACGACGAACGGACCGCGCACCATCCAGCGCGGCGCGCCGACCAGCTGCATGATGGTGACCTCGTCGCGGCGGGCGTGGATGGCGGCGCGGATGCTGTTCATCGTCACCGTCACGGCCACGAATCCGAGCAGCAGCAGGAACGCCGAACCCGCGACCGCCAGACCGAACAGGACCGCTTGTATGCGCTGGTATGCGCCGCGGTCGTACGAGGTCGGATCGAGCGGATCGACGGCGATGTCCGTGCGCACGAGGCTGTCGATCGCGGCGGCGTCATCGATCGTCTTCACGCGCACATCCAGGCTGGCCGGGAACGGATTGCCATCGGTGGCGGTGGCCAGCTGGGGCAGTCCGGGTATCCGCTGGGCACGGGCGAGCGCCTCTGCTTTGGTCACGTAGTTGACGCTCGCGACGCGTGGGTCTCTCGCGAGACGATCCCACAAGACGTCGACGTCGGTGGTGGGCACGCCGTCGCGCATGTAGACATGTAGGAGAGACGCCTGCGCGGCCTGGGCCTGCTCCAGGTTGTGCAGGGCGAAACCGACCATCCCGACCAGGCCCGACAAGAGCAAGAGAAGCGTCATCGAGCTGAGCGCCGGCGCGGTGCTGCCGATGTTGCGGAACCAGTTCCGGGCCGCCCCGCGGAACAGGTATCGGGTCACGTTGGCGACGACGATCTGGACGATGCGGCGTCGAGGAAAGTGGCCCTTTACGACGACGCCAGCCAAGCCATCCTCCCGGTTCGGCCCGCAGGCTGGTCGCGGACCAGGCGGCCCTGGACCAGCGTCATCACACGCCGTTGAAGGCGCGTCACGATCTCGACATTGTGGGTGGCGATGAGGACCGCGGTGCCAAAGGTGGCGATGTCGGCGAACAGATCCATCATCTGCCAGGAGGTCTCCAGGTCGAGGTTGCCGGTGGGCTCGTCAGCAATCAAGAGATGCGGTTGGCCGACCACGGCCCGCGCAACGGAGACGCGCTGCTGCTGGCCGCCAGAGAGCTCGTGCGGGAACGAGCCTCCGCGATCGCCCAGGCCGACCGCTTCGAGCGCGTCCATCGCGCGCTCCGAAGCCTCATCGTCCGAGATGCGCAGGTCTCCCACCTGGAGGGCCAGGGCGACGTTCTCCTGGGCGGTGAGGCGAGGCAGAAGCTTGAAGTCCTGGAAGACGACGCCCACGTGGCGGCGCAGCTGCGAGACGCGGGACGCCTTCAACGCATGCGCCGGCATCCCGTCGACCCAGATCTCGCCCGAGGTCGGACGGATCTCGCGGTTGATCAACTTCAGGAGGGTGGTCTTGCCCGCGCCGCTGGGCCCGACAAGAAACGTCAGCTCACCCGGCTCCAGGGCCAGGTTGACGTCGTCGAGCGCAAGGCGCGGTCCATACGCTCGAGTCACAGCGGTGAACTCGAGGATTGGCCTCATACACAGAACGTAACGGGGGAACGGCCAGTTCCCTGAGCGTGCGGTGTTAAGCGCTGTAAGTTTTAGTTAGGGTTCACCCCGCTCGGGCAGTTGCATCTCGCCAGTGCTATGCAGTACTCTACTCGTTGAGAGCAAAGTGATGGCAAGTAATAGTCTGCTCAACACCAGAGAGGCTGCTCGATTCCTTCGGGTCAGCGAAGCCTCGATTCGCCGCTGGAGCGACGCGGGATTGCTGGT
>DATFVI010000004.1:0-16989 GCA_035260405.1 Candidatus Dormiibacterota bacterium
GCGCCACGCGAAGTACGTGTACGACTGCGTGAACCCGACCTTGGCCAGCCGGAACATGACCTTGGGCCGAGTGAACGCTTCGGCGAGGAGGATCACGTCCGGATGGCCGCGCTTGACCTCCGCGATCAGCCACTCCCAGAAGGCGAACGGTTTCGTGTGCGGATTGTCGATGCGGAGCACTGTCACGCCCTGCTCGACCCAGTAGAGGACGATCGAGAGCAGCTCGTCCCATAGTTCCCGCCAGCTCTCGGTCTCGAAGTCGAACGGAAATATGTCCTCGTATTTCTTCGGCGGGTTCTCCGCGTACTGGATCGTGCCGTCGGGGCGGTGCTTGAACCATTCCGGATGCTCGCGCGCATACGGGTGGTCGGGCGAGCACTGGAACGCGATGTCAAGCGCGACCTCGATCCCATGGTCGCGGGCGGCCGCGACCAGGTGGCGAAAGTCTTCGAGCGTGCCGAGCAGCGGGTTGATCGACTTGTGCCCGCCTTCTTCGGAACCGATGGCCCACGGGCTGCCAGGCTCATCGAGACCCGCGGTGGTCGCGTTGTTCGCTCCCTTGCGATTGGTGCGGCCGATCGGGTGGATGGGCGGCAGGTAGAGCACGTCGAATCCCATCTGCGCGATCTCCGGCAGGCGGCGCTCGACATCGACAAACGTTCCGTGCTTTCCAGGATCCCCGGCCGACCGCGGAAAGAGCTCGTACCAGGCCGAAAACCGCGCTCGCTCGGGGTCGACGGTCACCGAGAGCTCCCTCGAGTAAGTCACGGCAAGGCTCTTGTCGGCGTAGCGGTCCATCAGCTGCGCCAGCTCGCCGCCCAGGGCGGACGATGCGGTGGCGCGTCCCTTCCGCATCGCGGATGCGTAAGCTATCAGCCGGTTGGAGTCCGATCCGTCCGCGCGAGAGGCCGCGGCTTCGATCATGCGGGCCGCGACCTCGAGCTCCTGGGTGATGTCCTGGCCCGCTTCGACCCGCTTCGCGAACAGCCGGCTCCACGTTTCGAAAGCGTCCACCCAGCCCTGCACGGTGTAGAAGTACCGTCCCAGCTCGCCGACCATGAACTCGCCTCTCCACCGGTCGTTGACCAGGGGAACCATGGGGACGTCGTTCCAGAGCTGAGAAGACTCGTGGCGCCACCGCAGCACACACGCAAGGGCGTCATGGCCGTCCGCGAACACGTCCGCCTCGACGGTCACCCGCTCGCCCACCGACCGCTTGGCTGGGAAGGCCCCCGAATCGATCTCGGGGGTGACCGCCTCGATCGCAACCCGGCGCCGCCCGTCGCCCACGCGATCCGGCGTGATCGAGGGCAGGACGGTCGGGCGCTCTAGTCGTCGCTTCACCGGTGCACGGGCCACACAGCAAATCGTGCCATGATTCGACAGGGTGCTGAAATCCATCGATCCGGCCACGGGCCGGGAGCTGGCAACATTCCCCGAGCTGGACGGCGCCGGGATCGAAGCCGCCATCGGGCGAGCCTGGGCCACCCGCCACTCCTGGCGCGATGCAGGCGTCGATGCGCGCTCCCACCTGCTGCGCACGGTGGCGGGCGTGCTGAGGGCGGACAAGACGCGGTACGCCGCACTGCTCACCTCGGAGATGGGCAAGCCCATCGTGGAGGCGGAAGGCGAGGTGGAGAAGTGCGCCTGGACGGCCGCCTGGATCGCCGACAACGCCGCCCGGCTGCTCGCCGACGAACCCGTCGACAGCACCGGCTCCGAGAGCTACGTGAGATTCCAGCCGCTGGGCGTCGTGCTCGCCGTGATGCCCTGGAACTTCCCGTTCTGGCAAGCCTTTCGAGCCGGGCTACCGGCCCTGGCGGCCGGCAACGTGATGCTGCTGAAGCACTCTTCCAACGTCCCGCAATCGGCCCTCGCCATCGAGGAGGTGTTCCGCGAGGCGGGCTTGCCCGAGGGTGTCTTCCAGACGCTGCTGATCGGCCCGGGCGCCGTGGAGGGGATCATCGCCGACCGCCGCGTGGCCGGCGTAACCCTGACGGGCTCGGAAGCGGCCGGCTCCCTGGTGGCCACCGCCGCCGGCAAGGCTCTGAAGAAATCGGTGCTCGAGCTCGGTGGCTCGGATCCCTTCATCGTCCTCGAGGATGCCGACATCGCCACCGCGGCCACCGTCGCCTGCCGCGCTCGCAACCAGAACAACGGGCAGAGCTGCATCGCGGCCAAGCGGTTCATCGTCGAAGAGCCCGTGGCTGATGAGTTCGAGCACCGGTTGACGCAGGCGGTCGGCGCGCTCAAGGTTGGAAACCCGATGGACCGCGCCAACCAGGTCGGCCCCCTGGCCCGTGAGGACCTGGTCGAGGAGCTCGAGCGCCAGGTCACCGATTCGGTGCGCCTCGGCGCACGCACTTTGACTGGAGGCAGGCGCCTCGACGGCGGCGGCTATTACTTCGAGCCGACGGTGCTGGGCAACGTCCGCCCGGGCATGCCGGCGTACCACGAGGAGACCTTCGGACCGGTCGCGTCGGTGATCCGGGTCAAGGACTCAGAGGATGCGCTGCGCGTCGCCAATGACACCGACTTCGGGCTGGGGTCCGCGATCTGGACCGCCGACGTCGAGCGCGCCAAGGTGCTGGCCCAGCGCGTGGAAGCCGGCCTGGTCTTCATCAACGGAATGGTCGCGTCGGACGCGCGCCTGCCGTTCGGCGGCGTCAAACGCTCAGGCTACGGCCGCGAGCTGGGGTCATACGGAATCAAAGAATTCGTGAACATCCAGACGATCTGGGTCGGCCCGGCCAAAACGTAAACTCCCCCTCTCCCCGCAGGGGAGAGGGTCGGGGAGAGGGCCGAGAAAGAAGTAACTAGGCGGTAGCCGGCACCGGCGCAGCCGCCGCCTTCGACGCCTTCTTCTTGCTCGCGGCCAGGTGCTTGCGAGCCAGGACCGAGTAGCTCTCGCGCAGCGCCCTGTCGGGATCGAGCCCGAGGCTGCGCGCCATCTCGGGCAGGATTCCAACAGGACCCTCGAGCTCGACGAACCATCCGAACTCGAGCACGTCGAGCGTGATGGCGACGCCGTCGAGGTTCCACATGGTCCGGTGCTTGGGGTAAGACCACGCGACCTGGAACCCGAGCTGCATGAGCAGATCCAGCGCCGCGTGCGCGTCCGACACCCCGATCTCGGTCTCTTCGCGGATCTTGACCCGACCCTCGAACTTGGCCGGGCCCTTCGCGGTGAGCACGCCGCGCGGCCCACCGTCCAGCACCCGAAGCCTCAGGGTCGTCGTGCGCGTTGACTTGCCCGGGCCGTTGAACCGGTAGTTCTCCTCCCGATACCGGCCTTCGAGGTGGGCACCCCGCTTGCGCAGCATGTTGCGCAGTCTCGAATGGTCGATGGGCCCGGACACCTGGAACTTGAGCTCCGACTCGATGCTGCGATCGCGAAGAGGCCGGCGCGTGGTCCGTGGAGCCATTGCGCCGAGAGAGTAACGGAGTGTCAGTTGGGCGGTGCGGCCCGAGCCTCCGCAAACTCGCACGCGTCGGCGATCACGCTCACCGCATAGCTGAACTGCATCGTCTCTCCACCCCACAGCGACAACGGTGTGTCCGGACCAATGTCCGGGTGTCTTTCAACTGTCACCGGATCGCGAGGCGGAGGCTGGATCACATGCCCATCGTCGGTCTCAAATGAGAAACCATCCGGCGTCTTGCGGATGCGGAACGCGCCCGAATGATGGCGGTGGTGATGAAACCGGCACAAGAGCAAAAGGTTTTCGAGACTGGTTTCCCCGCCCAGGGCCCAGTGGTCGTAGTGATGGGCTTCCGTGCGATACGCCGGCACGCCGCACCCGGGAAAGCGGCAGAAGCCATCTCTGACGTGGAGCGCCAGGCGCAGCCGGTCCGTCACCATGCGCTGCTTGCGACCAACGTCGATGGGCAAGCCGTTGCGTTCGGTCACGCCGACAACCTCGGCATCGCAGCCGATCCGCCGCGCCGCGGCCGCCGACAGTGGTGCACCGCCTTCGATGTAGCAACGACCGGCCTCTGCCTCGCCGGTCAGCACGCCGGCGTCGACGTGCACCACGACCTGCCGCGCCGCCGTCGATGTCACCAGGTTCTCCGCTCCGCCGGCGACCACGTGCTCGCACATAGCCACCAGTGCGTCCACTCTGCGTGCCGCCCAGCGGTCGTCGGCCGGATCCTTCACGCCATCATCGGCCGGATCGGGCACCGGCTGGGAGCCGGTGATCGACTCCAGCGCGGCAACCACCACGGCCGCGTCTTCGGGCGTGAGTCTCGCCGTGAGCTCGAGCATTCCATGCTCGTCCCAATGCGTCCAGATGCCACGACGCGAGAGATGATCGTCAGCCTGCTCAGGAGCATCCGCCTCGGCAATCCGCCGCAGCGACCGGCAGATCCTCGCCAGCTGCGCACCCGAAGCGCCACGCGCGATCTCGAGCAGGAACTCCTCGGTGGCGGGCGTCGCCACAGTCGTGATCTGACGAGCCTTGTCGAACGACAGCTGCCCGGCCCCAAAGGCCGCGGCGATTTTCGGCAGCAGGCTCATGGCCTGACCGACGCGCAGGAGCTCAGCCGCGGTGTGCATGTCAAAGCCGGCCTTGATGGTCAGCCAGTGCTGAAAGCGCCGAATTCCCCCGCCCGCCCAGCCGCCAATTGCGTCGAACTCGGCGCTGGCTTTCGCCACCTGCGCCAGTGCCGCGTGCGCCACAGCCGAGAGCTCTCCGATCCGATCGTCGAGAGCCTTTGCGAGGTCCTGGTTTTCAGGGCTGGTAGAAGCGTACTCCACAAAGCAAACTGTACCAAACAGATGTTCGTTGTCAATCCCATTTACACGCCCGTTTGATCAACAGCAAGACAATTCATCGGTGATGGAGGTTGGGGCGCCGGCCACGGATCGAGGCATTCGCCTGCGGCAGGCGACGCTCGGCGATGTCGAGCTGCTCATGCTCTGGTCGTCATCGCCGCGTTACACCGGCGAATTCAATGACTTCGGTTTGCCGCGAGCGAGGCCGTATCACGAGCTCATCACGAAGAACGAGCTCATCGGCCCGAACGGCGGCACGATGATGGTCGAGCGCACTGCCGGCGGCACCGCCATCGGCACAGTCTCGTGGCGACAGGTGCGTTACGGCCCAACCCCCGAGTCCGCCGCCTGGAACATCGGTATCAGCCTCATTCCCGAAATGCGCGGGTTCGGTTTCGGCACTCTGGCCCAGCGACTGCTCGCGGACCACCTCTTCGCGACAACTTCGGTCAATCGCATCGAAGCTGGGACCGACATTGAGAACCTCGCCGAGCAGCGTTCATTGGAAAAGGCCGGCTTCACTCGCGAGGGGGCATTGAGGGGCGCACAGTACAGAGCCGGTGAGTGGCACGACCTCGTGATCTATGCCTTGCTTCGAGACGCCGAGAGCTGAAGCCCTACCTGGTCAAGCGGCGGTCTGTTTGCGGATCCGGTACAGCGAGCTCACCACGGCCGTGCACTCGTTCTCGACGTAATCCAGGCCGCCTGCCTCGGCGATCCGCCTAGCCTCGGCCGAGCGGATGTCGAGCTGCAGCCACAGCGCACGAGCGCCCACCGCGACGGCCTGCCGGGCGATCTCGGGCGCGTCCTCGGCCGGCCGGAACACATCGACGAGGTCGATCTTGAAGGGCACCTCGCGAAGCGACCGGTAAACCCGCTCGCCGAACAGCTCGTCGGCAAACGGGTTGATCGGGATGATCCGAAACCCGCGCTGCTGCAGTCCAAACGGAACGGAACCGCCCGCCTTATTGGGATCGCGAGAAGCACCGACCACAGCGATCGTGGTCGCCCTCTCGAGGATCTCGTGCGAGCTGAGTGGCATCACCAAGAGCAAACGCGCACAGAGAGCGACTATTCCACGCTCCGATAAGGGACGCCTGGCGCCAAACGTGCGTATCGGTGACGCGCAAAAGGCCCCGCTGGCGCCAAACGTGCGGAATTCAGCTCCTCGGCTGAACACCGAAAAGCGGTTCGCCCGCGGCGTAGCGCCGGATCTGCTCGCCCGCGAATCGGTAGGCGCGGCGCTCCCAACGGGCGACGGTGCCGGCGATGTGCGGCGTGATGAGGACGTTGGGCTCCTTCCACAGTGGATGATCTGCGGGGAGTGGCTCCGGGTCGGTCACGTCGAGCGCAATTCGGATCCGGCCCAGCCGCAGCGCGTCGACCAACGCATCCGTGTCGACCGTCCCGCCTCGCCCTGCGTTGACGAAAATCGCGCCCGCCTTCATCCGCGAAAAGAAATCGGCATCGACGAACTTCCTAGTCGCCGGGGTGAGCGGCAGCAAATCGACCACGACGTCGGCCTCCGGCAGCAGCCGACGGAGCGATTCAGGCGTCACGGCATCGAGGCGAGCGTGCTGCGCGACGCCGACCACGCGCACGCCAAATGGCGCGAGGCGCGCGGCCAGGGCTCTCCCAATCGAGCCGTAGCCCAGCACCAGCACGGTCCTGCCTTCCAGGTCGTCGATGGGGTGGTTCGAAAAGCCGCCTGGCTCGGCCAGGTCGCGGTTCCATTCCGCTCGCCCCTGCAGCTCTCGAAACTCGGGCAGGCGCCGGCGCATGGCGAGGATAGCCGCCACGACCCATTCGGAAACCGAGGCATCGTGCACGCCGGCGGCACTGCAAAGAGTCACACCTGGCGGCATGAGCGGAAGCAGGTGGTCCACTCCGGCGCTGAACGACTGCACGACGCGGAGCCCGGGCAGCTGTTCGAAGATCGCCGGCACATCATTGGCGAATTCGGGACCGAGCACCATCATCTCCACGATTGGAGCCGGCTCCGCAACGAGCTCAACGCTGTCCGGCAGTGTGCCCATCTCGCCGCGCAGTGGCGAGTCCGGTACGAGCACTCTCACGCGAATGTGGTCGGTTCGATCAGCCCGAGATTCGAGTCAGGCGGACGATCGGGATCTCGCGATCCGTCTTCTTCTGGTAGCCCGCGTAGCGCGGAGAAACCGCCGCCACGCGAGCGAGCGCCTCTTCACGCTCGCGGCCCGTGAGGCAATCGCCGCGGACCTTCATTTTGCGCGTGCCCACCTCGAGCCAGATGTCATCAGGGTGCTTGACCATGTTGTTGAACCAGGCCGGGTGATCGGCTGCTCCACCCTTGGAAGCGACGATGAGCCAGGCATCCTCTCCATCGGCAAAGCCACCGAGGGTCGCGGTTCGCTCCTCGCCCGACCTGGCCCCTTTCGTGGTGAGCAGGACGACTGGGAATCCCATCATCGTGCTCATGCGGTTTTTCCCGCCACTCCGGCGGTACGACGCGATGCCTCTCTTCATCATCGGCTCGAAGAGCTTCTGCAGCCACTTTCCGCCCGGCATCTTGGTGCCGTACGTCCCGTTGGGCGTCGTCTGAATCGGCATTTAAGCCGCCTGGCTCTTGGCGCCGGCCAGGGGCTCGAGCGCGAACTCGAGCACCTCACCGACTCGGCTTGCGAAGTGGAACGTCATCTTCTCGCGCACGCTTTGCGGCACGTCGTCGATGTCCTTCTCGTTCCTCTTGGGCAGGATGACCTCCGTCAGTCCCATCCGGTGCGCGGCCAGCACCTTCTGCTTGACGCCGCCGATCGGCAGCACCAAACCCTGCAGCGTGACCTCTCCGGTCATCGCAACCGTGCTCCGCACCGGCCGTCCGGTCAGCAGGCTCACGATCGCGGTCGTCATCGTCACGCCGGCCGACGGGCCGTCCTTGGGCACCGCGCCCTCGGGGACGTGGATGTGGAACGACTTGTCGGCGGCGCCCTTCTCGATCTTCAGCTCGTCGGTGTGCGAGCGGACGTAGGAGATCGCGATCTGCGCGGACTCCTTCATCACGTCGCCCAGCTGCCCGGTCAGGATGACCGAGCTGCCGTGCCCGTTGGTGTCGGTCGCGGTCGCCTCCACGAAGAGGACGTCCCCGCCTGTACCCGTCACTGCGAGACCCGTGGCCACGCCCGGCACGGACGTGCGAGCCGCAACCTCGTTGTCGAATCGAGGCTTGCCCAGGAACTCGCGCACGCGCTCCACGGTGATCTTCACCGGCGGCGTCAGCTCCTTGGTGGCGACCTTGGTCGCAACCTTGCGGGTGATCTTGCCGAGCTCGCGCTCCAGGTTGCGGACGCCCGCTTCCCGAGTGTGGTCGGTGATCACTTTCATGATCGCGTCCTCAGAGATCGTCACTTCGTCCGGGTTAAGTCCGGCCTGCTTGACCACGCGCCGGAGGAGGTGGTCGCGCGCGATGGCGACCTTCTCCTCTTCGGTGTAGCCGTCCAGGCGGATCAGCTCCATGCGGTCCAGCAGCGGAGCCGGGATCGTCTCCGAAACGTTGGCCGTCGGGATGAACAGCACCTCGGACAGGTCGAGATCGACCTCGAGGTAGTGGTCGCGGAACGTGTTGTTCTGCGCCGGGTCGAGGACCTCGAGCAGCGCGGCCGACGGGTCGCCCCGCCAGTCGTTGCCGACCTTGTCGATCTCGTCCAGCATGATCACCGGGTTCTTCGTGCCGGCCTCTTTCAAGGCGCGCACGATGCGGCCCGGAAGCGCGCCGACGTACGTGCGCCGGTGGCCGCGGATGTCAGCCTCGTCGCGGATGCCGCCCAGCGAGACGCGCGTGAACTTGCGGCCCAGCGCGCGGGCGACCGATTCGCCCAGCGAGGTCTTGCCCACGCCGGGAGGTCCGACCAGGGTGATGATCGCGCCCGATCCGCGTCCGCCGAGCACCTCGAGGCCGCGCTCCTTGCGGAGCTTGCGCACGGCCAGGAACTCGATGATGCGGTCCTTCACGTCCGAGAGACCGGTGTGGTCCTCGTCCAGGATCCGGCGAGCCTCGACCAGGTCGTAGTTGTCCTCGGAGCGCACGTTCCAGGGGATGTCCAGCATCCAGTCCAGGTAGGTGCGGATCCAACCGTACTCAGGGTTCTGCTCGCTGGTCCGCTCCAGGCGGTCCAGCTCGCGGTTCACCTCGGTCAGCACGCCTTCCGGCATCTCGGCCTTGGCGACCCGCTCGCGGTAGGTCGACACGACGTCGCTGCCGCCCTCGTTCAGCTGCTTCTTGATCGCTTCGAGCTGCTGGCGGAGCAGGAACTCACGCTGAGTCTTCTCCATGCCCTCAGCCACGTCGCTGCGGATCTTCTCCTTCAACGAGGCGTCGGCCAGGATGGACTTCGTCCACTTGATCAGCTGCGTCAGCCGCTTCTCGAGGTCGACCGTCTCCAGGACCTCGAGCTTCTGCTCGGTCGACAGGTCCGGCGAGTAGCCGGCCAGGTCGGCCAGGTGCCCGGGGGTCTTCGCGGCGCGCAGGAACTGAACGACCTGCGGGACGCCCCTGGACTCGACCAGGTTCTCGAGCAGCGCGCGGTACTCGCGGGCGAGCTCGAGGGAAGCCTCGGTCGGAGGCTCGGGGTCGGCGATCGGGTCGGCCTGCACGAACAGGGCTCCACCGATGTCGGCCTGGCCGCCGCCCAGGCGGGCGCGGTAGTCGCCGCGGATCATGAAGGCCTCGGCGCCGGTCGGAAGCTCGGCGGACTCGCCCAGCCGGCCGACGGTGCCGATGCTGCCGAATTTGCCCTCGATGCGGGGCACCAGGAGGATCAGGCGGCTGCCCTGGCGGGCGGCCTCGATCGCTGCCTTCTGGTCGTCGCCCTCGACCGCGAGGGTGACTGTCATGTGCGGAAGGACGACGACGTCGTCCATGGGTAGGACTGGGAGTAGCTCGGTCTTCGGTGTTGCCATGTCGAAGAAACGTTTACCCAGCCCAGGCAATTCCCAATCCTGCCCCGAACGGCAGCGTCAGACCCTGGCGGCGCTCCCCGAGGAAGCCGCCCGGCGGGAGACCGCGTCGATCGACACCGCGGCCAGCAGGACCAGCCCGGTGACGATGAAGATCTTTTCCACGTCCAGGCCCTGGAGGTACATGCCGTTGTAGATGCCCCCGATCACAAGGCCGCCGAGGACCCCGTGGATGGCCTTGCCCCGGCCTCCGAACAGGCTCGTGCCCCCGATCACCGCGGCGGCGACCGCGAACAGGACGTCCGAGCCGCCCTGGACGTTGTTCGACATTCCGCCTATGTAGGAGGCGTACAGGATCAAGCCGATGCCGGCCGTCATCGAGCAGAGCATGAACGCGACCGTGCGTACCATCGCCACGTTGATGCCGGCTCGGCGCGCGGCTTCAGCGTTGCCGCCGATCGCATAGACGTAGCGCCCGTACTTCGTCCTGTCGAGGAGGATGGTGTAGACGCCCAGGATGCCCAGCACGATCGGGACCACCCACGGCACGCCCGCCAGCGTCCCAAAGTTTGCGCGGTTGATGTCGGAGATGGCCACGACGACGATGCCGGCAGCCGCGATGAGCACGATCTTGAGCACCGTCAGGCCCACCGGAGGGGCGACGAGCCCGCTCTTCCGGCGGCGCCGATCCCCAAACCAGAGGAACCCGCCGAGCGCCAGCACGATGACCGCCATGGCGATCCAGCTCACCGTCGGATCGATGGTGCCCGCCATCAGGTTGAAGAGCACCTGCACGTTGGCGTCCGGGATGTTGAGGTTTGGGTATCCCGAGAAGGGACCCAGCAGGAGAAGGATCAGCATCGCCCCGTTGAAGATCAGGAAACCGGCGAGCGTGACGATGAACGAGGGTATGCCAAGGCGGGCGATGATCGTGCCCTGAACGGCTCCGACAGCCGCGCAGAAGGCGAGCCCCGCAAGGATCGCCGCCCACCAGGGCCAGTGTGTGGTCGCCGGCTGAACGAGCTGGACTGTGATGACCGCGCCGCTGGCCCCGACGAAGCCGACGGAAAGGTCTATCTCGCCGAGCAGGAGGGCGAACGTCTCCGCCATCGCAAGCACCATGAACACGGCGCTCTGCTGGAAGAGGTTGACCAGGTTGCCGGCTGACAGGAACACGTGGTTCGGGCTGATCACCTCGAAAACCACCATGATCGCCACCAGGCCGAGGACGACCGGCAGGACGCCGCTTTCACCATTTCGGATGCGCGCCGCATACGCCCGCGCGTATTGACCCAACGTCTGGGCGACGAGCTCAGGCGGAAGCTCAGCCGTCGCGGCTGCGACCGCTGCCGTCGGGTCGTGCTGGAGGTCGGGCGTCTCGGTGAGCGCCACTCAGCTCGTCCCCACGGGCGCGTCGCGGCGCGCCGTGCGGCTCAGGTTGCCCGTTGTCATGTACTCGACGAGGCTTTGCCGATCGAAACTGGAAGCCTTGTCCTGCGCCACCATCCGGCCGAGGTGGAGGACGGCGATGCGATCCGCGACCTCGAACACGTCATTGAGGTTGTGCGAGATGACCATCACCGCGAGGCCCTGGTCGCGTAGGCGCTTCACGAGGTCGAGCACCTGCCTGGTCTGGTTCACGCCGAGCGCGGCCGTGGGCTCGTCCATGATCACGAGCTTGGAGTTCCACATCACGGCCTTCGCGACCGCAACCGACTGGCGCTGCCCTCCGGACAGCGACGCCACCGGCTGGCGAATGGACCTCACGGAGGTGACGCGGAGACCGGCGAGGGTCTTCGCGGCCTGGCGCTCCATCTCGTCCTCGTCGAGCAGCCGGCTTCGCAGGAGCTCGCGGCCGAGAAACATGTTCTGGACGATGTCGAGGTTGTCGCACAGCGCGAGGTCCTGGTAGACGGTCTCGATTCCGAGCCGGCTCGCGTCGCGTGTGCTGCGGACGTGAACCGGTGCACCTTCCCAGAAGACCTGGCCGTGGTCCGGCTGGTATACGCCGGAGACGCATTTCGTGAGCACAGACTTCCCGGCTCCGTTGTCTCCGCAGAGCGCGGTCACGAATCCTGCCGGAAGGTCGAGGTCGACAGCGTAAAGGGCCTGGACGGCGCCGAAATGTTTTTCGAGGCCGCGCACCTTGAGCAGGGGCTCGGTCGCGGCGCTGGCGGCGGTCGGGTCTGCGATCACCTGCGCCACTCGGTAATTCTGCGCTTAGAGATGACGCCGCCGCGCAAGTCGCACGGCGGCGTCAAGCTGACTTTTCTAGGAGATGCCGGCGGCGGTGCAGACGGCTGCAGTCACAGCCTGGCAGAGCGCTGACTTGTCGACGAATCCGTCCTTGACCACGGTCGATGCGACCTTGGTCTTGTCGACCCAGTACGGAGTGAGGAGCGACGCGGGCTGCGTGGAGCCCGGCTTGCCCGCTGCGGGCGAAGTGGTGCTGTTCACGAGCGCGGCCGGAGGAGTAAGTCCCGCGCGCAGGATGGTCGCCAGGGCGACCGCGTCCTGGGCCTCGAGGTAAATCGGCTTGTAGACCGTGCCGCACTGGTAGCCGGTCAAGACGTTCTCGATGCCGCCGAGGCTCGCGTCCTGGCCGGTGGTCGGGATCTTGTTGGCGGGAACGCCCTTCTGCTTGAGAACCGTGACGACCGCGTTCGCGAGGCCATCGTTCGCCTCAATCGTGGCGTTGATCTCGGGGTGCGCGGTGTACTGCTGCTGGAAGATGGTCTGACCCTTGGAGTTGTCCCAACCTGGTGCTACCTGGTCACCGACGAGGGTGGCGCCGTTGGCGCTCTTGCCCACCGTCTCCTGAGGCACGGTGTCGCCCCAGACGACCGAGTTGTAGCCCTTGGCGAAGTCGACCGCGTTCGGGTCGGTGTCCTCGCCGCCGTTGAGCGTGAAGACCTTCGCGTTCGAGACGTTCCATGCGCTAAGGCAGTCCTTGAAGCCCTGTCCGATGAGCTTGCCGACCTGCACGTTGTCGAAGCTGACGTAGTAGGTGTTGGTACCGGTAAAGGTCGCTCGGTCGTAGCTGATGAGCTTGACGCCCTTCGACTGCGCGAGAGCCTGGATCTGGGTACCGACTGTGCTGTCGAGCGGGGCCATGACCAGGACCTTCGCGCCCTGGGTGATGTCCGCCTGGGCCAGCGCAAGCTCGGTGGCGTCGTTGCCCTGCGCGTTGTCGATCTTGAACTCTGACGAGCTGTAGCCGGCCAACTGGAAGGCCTTCGTCAAGTACGGCAAGTCTGAGTTGACCCACCGAGTCGACGAGGTGGTGTCGGGCATGAGCACCCCGACGAGGCCGCTTCCGGCCGCGTGCAGGTCCTTCAACGTGGCCATGGCCGAGAAGGTGACGTCGAACGAAGAAACGGTCAGGCTGGCCGGCACGACCGCGGGCGACGCAGCTGCGTTGCCTCCGCCGCCGCCGCAGGCCATCGCGACGATCCCGACGACACCGATCGCCGGGACAAGTTTGGCGAACCTCATAGGTTCTCTCTCCTATCTAAGTCACCTGTTGCCTTCTTCCCGGATGGCTCCGGGGCGAGAGTGCGCCGGCGAACAGGCTTTACTCAGAAACCCCACGGCGGACCTCCCGCCGGTGCAGAGCATGTCTCACGCTCACATGTTTGTCAAGAGTGCGATCGTGCGGACCTGACAATTTGTTCAAAGTCTTGACAAACCGCGTTGGGCGGCCATGATTCCGATGGGTGGGGGTGGCGAAACACGGCGAGGGGACGCTCGGATGGCTGCGCGGCCGCAACCGCGAGCGCGTTCTGGGCGCGCTCCGTGAGCGCGGGCGGATCAGCCAGGCGGACATAGCGCGGATCACGGGACTGTCGCGCACCACGGTGCACACGCTCGTCGCCGAGCTCAAGGACACGGGCGTCCTGCGCGAGGTCGAGGCTGGCGTTCCCGACTTCCGCGGCGGGAGGCCTTCCGTGCTGCTCATGCTTCGCGAGTCGTCGCTCGCCGTCGTCGGCATCGACTTCGGCCACAGCCACGTCGGTGTCGCCGTGGCAGACATCGGGCACAACGTCCTGGCGGAGCGACGCTGCGACCTCGACGTGAGCCACGACGCCCGCGCGGCGCTCGATGCCGCCGCCCGCATGGTCGACGAGGTCCTGGGCGAGGCCCGCGTGGAGCGAAAGTCCGTGATCGGCGCGGGGATCGGAATCCCCGGACCGCTCGACCGGGCGCGAGGCACGGCCGGGTCTGCGACCATCCTGCCGGGCTGGATCGGCGTGCGCATCGGCAGCGAGATGCACGACCGCCTGGACATGCCGGTCGAGATCGAGAACGACGCTAACCTCGGCGCCCTTGCCGAGCTCACCTGGGGCGCCGGCCGCGAGTGCTCGAACTTCGTCTACATAAAGGTCGCGACCGGCATCGGTGCGGGGCTGGTCATCGACGGAAAGCTGCTGCGCGGCGCCACCGGCACCGCCGGCGAGATCGGCCACACCACGCTCGATGAGTCAGGCGCCCTGTGTTACTGCGGCAATCGAGGATGCCTGGAGACGGTGGCTTCGGGCCCGGCCATCATCCAGCTCGTGGGCCCTCTGAACGGGGAGGTGCCGACTTTGGCCAGCATCGTCGAGCTTGCGGTCGCGGGCGAGCTCCGCTCTCACCGGGCGATCGCGGATGCCGGCCACGAGATCGGCATCGCCATCGCGGGCCTCTGCAATCTGATCAACCCGGAGCGGGTCATCGTCGGCGGGCTGCTCAGCCGGACCGGCGAGATTCTCCTCCAACCGATGCGCGAGTCGATCCGCCGCCACGCGCTGCTGGCCGTGGCCGAGACTCTCGACGTCCGCCCCGCGGTGTTCGTCGAACGCGCGGAGCTGCTGGGCTCCCTGGCCCTGGCCCTACAAACCTCAACCGACCGAATGTCGCGAGCCGCCGAAGCGTAAACCCACCCGCAGGATCCGGCCATTCGGGCACAAATGGCCCACTCGGCGCGTTCGCGAGCGGCCAAAAGGGCACAAATGGCCGACTCGGCGCGTTCGCGAGCGGCCAAAAGGGCACAAATGGCCGGGTAGTGGCTCGCAACGAGTGCTCTAGGAGATTCCCACCGCCGCGCACGCCTTCACGAACTGGTCCGTGCAGAGGTCGGCCCTGGACATGAAGCCGTCGGCGATCACAGTCGAGATGATCGTCTGCCGGGTCACCGCCACCGGGCTCACCAGCAGCGCCGGGACACTGGTCCGTCCGTTGTCGACCGCCTTCCCATTGGTCATCGTGGAGGGCACCGCCACGCCGTAGGCGAGGTCGTAGGCCAGTTGCGCCGCGGCCTCCGCCTCGGCCCTGATCCCCTTGTAGACGGTCATGTACTGGTCGCCCGCGAGGATGCGCTGGACGGCGGCCAGATCCGCGCCGGCGCCGGTGACCGGCGGGAGCGGCTTCTTCACGCCCGCTCCGACCAGCGCCGCGATGGCGCCCGCCGCCGCGGCATCGTCGGCGGCATAGACCGCGTCCACCTTGTTGTGGAGCGCGGTCAGCGCATCCGCCATCTCCGTCTGGGCGGTATCGGGACCCGCTTGCGGCGTGTCGTAGGCCTTCGCGATGGTGACCTTGCCGCTGAAGATGTTCTGCGCGCCCACCTTCAACAACCTTGCCAGGTTGTCCCCGGGGTCGCCGTTGATCATCACCACTGTCGGATCCGTCTTGTCCTTCAGCGCCCCGAGCAGCCCATTGGCCTGCAGCGGCCCGACCGCGGCATCGTCGAAAGACACGAAGTAGGCGACCGCCGGCGCATTCAGCACAAGCCTGTCGTATGAGATAACCGGCACCTGTCGCGCCTTCGCCCTGGCCACGATCGCCGAGGCCGTGGTCGCATCGACCGGGTCGAGCACGAGCACGTTGGCTCCTCCCGCCAGCGCCGCCTCTGCCTGCGTCAGCTGCGCCGGGGCGTCGCCATGGGCGTTCCGATAGTCGACTGTGCAGTCGGAGCACATGCCTTTGATCTTGGCTTCGAAGATCGGAGCGTCCCTGGTCTCGTAGCGGCTGGACTGCGAGTCCGGCAAGAGAAACGCGATCTTCTTGCCGAGCGTGACTCCCGAGGCCGCACCCCCGCCACACGCGGTGACGCCTACTGCGACGACGAAGAGCGCGGAAACGAACCTGGCCATTTTCATAACGTGGGGTGCGGCTACGGCCGACCGAGATTGTAATCCCCGCCCCGCTTGATGAATTTTCTTTTCGCTGTCAGGGTTTGATGCCAGAGAAATGCAGATCCTGGTTGCGCTGGTAGGCATCCTGGCCGTCGCGATCGTCTTGCGCGATTCCTTCGAGACGATCATCCTGCCGCGCCGTGTCTCCGCACGGCTGCGCGTGTCGAAGATCTTCTACCAGGTCACGTGGAGGCCCTGGCGCGCCGCCGGCCGCCGGCTCCGTTCGAGCGACTGGCGCGAGACCTTCCTCAGCACCTACGGACCGCTCTCCCTGATCGCGCTGTTCGTGCTGTGGGGCGCCATCCTCATGGCGGGCTTCGCCGCGCTTTTGTGGGCCGCCGGCTTCGACGTCAATCTCTCCGGGCCCGGTCACCTCTATGTGAGCGGCACGACCTTCACAACTCTGGGCATCGGCGACTTCACGCCGCACACCGACCTGGCGCGCTTTCTCACCGTGGTCGAGGCGGGCACCGGTTTCGGCTTTCTCGCGATCCTCATCTCGTATCTCCCAGTCCTTTATCAGAGCTTCTCGCGGCGGGAGATCGCGATCTCGATGCTCGACGAATGGGCGGGCTCGCCGCCCAGCGCCGGCGACCTCCTCCGCCGCGCCTCCGAGTCAGGCGAGATGGACGAGCTGATCCCATTGATGGGGCGCTGGGAGACGTGGACCGCCGAGCTGCTCGAAAGCCACCTCTCCTACCAGGTGCTGAGCTACTTCAGATCGCAGCACGAGAACCAATCGTGGGTCGCCGCCCTCACCGCGATCATGGATTTCTCCGCGATCTGGCAAGCGACCAGGGACCACAGCAGTACGTGGCAGGCCAGGCGTCTCTACGCCATGGGACGGCACGCGCTCGGCGACCTGAGCCAGGTGCTCAGGGCGGCGCCCGAGTTCGACGCGCCCGACCGCCTGTCCGAGGCCGAGCTCACCGCTCTGCACGACGCGTTGACGGCGGCGGGCAAAACCGTCGACCTGGCTTCGTTTCGTGAGCGCCTGAACGCCCTGCGCAAGGGCTACGAGCCCTATGCGATCGCCCTGAGCCACGAGCTACTGATGGACCTCCCACCGTGGATGCCGATGACGGAGCGCCAGGACAACTGGGAAAC
>DATFVI010000005.1:0-30477 GCA_035260405.1 Candidatus Dormiibacterota bacterium
ATCAGTGGTCGAGGATGTTGAGAAAGAAATGGGCGACCAACGCGCCCACGATGAAGGCCAGAACAGTGCCGAACCACGGATAGGCGATGACGAACTCGTTCACGTAGTACCCGACCGGCTGCTTCCGCCGAAAGGTCATAAAGAGATCGACGGCGGTGACGGCGATCACGGTTCCGATCACCACGACGATCACGATGTCGAAACCAAGGCGGCTGTAGTTCATCGATCTGGATACCAGAGCCAGTTGCCGAGGAGGATGGTGATGGCGGCGGTCCCCAGTCCCGACAGCCACGGTTCCGTGCCGGCTGCGCATCGGATGTATTCGGTGATCGGTGGAACATTGCTGAAGTTGGACACGGCGTAGGTCTCGTAACCCAGCAGCACGGCGGCCATGATCAGGAAAAATGCAAGGCCGCCCTGCAGAAAGCCGTCGGTTCGCACGACCTTCGAGTCAGTCACGGCGGGAGCCTGGTGGATCCACTTGCGCGCATTCGCCACAGCGCGTCCGATGGCGAAACCGCTGAGCCCCACGAGAGCGAGAAGCATTCCAACCGGAGACTTCGGATCCAGCTGCTTGGCGCACTGGGTGACGTCGCCGTTTGCGCTCGTGCTTATGCCCTTGGCGAACAACCAGATGAGACCAATCAGGACAATCGCAAGGATGATGATCTCCAACCACTGCATGCCTGTGCGGGCGGGCCCAGCCTCCCTAACGGGTTTCGGCGCCGGCGCCGGCCCTGTCTCGGTTACAGCCATAACAACTTCCCGATGATCACGCCGGCAGCTACCGCCGCCGGCACCAGCCAGTCAGTTCGAAAACGCGGGAGGTTGGTCGGCAGAGCCCAGACGTAGGCCGTCTTCCGAATCCACGCTATGAAATTGACGACCGCGATCAACGCCAGGATGGAGACGATGTAGCAGGCGCCCGCCGATGCAGCGACCGATACCGCGTCGATGAACTGGACTCCATGCTGGATTTCGACATAAGCCCACAGGCTTATGACGGCCAGGCCGCTGACCATGCTGATGGCGACCCATTTCCCGAGGAGGATCGGCCGTTGGTGGAGCTTCTGAGCGCCGCTGATCGTGAGCGTGGGCACGAGGTCGAGCAGTGGCGGCTGGGCGCGTGGAACATTCTTGAGCCGGCTGACGTGCGACGTGGGATAGCGAACCGGCACCCAGTCGATCGCTTCTGCGATGGCGGCCGACAGCTCGGTTTCCCAGAGCTTGTCTTCGGCGGTCGCGAGTGCGGATCTCACGCTGGCCGTGATGGTTGCACCGGTAATCCCGAGTGCGGCGATGAGGCCGATGAGAGCCGTGTAAACAGCCTGCACCTGCTGGCTGAAGACCAATGCCAGGACAGCTGTGCCGACCGCCACCGCGAGCACCATCACGACGAGAGCTGCGAGCGTCGGACCGCGGAGGCCGATTCGTCGCGCCATCACCGCGTATTGACCAAGCAGGTCACCTATCGCCTTGACGTAATCGAACAGGTGCAGGTAATCGGCCGCCTCCTTCTCGCCACTGAGGAGTGAGCGCCAGATCGTCCCTTGCTTGTAAAGGTCGTCCGCCACGCGCCGCCTCCTCTCCGCAGGGGTGTCGCCAGGAGCTGTGCCGGCGGGCAGACGTATCACCCTCGGGATCGAATCCAGTCTCTTGCCCCAGACATCCACTGTGTCGCTCCAATCGAGCAAGGTCGCCGATACAGCGTCGGCGGCATGATCCTCGAACTCTGTCTTCAGCTCTCGCAGCTGGCCGTCGAAGCGCGCAATCTTCTTCGGGTCGAAGATGGCGGGAAGCTGGCCCAGATCGGGCTGGACCAGCAGCTCCTTGTATCCGAGCAGCACTGTCTCACCGATGGACGCGCCAAGGGCATACGCCTTGCCAAGCCTGTAGTCCGCCGCTGTCAGATCCTTCAGGATCGTCTCGTGGGCGTCGGGGATCCTTTCCAGATCCGCAAGCGTCAGAGGGACTTTACCGGCCCCGGTTTTCAAAACGCCCTGGATCTCCGTCGGTACTGCGATCGTGGCCTGGCCTGTGGCGTCGGTGATCTGAGAAATGCCTTTGCAGATCTGGCTGAGCAGGAGGTCTGCGTGGACGTCGAAACCCAGGTCGGTCACCTGCTTCAGGCGACTCGGAGGTACCAGGGGCGCTGGTGGCAGGTCATCCCGCAGGTAAGTCAGCTCGGCGACGTGCCATCCCAGGGCAAAGGCCCGATCCACGTTAGTCTGCGCCCGCTTTACGGGCGGCTCGGTTCCGGCAGATGCCATCGAGGCCATGCGTCCCGTTCCCCAAGGACCCGGCAGCTCGCCGGAGTCGCCTATTCGTGAGGGAGTCTAGTCACGATCCGGGTGTGCGTCAAGCGAATCGTCAAGAGACGGTCGATTAACGGCCGCGGGAAGAGCAATCATCCAACCGCAAATTGCCTTGGCCGATCACGATGCCTGTGCACGAATGAACTGATCGATCCGGCTGGCGACCTCTTCCCAACCCGGCTGCGCGATGATCCAGTGTGTGCGCCTCGGAAACTCCACATACTCGGTGGTCGGCCCGCCGGCCGCGTACCGCTGATAGTTGGCACGGACGGCGGCTGCGGCGACGGTTCGGTCGGCTGCGCCCGCGATGATCAGCAGTGGAGGTCGCGTCTGGGTGGCGAAGTCGATCCGGCAAGGCGAGTTCCTGTCCATCATGGCGAACGCCGTCTGAAAGAAAGGCCGCCCGGTCTCCAGCGGGACTGCGTACGTGTCGTAAACCGCTCGCTGCTGCGCCGGCGCAAGTGTGTGCACGAACGCCGCGGCGAACGGCTCGAATCGGACCGGGACGAGCTTGTTCCAACCCTTCCACGTCGAGATGAACGGCCACGCCGATCGAACGGCGCGCGGCTGCAGCATGAACACTCCCCTGGGCGGTGCCGGCGCGATCGCAACTCCGGCCTGGCCGTGGCCCCGATCGAGAAGGATTTGGACAAGCAGCCCGCCGAACGAGTGTCCCACCAGCACAGGAGGCTCGGCCTCCAGTCTCACGATCGCCTCGTAGTGGTCCGCCAACTCCGCCAGGCCGAGGCCGGCACGGCGCTCAGGCCAGGACGGGGCCTGGCACCGGTAGCCGCGTCCCTCGTACCAGGCTTTCATGAGGTCCCAGCTCCGCTCGTTGACCATGGCGCCGTGGATGAAGAGGATCGTCCCTGGCAAGAGTCAAGCGGTCACTGACCCGGCTGGGACCAGGCTGCCCAGGCTCGAGCAAGGCGACTTGCCGACCTCACCCGGCATCAGATTCTCGCTTGCGATCCAGTCCTTGGTCAGCTGGCACGATTGCTTGACCACCTGCTGAACGAGGCTCTTTTCGAAATTGAATCCTTGGATCGGAAATGACGACTCGGGGTGAATGTGGTGGATCACGACCTCGGGGTGGGTCGCCCTCACGAAGGCCTCCTCGAGGCAGGTGGCGTTGTGGATCAAGATCGAGATCGATTCCATCGCGTTGTCGATGAGGTTCACCGGGGCGCCCAGGCGCCCGCCGTCGTAGCCGACTGCGCAGCTGTAGATGGTGGTGCAGCCGGCCTCGACGAGCTGCCACAGCGGCTGGTTGCTGACCACGCCCCCATCCACGAACAGGCGATCCTTCTGGTCAATCGTCATCCGCTTCGCCGGAAATACGGCTGGAATCGCAGACGAAGCGATCAGGGCGTCGGCCACCGTGACATCGGGCCCGAACCACTGCGGGTCTCCGGACTCACGGTCGGTTGCCCCGACGATCAGTTTCGGCAAGGTCCCCTGTCCGAAAGTCTTGAAGGTCATGTCCCTGCTGAACTGGAGCGCGGCAAATGCATCTTGCAGGTGCGCCTTCAGCGGCTCGTTGTCGCCGATTCCTTGAAGGTGCTGACGCTCCCAAACCACGTCCCAGACGATGTCGGGTAGGCGGAGCTTCAGGGTGGCATCGGTGACATTCGAGATCGCGTCTATGGCGGCCGCGATCCCGGTGCCGCGGTTGATGTCGAGCGCGTGTGCCACCCCGGCGATCGACCCGGCTGACACGCCGGCGATGGCTCGGGGCACGATGCCGAGGTCGACGAATGCCTGTGCCACCCCCAGCTCGACCACCAGCAGCGGCCCTCCGCCCGAGTATGAGATACCGACGTTGCTCGAAGCAGGATCCTTGGCGGGTGAATCGCTCATTCGACCGACCTCCTATTTCACTAGGTTCCAGGGGGCGAAAGGGTTCGAGATTCCGCGCAGAGCCGGCCTCAGGCTGGAGAAATGCCGCAGCAAAACAGAAACGAAGCCGTTGTCCTCGATCCATTTCATCCCCACGGGCGAATAGACCTCGGGCGTGAAGTCGGTGGTGAAGAAGCGATCGGAGTTCAAACGCCGCGAGGCCATCAGGATGAAGATGCGAAAAGCGGTATCGCTGAAGCCGAAACCCGCGGGAGGCGACTCGGCGTAAAGGCCGATCATCAAGTCGACGCTGTCGAGGTCGTTGTTGTAAACCTCTCTGATCTGCTCAACCCAGTCGCGATTGGTCGAGACATCCTCGAACCGGCGCAACGGTGGTTTGTGGAGCAGCTTTCGGAACTGGTTGTACCGAGGCACCCCGCGCTCGCGCATGCGCACCAGGTCGGTGGCCGCCAGGTCGTTGATCGTGTTGTCTGGTTCCTTCAGCTGCTGCAGTGCGCGCGGGAAGTTGTGCAGTGTGAGGGCGCCTGGATTGATCGTCCCAAATGTGTAGAGGAGGTCTTCCATGCGGATCCGATCCATCACCTTTCGGGCGTTGCTGAACGCGAGGTCCATGAAGCCGACCTCTTCGATCTTCTTGTCGTTCTTGATCTGCCGGAACTCATAGTCGTCCCGGATCAGCGGGTGCATCCGGTAGACCGCCACGAATTCTTCGGTGATCGAGAAAGGCACACCAAAGTGGTCGGTAGCCGAGCCTGGAATGCCGCTGATCAGCTCGCTGCGACTGATCCGGCCGAACAGGCGGTGAGTCATCTCCTCCGCAAGGCCGAACCAGTTGGCCCGCAGTGCGATGCGGAGCGCTGGATGGTGGAGGATCGCCGGCGTCCACTCGACTGTGTGGATTTTCGCGAGCAGGGCGGCGATGACCAGACGCGCTCGGTCGAAGAGCTCCTGGTCGTTCCACGAAGGGTATTCACGGTGAAGGCGGTCGCAGATCGCGTTGTGCTCGAGCGTGAACAGGGTGTGCATGAGCGCCAGCCCGAGCCACCAGTTGCCGTTGACGCCGGTCACCTCGATCTTGGTTTGGGGGTCGAGCGGGAGCAGCCCGCTCTTCTCGATCCTCAGCTTGCCGCGCTCACCGGAGCGGACCTTGGCCTGGGTCTGGGCATCGCTGCCGTAAAGCTGCGAGGCGTCCCACCACGAGCTGGCCACGTTGACGAAGCTGGGGGGATCGCGGTCTGTGTTGGGCGGCCGGGTCGGGTCCGGTCGAGTTTTGAGGATCTCCATCGGGTGGTTCGGAAAGGGATCGTCCTTCGTCAAAGGGACTCGCCAGCGGACCTCCTTCTGGTTTTGACCGTGCGACAGCCAGTCGTGGACCATGAATTGAAGCCATGCCGCGGCGAGCATGTTGAGGATGGTCGCGGGGATGAACTGGTCGCGAGTGAGGAGCTCGCGGCTGACAGTTCTCGGATTGGGCGTGAGAACCGACCGCTCGTTGACGAACGTGTACCGGTTGGGCACGTTGCGGCCGAAACGCGTGTTGGCGCTCCCCATCGCCGGCACGTTGAGGTCGTTGTATGTGCCGTCCGGGCTGCGGCTGGTCATGTAGCGCTCGGGCGGTGGGGACTCTTCATGGGGGAGGGATGGATAGTGGCTCGTGTCCGCCAGGTTGCGGCGCCGCAGCGTGGTGCGCAGGCCCCCGAGCACGAGCGCACCGAAATACGGGCTCAGCTTGTCCCAACCCGGTTTCTTGTCGAGGCGGGCGGCGAACCGCGCGAAAAGGCGTGTGATCAGCGAAACGCGGTAGGGCGGGACGCCGCTGACGCGCCTCTCGTCACTCACAACTACGACACCTCCGAGAGCATTACCGCGCTGGCCTTCTCGCTGATCATGTAAACCGCCGAGACGATGAAGAACCCCGGGATTCGAGGGAAAACGGACGCGTCTACCACCCTCAGGTTGGAGACTCCTCGCACCCGAAACCGACCATCCAGGACGGCGCTGGGATCACCCGGCGCCCCGATCTTGCAGGTACACGACGCGTGATGTCCCCAGGCGTTGTCCTTGATGAACTGAGCGATCTCCTGTTCAGAGCTGACGTTGGGACCGGGCAGCAGTTCGGCGTTCACCACGCCGTCCATCTTTTCGAGCAGTCCGCGCACGAAGCCGACCCCTTTGACCAGCGAGGAAAGGTCCTCGCCATTCGTATCGTTCCCCTCATCGAAGTAGTGGAAGTTGATCAGGGGCGGGTCGCGCGGATCGGCGGATCGCAGCATCACGGTGCCGGCTGTGTTGCGCGTATGAGCCTTCAGGATGGCCCACGTAAACAGGTTGCGATTCCGCTCCAGGGCCTGCGAGTAGGTCGGGTAGTAGCCTTTGAAGTACGCGGGCAGGCCGAACATGAACAGGTCGGGGTCGGGGCGATCCGGGAACGATCGCTTGGTGATCGCGACCACGACACCGTTGCTCGTGTACACGCCACGGCCCGCCAGCCATTCCTGGTAACACGGGTCGGTGGAGTCATCGCCGGGGGACGCCGCGAAGAGGCAGTCGCGAGTGAGGGCGAAGTCTTGCTTCATCTGGCTGATCACGCCGATCTCGTAGCGGTCCTGCAGGTTCTTTCCGACGCCAGGCAGGTCGACCCGGAGCTCGATGCCAAGCCGTCGAAGGTCGTCTTGGGGGCCGATCCCCGAGAGCATCAGCAGCTGAGGAGAGTTGAAGGCGCCGGCGCTCAGGATCACCTCGCGGCGGGCGAACACCTGCTGACGCGAACCGGAAATCTCTGCTACGGCTGAGGGGTCGGCGCGATAGGCATGCGCGCAGTCGATATATTCGACTCCCGTCGCGCGATTTCCGTCGCCGAGGAGGACCCGCTCGACCAGTGCATGGGATTTGACGACGAGCTGTTTGGGGTGCCGGCGCCGTACCTCGTCGATGAGCTCACGCGTTCCGTTGCGCCGGCCCGATCTTGTCGCCAGCGGCACCATCCACAGTCCCTCGGTGCCATCGCCCTGGACGCGCCAGTCGTTTGGGTCCGGGTAGGTCTCCAGCCGCTCGAGGGCCGCGAGCGGCCTGCCGAGCTGGTTGGCGAGCGCGTCCTCCGCGGCCGCGAGGACCACGTCAATGATCTGGCGGTCATGGAGGGCGAGAGTCGGGCTGGCCATCGAGGTGGAGAGCCACCCGTCGAATCCATGCTTGCCGAGGTTGGCGACCCTGTCGGCGACCCACGGAACGTGCCGGAGAACATTCGCCAGGAGCTTGATCCTGGCCAGAGCCCATGGGCGATCCTCGTAGGAACATCGCTCCAGGCGCTCGAAGTACCTCCGCATTGCGGCGCTCTCCCAGGTCCTGTCGCCGCTCACGTCCGCGATCTCGTCCCAATCGTGGTTGTGTGGATAGACAGTGATCAAAGCGTTGTGCGCGGTACAACCGCCCAGCGTTGCGGATCGCGGATACAGCACTCCGTCCCGGGCGGGTACGAACTTGTCATCCCGCCGCTGGCGGTCGTCTTCTTCGTAGTGCCGGACGAAGTAGTTCCATGACATGAGGGGGTCCTCGCTGGCCATAGCGTGGAACGCCGGCACCGAGTAGGTGTCGCCTTCGTCTTCGCCGCCGGCTTCGAGCAGAAGGACCGAGTGTCCCGCGCGAGCCAGGTTTGCTGCGAGCGGCCCACCGCCGGCTCCTGAACCGACCACGATGTATTCGAAATCCGCCTCGTGGGACTCCGGCATCGATCAACGTCCTCGGCGAAGCGCCACGAGGGCGAGCACGGCGTCTAGGGCGCCGGGTGCACTGTCCGCAAGGCGTGATCTCGTGCCTGCCTCCACGTTTCAACCTCTCGAGCGCCGGAAGCTCGTACCACCGCAATTGGCCGCGTGAGAAACGATTATGGAGGCATCGCGGCTGCTGTCAAGTTGGTCGGGTCGGAGGTACTTGACATTGCGTTGACGATGGGAATACTGGCGGAAGGGACCTGTTCACGTAATCACGCGGGCTCTTTGCCGGGCAGTAGAAAGAGGTCGTAAATTGGCCGATCACAACGACCCGAACGCCGTCAACTCGATCTTCTCGGACATCGACGCGAGCGCAGCCGACCTCTACGACGTGTTCGGTTTTCCGGCCGGGCGCGACGGGCAGGAAAGCGTGGTGGTCGCCCTCACCTTTGCTTCCATGCCCGACACCGGCGTTTTTGATTCCGACATGCTCTACCGGATCCGGATGACGGCTCATCCGCGCGTGTTCTGGCCCCGCACCGAAGGCACCCTGGAGTCCCTGGTGACCTACTTCGACGCGGTGAAGGACAAGTACCTGGGTGAACTCCTCACGTCCGAGGTCCGCGTGGTCGTCGACAACGTGAACTCCGCACGGATCTCGTTCACCGGCTTTCCGGGGGGCGACATGAGTGCCGGCGTCGAGACGAACCAGGCTGTGGTGCTGAAGTCGCCGCGCGGCCACCAGATAGATGTCTTCATCGGGGGCCGTGACGACGCGTTCTTCAACGACCTGACGGGTTTCTTCCGCTCGATCAACTATGCCCCGCAGTTCTACCACGTGCCTCACACCTGGCCCGAGGCGCGCGAGCTGCCCATCCCCAAGACCCTGCTCGAGCTCGATGGCAACGACCTTTTCAACTTCGACCCGAACAATCCGCAGCTGGGCTATTCTGTCAAGACGGATCTGCCACCAGGTCCCTGGGCTTGGCGCGGAAACAGCTTTCGGAAGGATGCGAACGGCAACTTCCGATTCGTGTACACAGGCGAGGACGCACGGGCGGGCAAGAACTGCAACGCGATCATCCTTCGAATCCCCCTTGCGTTCATCACCAGGTCGCCGGCGCAGGACCGGATTGTCAACATCTGGGGTGAGAGCTGGGTGTCGAAGGCCGCCCATAAGGTCGAATCGATCCCGGACCACCCTTTGTGGATCGAGCATCCGATGGCATTTCTGGACCTCGTCCGGAGCGATGCGGAGCTGAAGAAGTACAAGCTCGTCGATACGACCGGTCAACCGTTTGCCGATGCGGGTCTCAACGAGCGCGAGGACAGCCGGCAGATCGGCGCCAACAACTTTCTCCTCGGACCCCATCTCGTCAAGCGGCTGGGACACCTGGCCTGGGGGTTCGGTCCCTCGATCACAGCGCTGGGCCTCGACTGCGCATTCGACCATGAGAACTCTCCGGTCTCGGTCCACAAGACCTACGCCCTCGCGGCCGAGGCTTTTCCTCGCGTGGCGAAGATGCTGTTCCAGCAGCTCAACATGCCCGACGACAGCTGGAACACAAGCGGTCTTGACATTCCCCTCCGAAGGCCGTTTGAGATATTCGTGCCCAACGTGTGCGCAGTCGACATGGACACCACCGGCAGCTGGCCGTTCGGGCGCCGTCTCGAGGACCAGGTTGCGACACGATTTCTTTCTCTGTTCCTCGACATGGACGCGAAGGTGGGCGCCAAGCCGTACAGCGTCGAGACCCTCAGCGACCAGGCGTTGTGGGACCAGGCGCCGATAGAACCCAAAACGCCACCCAATCCGCTGAAGAACGACAAGGAGTTCCTTGCCGGCTTCCCGTACATGGCCGAGCCCTGGTAGCGCCGACTATGTCGACCGACTTCGCGACCGAGCTCGGGCGCCTCGACGAATTGGCCCGGCTGCTCCATTCGAGGGCCATGGGCGATGGCAGCGCGAGCGCCGCCGCGCGGTACGGCGCTTGCCTCTACCAGCGTGCGGTCCTGAGCGGCACGCCCGGGCATAGCACCGAGGCTGCTCAGGTGGTCGATGACGCATTGGCTCGACATCCGGGTTGGCCGGATCTGTGGCTGCTGAAAGCCAAGCTCGACTTCCACGTCCATCGGTTCCACGAAGTCGAACGAGATCTTGCTCGCCTCGCCCTGTTGTGTGATTGCAGTGAACGGCGCGCGATTGCCGCGGACCTCGACCTGCATTTCGGCCGTCATGAAGCGGTCGCCCGCGTGTATCGAGGTCTTGCGGTTGAGGAACCGACCTGGGAGAACCTCTGCCGCCTTGCCAATCTCGAGACTCAACTCGGCCGCCTGGAAGCCGCGCTCGCTCTATACGCGCGCGCGGCAGAAGAGATCACCGCCAAGGAGATGCGCGCTTTCGCGTGGCTTCAAGTTCAGTGGGGAGACACCGAGCTGGCCCTTGGCAAACCGGCCCGGGCTCGCCGGCGGTACGCGGCTGCCGACGCCGCCTACAGCGGGTACTGGTTGGTCGAAGAACGCATAGCGCGACATCGAGTCGAGGTCGTATGAGCAGAAGGAGGAACGCGCGCCGAGGGGAGCTCGCCTGGAAATCCCTGGCCGGGATCATGCTCGTCAACGGCACCCTGGGCGTGGTGGCGCCGCGCTTTCTGATTCGCCGTCTTGGCGTGCGTCCGGAGCTCGAGCCAGGAATGATCTACGTCTTTCGAATGTTCGGTGTCCGCACCCTTTTCATCGCGGTCGATCTTTTCCGGCGGCCCCAGCAGCGCGGCCGGCTGCTGCGTGAGGGCGTGGCCGTTCACGGCATCGATACGGGCGCCGCTCTGACTGCCGCGGCGCTGGGACAGCTCCCATGGCGACACGGTCTCCTGGTGGCGGGCATCTCGTTCACCAACACCGTGCTGGCGGTCGTCGGCGCGCGGGCATACCGCGGACATCCGTGAGCATCCCACCATTCAGGCCGTCATTCAGCGCTCGCCTTTGGGCAGCGGTCGCGGAAAACATCGATCACACGTCAGGTTGGTGGAGGTTGCCCGTGCTCACCGGCGCAGCGGTGCTCGAAGGGCTCCGCACGCGTTTGCGCCAGCAGAATCTCCACGACACCGAGACGATGCCGCGAGTCAAGCCGCCGGCCAAGCTGCCAGAAGGCGGAGGTTCCCATGGCGTGCGCAGCGTCGACGGCAGCTTCAACGACCTCGATGTTCCGGAGATGGGTCGGGCGGGCAGCCGCTTCGGGCGCAACGTTCCAGTGGAGGCAACGGTTGTGCCAGGAGACGACGTCCTGCTGACTCCGAACCCGCGCACCGTGAGCCGCCGGCTCCTGACCCGCGACCGATTCATCCCGGCCTCCACGTTGAACCTCCTCGCGGCGGCATGGCTTCAATTCAATGTGCACGACTGGCTCTCGCATGGCAAGAACAGCAAGCACGAGCCATGGAAGATCGAGCTGTCCAGGGACGATCCGTGGCCACATCGCCCGATGACCATCCTGCGGACGCGTCGTGACCCGAGCAGTCCGCCTGGTGACAACCCGCCGTCATTCGTCAACCTCGCGAGCCAGTGGTGGGACGCATCTCAGCTCTATGGCAGCGACGCTCCCACCCAGGCCGCTGTTCGCTCCGGAGTCGAGGGCAGGTTGAAGGTCGGCTCCAACGGACTTCTCCCCGTTGACCCGAAGACGGGAGTGGAGGTGACCGGGGTCACGGGAAACTGGTGGCTCGGCCTGGACCTGATGCACACCCTCTTCTCGCTCGAGCACAACTCGATCTGCGAAGAGCTCCTGCAGGAGTACCCGGATTGGTCGGACCAGGAACTCTTCGATCACGCTCGGCTCATCAACGCCGCACTCATCGCCAAGATCCACACGGTGGAGTGGACGCCTGGGATCCTGGGCCATCCCACGACGCAGCTGGCCCTGCGGACAAACTGGTGGGGACTGGCCGGCGAGTCGGTGCACAGAGTGGCCGGACGGATCGGCAAGAGCGAAGTCTGGAGCGGAATCCCTGGGTCTGCCACCGACCATTTCGGGGTGCCCTACTCGATCACAGAAGAGTTCGTCGCGGTTTACCGAATGCACCCGCTGATCCCCGACGACTACGAGATCCGCTCTGTCGCCGACGATCAGCTCCTAGAGGAGAGGACATTTCCCGAGGTCGCGTTCAAGAATGCGCGCGAGGTGCTGGACAGGGTGGGGATGAGCAACGCCCTCTACTCATTTGGACTGATGAACCCCGGAGCGATGACTCTTCACAATTTCCCGCGCGCGATGCAGCACCTGGTTGAAATAGACGGTACCGAGGTCGACCTCGCGGCGCTGGACCTGATGCGCACTCGTGAACGCGGCGTGCCTCGGTACAACCAGTTTCGTCAGCTCCTCCACAAGCCGCCGATCAAGCGTTTCGAGGACATCTCGGACAACCCGAATTGGGTCGCTGAGATCCGCGACGTCTACAACGGGGACCTGGACGCCGTAGATCTCATGGTCGGACTCTTCGCCGAGCCGTTGCCTCCCGGCTTCGGATTCAGCGACACGGCCTTCCGTATCTTCATCCTGATGGCGTCGCGGCGGCTGAACAGCGACAGGTTTTTCACGGTCGACTTCACGCCGGACGTCTACACTCCGGTCGGCATGAAATGGCTCGATGAAAACGGGTTCTCGAGCGTCCTCCTGCGCCATTTTCCCGAGCTGCGGACAGCCCTCCGTGGCGTGGCCAATCCGTTCGCGCCGTGGACCCCGGTGCGCGTGCGATGACGGCACCAGCGATGCCGATGCAGCCGGCCAGGAAAGGCGAGGGTGCGGAGTACCGAACCATCCTCTCGATCGACGGTGGCGGGATTCGAGGGATCATCCCCGCCGTTGTCCTGGCGGAAATCGAGCGCCGGACGAACCGGCCCATCGCCGAGCTGTTCCACCTCGTCGCGGGAACATCGACCGGCGGAATTCTCGCCGTCGGCTTGACGGTGCCCGGCGCGGACGGCAAGCCGAAATACACGGCGCAGGACATGATCGATCTCTACGTGAAGCATGGCGCCGAGATCTTCACAAAGGTGTGGTGGAGACGGGCGGTGTCGTTGGTCGCGGGGGCGGCCTACCCGGCCGGCCCCCTGGAGGGATTGCTCAAGCAGTACGCTGGCGAGTCGCGGCTCAGCGAGGCGGTGACCGGCGTGCTGGTCACGTCGTGGGAGCTGCGCACCCGCACGGCATGGTTCTTCCGGCGCGCGCAGGCGATCACGGATCCCAGTACCGATCGCCCAATGCATCTGATCGCGAGGGCTACCTCTGCCGCCCCGACCTATTTCCCGCCGCTCCGGGTCCCCGACCCTTCTGGCGATCTGGCGCTGGTCGACGGCGGAGTCTTTGCCAATAACCCGGGCATGGCCGCATGGGTCGACGTTCACGAAGGCGCCGCGCCAGGCCAGAAGATTTTCATGGTCTCGCTCGGGACCGGCGATACAGACAACCCCATCACCTACAGCATGGCCCGCCTCTGGGGCAAGGTCTGGTGGGCCCAGCCGATCATCAGCGTGGTGCTTGACGGCGCGTCCGACACCGTCCAGTACGAACTTCGCCGCATGGTTCCGCCGGGCGACTACTACCGGTTCCAGACCCCAGTACCCGTCGCAAATCGTTCGATCGACGACACATCGTCACGGAACCTGGACGCGCTCCAAAGCATGGCCAGGTCAATGATCGCGACGCAGCAAACGGACTTCGATTCGATTTGCGCACGGTTGATGGAATTGGCAGACAAATAGGATGGAGGGCGGCAACTCCCAAAGGCGCACGTAGAAGCGGGCGCCGCTCTTCGCTCGGGCTACATAGACTTTCCTGCGCTGACATGATGCGTCCTTACAAGATTGCGCTCCTGACCCGTGAGTATCCACCCGAGGTCTATGGCGGCGCAGGCACTCACGTCGAGTACCTCGCGCGCGAGCTGCGTCAGCTGGTCGGCGTCTCGGTCGATTGCTGGGGAGCGCCCAGGAGCGAACCAGGCGTGACGAGCCATCAGCCCTGGAACGCATTGTCTGAACCGAAGCCAGAGTCGACCACCCTTCAGGCGATCTCGATCGATCTAACCATGGCCGCAGCGGTCAAGGGCGCCCAGCTCGTCCATAGTCATACCTGGTACGCGAACCTCGGCGGCCACCTTGCCAGGTTGATGTGGTCGATTCCACACGTGATGACCATTCACAGCCTCGAGCCACTCAGGCCCTGGAAAGCCGAGCAGCTGGGCGGCGGTTACGCGCTCTCCATGTTCTGCGAGCGCACCGCGATCGAGAGCGCAGACGCGGTGATCGCCGTCTCGCGCGGGGTTCGCGAAGATGTGCTGAGCTGCTATCCCGCTGTCAACCCGGATCGTGTCCATGTCATCCACAACGGAATCGATCCCGAGATCTACCGGCCTCAATCGTCGCCCGAGACGCTGGCACGCTTTGGCATCGACCCGAGCCGGCCCTTTGTCCTGTTCAACGGGCGCATCACAAGACAGAAAGGCCTTCCACTGCTTCTGTCGGCGGCCCTCAAGCTCGACCGTCGCTACCAGGTGGTCATCGTGGCCAGCAGTCCGGATACACCCGAAATCGCCGCCGAGGTGGCGGCTCTGGCCGCACGGGTTTCTGCCGAGCGAGGCAACTTGATCTGGATCGACCACTTCATACCGCGAGAGGACTTGATTCATCTTCACTCACATGCCGAAGTGTTCGTTTGCCCGTCCATCTACGAGCCCTTCGGTCTGGTGATCCTTGAAGCAATGGCTTGCGAGACGGCGGTCGTCGCGTCGCGAGTCGGCGGGATCCCCGAGATCGTGGTCGAGGGCGAGACCGGATACCTCGTGGATTTCAATCCAGCAGACCTCGACGCCTTTACGAGCGGGCTGGCGGGCCGTATCGAGGAGCTTCTGGGGGACCCTACCCTGGCCGCCACGATGGGCAAAGCTGGACGCGAGCGCGTGCTGGAGCACTTTGGTTGGCGCGCCATCGCGTCTCAGACGGTCGACCTTTACGACGCGCTCCTGACCCCGAGCTCATGAGGAGTTCGTGATCGTTTAAGGGCGCTTGCGTGCACGCCCGAGTGCGACACGGCGCAGAACGACCGAGGCGCGGTCCATGTGCCCGCGTCGGCTTCGCTGTCAAGCAGCCGCCCAATCGTGGCTTGACAGCACGGCGACTAAGGCTCATGTTTGGAGGGCTTGCAGAGCGCCTGCGCCACGCGGCTTTGCATGCGGAACAGGGGTATTGGTTGATGGTCCACCCAAAGCCATCGGTCGCCTGGAATTTCGAGGAGGTCGAGCTCACATGACTCCGTACAAACCCGGCTACCAGACGAGTGAATTCTGGGGAAAGAACGTTCTCCAGGTCTTGAGCCTCGCCCTGGCCGCCTACGTGGCCCAGAACCCAGGCAGCCTGACGGCGGATCAGCAGGCTTCCATCATGGTCGTGGCCGGCCTCGTGGTACCGCCTGTCCTCGAAGCGCTGTACAGCTTCAACCGGACGTGGCTGAAGCGCGCGCATGCGATGAACGATCACACGATCGCGAGGAGGCCGGCCTGAGCGCGCGGATTCGGACGCCGCTGCGCCGCCACCGGCGCGCGATTGCAGGCGGGGCGGCCGGCATGATCGCCGCGGGCCTGATGGGGGTCGGCGGCGGCTACGTCGCAGGCCACCACCACGTGCCGCCCGGCACGCCCATGGCGTCGACCCAGCCGGGTCCATCCGCCGATGGGGAAGGTGGGGGAGTGGTCATCGGCCAGTGTGGGATTGAGCGCTGGGCGGTCAAGACGGGGACGGATGTGGACGCCGGCCAGGTCAGCCTGTCGGCGGTGTCGACGACCGTTGCGCAGATGGTCGCTCTCCAGGCCCCGACCAACGCGCCGAATGCGAACCGGGTGGCTCCCACCGAATTGACCGACTTCACGATCCAGGCCACGCTGACCGGTTTCAAGCTCGAGGCCGACAACGACTACCACCTGGTCATTTCGGACGGCAAGCGGACCATGATCGTCGAGATCCCGAATCCAGGGTGCGTCGGTTCTGGCAGTCCTTTTCGCCCCTCCATCTCGCTGGCTCGAGCGAGCTTTGACTCTCATTACGTCGCCAGCTCGAGCTTCCAGTCGGTCAACGTCAGCGTGATCGTCACGGGAATCGGTTTCTTCGATCGCCTTCACGGCCAGACCGGGGTCGCTCCGAACGGAGTTGAGCTTCACCCTGTGCTGAGCATCGACTTTCCATAGCAGGAGATGGTTGATCCGTCGCCCCAGAAAAAATGGACCTGGGGATCGTTCGGCCGCGCCTTGCTCGGCCTTGGAACCCTCGCCTGGTCGCCTGTGCCTGCTCTGTTCGGTGTCGTCGGAGTGATCCTTATCGGACTCGTTCCGATCGGGCTGTACTCGAATGCGATCGGCGGCAAATCAGGCCCCTCGATTTTCAGCCTCGCACTGCTGCTCGGTCTGGCGGCGCTGATGGGAGGGGGTCTCGTGGGATTTCTCTTTGGGGTGCCGCGCCGGCTTCAAGAGGCAGGCCCCGCGAACGGTCCCGTCAGTCAGGGCTGGGTGGGCAACACCAACCTGGAGCAGATTTCCGATTGGTTGACCAAGATCCTGGTCGGCGTGGGGTTGACCCAGATACTTCAGATTCCAGGCCAGCTCCAGCGCCTGACGGCATTTCTCGCGCCCGCGTTCGGCAACCAGCCCAGCAGTCAGATCTTCGCGCTCGGCCTGCTCGGCTATTTCTCCATAGCGGGCTTCCTCATCGGATACCTCACGACACGACTGCTGCTCGGGCGAGCCTTCATCATGGCCGACGAGCTCGACGCTGCGGATGCGCCGGCGCCGGCGCCGGCGCCATGACATCTAGGCCTGGCCGGCGCCCAGTCCGAGCTCTCGGGCAAGGCGCTGCGCAATTACAGGCGCCGGCTGGCCGATGTCCATCCGAATGTGCGGTTCGTCCGGTGCAGGCTCCTCGAGGTCGGCAAATTGACTGTCGAGCAGGCTCGGCGGCATGAAATGCGCGGGCCGCGCGGCCAGGCGCCGCGCGATGGTGGCTTTGGTGCCGGCCAGGTAAACCAGCAGAACACCCTTACCTCGTCGATTGATGACACCGCGATAAGACCGCTTGAGAGCCGAACACGTGATGATCCCGCTCTGGCCGGCATCGAGTCGCCGCTCGATCCATTCCGCCACCGCCTCGAGCCAGGCCTGGCGGTCTGCGTCGTTGAGGGGTTGCCCAGACGTCATCTTCTCGATGTTCGATTGGGCATGCAGCGCATCGCCCTCCTGGAATGCCCAGCCGAGGCGGTCCGCGAGGATTTCGGCCACGGTCGTCTTCCCGGAGCCCGACACTCCCATGATCACCAGCACTAAGGGGTTCGCGCTGTCTACTCCCAGTGTGCGAACTCTTCGCGCATGCCCTGCGCGCCGGCGCGATAGCGATCTCGGCCCAGGGCAAGCGCCGTGGCCACCACCAGGAGCACCAGGGCGACCGCGGCGAACGCCGCGAACAGGTAGCCGGCCTGTGCGACGGTCAACAGTGCGCGCAGTGAGACGACCGCGAGGGCTGCGCCGCCACCGACCAGCAGAACTCGGCTGCGCAGCACGATACCCGTGCCCACCGTGATGGCGCCCTCGATCAGCAGGACGACCAGCCAGCTAGCGTCTCCCGACACCGTCAGCACCGCCGCCCAACCCATCACCAGTCCCAGGCCGAAGGCGACGATCAGCTGCCTGATGTGCACGTCGACGTGGAACTCCTGCTCAGTGCGCAGGCGGATGCCGCATGCGACCAGTCCCAACCCTGGCGGAACCAGCTGCCAGGATGGGAGCCCCACGTCACGCGCGACGAAATATCCGGCCGTCGTGGCGGCGATGATCGCGAGGTAGAAGTTGGGGCGGTCCTTGTAGGTCTGCGCATCGAGCCACAACACACCGCCGGTGATCAGCAATCCACCCGCCGCGAGCACGGCGCCGAGGCTGTTGGCACCAGTGCGGTCGGGGAAGAAGAATCCGGCAGCGCCGGCGACGCCCAGCAACCCGAGCCCGAGGTACCTGTGCATGTCGACCAATCGATCGTGACCAAGCCAGAGCGTGGAGATTCGTCCCGCAACCCAGATGAGCAATCCAAGCACGCCGAGCGCGGCGGCGTAGTAGATCGTCTCCGCGTTGTGCGAGTAGAGCAGCGTGACCGCTCCCAAGAACGCGGTGACCGCTGCGACCGGAAGCACCCAGCGCGCACGTTCTTGAAGCGCCGCGGTGTACACCTGCGGCGCATACGCGAGCAGCGCGATCCCGGCCGGGTCGGGGAATCCGCCGGCGGACATCGCCAGCACCGCGCCGGCCGCGATTGTGACCGCTCCGGCCTCGACCGACAGGGCCCACTTGCGCCCGAAGCTCACCCTGACCATCAAGCCGGTGAGGCCCACGATCCAGGCGAGGCCCGCCATCCATATCTCTTCCAGCTCCGCGTCCGGGGTGCGTCCGAGGGCGACGACGGCGAGGTGCAGCGCAGGCACGAGCAGGAGGGAAGCGGGGTAGGCGAGGAACCATCCGCGGCGCCGGATGCCGGCGCTCACGGTCAACGCGGCCAGCGCGACGAATTCGATCGCCATCAGGGCAGGCACCGCGTGGGCATACGGCCACAGATAGATGACAGGAGCCACGACCAGCACGGCGGCGATCGCGTACCACCGCTCGACCTCCGCTTTCGCGCGGACGTGCCATTCGGCGTGCGCGGCGGCGATCGCCAGCGCGATCAATCCCATGTAGGCGGCATCGAGGCTGAGCACGGCCGCGACAAGCAGCACTGCCGTGGTTGCTGAAGCTGCGGCGAGGGCCCGGACTGGCGGGCGCAAACGGCGCACGACCGGCACGGTTGGGATCAGCGACCAGGCGAACAGGAAGACCGCAGCGACCAGTGCCGTGGTCGACTGCTGCCACTGCGGCACCTCTTGTCTCAGCGCGAGCACGCCGCCGAGAAACGCCGTCGCGAACAGGACCGTGAACGCGCTCTCTTCGAGATAGGGACGCATCCAGGCCCGGCGCAGCACCGCCCATGCGACGGTGAGCGCAAGCGCCGCGACCGCGACGGCGGCGCCTTGCCAGGGCCGTGTGACTGTGGCAATGACGAGCGATATCGCCGCCATGGCCAGCGTGCCCCACGCGATCCACGGCGTCTCCACGTTCGCGCGCGCCAGCGCCTGCCACCAGTAGCCCGTGGCGATCAAGGCAAAGGCGATCGCGAATCGCCACCAGAGCAGGTCGTCCGGTCCCGTGAAGCACAGGAGCAGCGCGGCCGCGGCTGTGATGTGCACGAACCAGCGCCGCCCTGCGACCGCCACGGAGTGCCGGTTCAAGGCGCGCACCTGCGCGATTCCCGCGTAGAAGAGCGCCAGCAGGGCGTCGAACGGGCCGCGCCAGCCCTGGGCGTTGAGGGCGTCAACACTCACGAACCAGGCGATCCCAAAGAGCCCGCGGGTGGTCCAGTCCGCGAGGCGGACCGCTTTGATCTCGCCGGCGATTCCAAACGCCAGCGACGACACCACAAGGGCGGCCGGGATCTCCCAGCGGCCCGGCCCGACAGTGGCGTCCGTCAGCTCGACGGCGACGAGCACGAGCGCTGCATATAAGAAGGACGAAGCGTGACGGGTCAGCGGCTTGAACGCTGCCCCCGCGAACGGCGCAACGAAAAGAAGCAGGGAGACCGCGGTCAGCGTCGCGGTCCACGGGCCGAGCTCGAGCGCTCGTCCGGTGGCCGCCAGGGCGAGTGGCAGGGCTGCCCGAAGCGTGTAGCCGGTCAGCTCGGTGCGGCCGAGCCAGAAATCGGCCGCGTACAGGGTGAACGCAAACCACAGGACGCTCGCCAGCGGCCACGTCTCGCCGAGGGCGTTTTGCCAGCACGCGATCCCGAAACCGGCCACGACAGCGAGATGGAGATGCGCGGGATGGGCACCGTAGAGGCGCCCGACCACGCCGAGCTCATCCGGCGTGCGCGTCAGGCCGATCAGCGGAACAGCAACGAGCATCGGGAACAGGAAGTGGTAGGAGTTGATGCCCGTGGGACCGACCAGCGCGGCCGCGGCGAGCACCAGCGCTGCTTCGCCGGTCCAGGCGCGGCTCGGGTGCTGCGCAATCGCCTGCCACGCCAGGTACGCAAAGGACAGCGAGGCGAGCGTTGCCGGCCAGAGCCAGCTCGTGGGCTCGTGACTGAGCATCAACAGCACGGCAATCGCCCCGGTGGCGTGGGCAAACCAGGGGAAGTCCCGGAAAACAGCGTCTCGCCTGAGGCCCTCCCAGGCCCCGAACACGAGAGGCGTGATCGCGAGCACCGCAGGCCTCCAGTGCTCGCCGCCGACCGCGCCCGACACGCCCCAGGCCGCGGCCGCGACGGCCGCGGCCGACATCAGGCCGTATGACCGCAGGCCGAGGTTGAGGGCCAGCCCGCCATAAACGAACGCGCACGCGGCGCCGGTGACCGCAACTGCCTGGTCTACCGTGATGCCGCGCGAGCCGAGCTCCAGGAACGTCCACGCTGCGACGCCAACGAGCGGCAGCAGCACGGCGGCCAGGGCGGTGTAGATCTGACCCACGGCACGCAGGTCCGGTCGCCCAAGAGCAATGTATCCGGCAGCCGCAAATATGAGGTCCAGCGCGACCACCGCCGCCAACCGGACGCCACCGCCAAAGCCGGTGGTGCCGTACAGCTCGAACAACACCGTGGCGACGACCAGCAAGAACGCGCCGAGCGAGGCGAGGATGAGGACAGAGTGCTCGGCGAACAGGTCTCGCAACGAGATCGGCGGCCGGGACGGGGCAACGGGTGCGGCGGCCGGGGCAGGGTGGGGGGCTTCAGCGACCTGGCCCGGCGTCGCGCTCGAGACAGATCGTGAAGGTGCGGCCGCGGCCGCGACCTCGGCTCGACCACGCATTGGCTGCGACCATGCCCCGAGGGCCGCTGAGCGAGCGGCGTAGTCGTGGTCGATCGTGGCGGCTGCTTCGTTGGAGATGAGACCCAACGCTCCCAGCTCGCGCGCCTCTTGGCGGGCCCGCTCATAGTGCGCAAGCTCCCAGAGGACGCGTGACCGGTTGTCGGCGTAGCCGGAAGATATGCCGGCCCTGAGCCGGATCATGGCCGCCACTAGATCCGCCGGAAGTCCCGCCTCCAGACCCGCGATCGCGGCCTCGGTCGCGGCGTCCACATAGTCCGACTGCGTGGTGAGGGTTTCGGCCCACGGGCCCCATTCCCGCCGGACCTTCTCAATCGACTCGGGGGAGAGCTTCGCCCGCGTCGTGGGCGCCGCCGGCTCGTTATCCACCGATCAACTCCGAGCGTAGTGTCGGCATAGGGCCCTGAATTGTCCACGAAGTTCGCATGCCGGCAGCGTGAGGCCGCACCGGTATCTCGTTCCGTTCCCTTCGGTCTCATAAACCGTCTCAAACTCGCGGAGCGCCTTTCGTCTAGGGTCGGGTCTTGTTGAAATCCCTGAAAGGGACCTGGCGGAGGGCCTGGTCGATCGTGGTCCTGCTCTTGCTTATGGCGTGCGGCGGACCACAGGCCCCCGCCGCGACGCCCTCCTCGCGCTCCGCGGCGCCAAGTCCCAGCCCATCTCCGGTCGCGATCTCCCCATCGCCATCGCCTCCGGTTCCGCAGCGTCTGGAGACAGCCCTCCCGGTTCCGCTCGAGGAGTCCGGCGCCGCAGCGGCCGGCGGAAAGCTCTACGTGATCGGCGGCTTCGACGCCGCCGGCAACAGCCTGCGCACGGTCTGGGTGCTCGACGGGATCGCGTGGAGCGCGGGTCCGCGGCTGCCACTCGGCCTGGATCACACCTCGGCGGCGACCCTCGACGACCGGATCTACGTCGCGGGCGGCCACAGCTTCGGACGCGACAGCGCCCGCTTCTTCCGCCTCGACGCCTCGACCTGGACCGAGCTCGCCCCGCTGCGGCACCCACGTGGCGGCCACACGCTGCTTGCGACGGCCGGTCGCCTTTACGTGATCGGCGGGAACAGCGTCGCGGGAAACATCGGGCCGGCCGAGGTCTATGACCCGAAGACCGGCGGCTGGTCCGACTTGCCCGCGCTGCCCGCGCCGCGCAACCACGTCGCGGGATTCGTGTTCGGATTCAGCGCATGCGCCGCCGGAGGCCGATCACCAGCGACAACTCGCGTCGACTGCTTTGACACCGAGAGCTCGTCGTGGGTTCGCTTTCCGGACCTGCCGCAGGCGACGAGCGGCGCCGGGGCCACGGCGTTGGAGGACGGCCGGGCGGTGATCCTCGGCGGCCAGGACGCCGGCGAGACCAGGATCAACGACCAGTTCGCCGAGCTTCCAGACCCCACCGCCTGGAACAGTCTCGGAGCGATGCTCGTGCCGAGGCACGGATTCGAGCTCGCCGTTTTCGAAGGTCGTGCGTGGGCGTGTGGGGGAGGCTCGCTTCCAGGCCTTCATCCGGTCGCGACCTGCACGTCGGTGGTGTGACCTGGAAGTTGGAGGCCGGCTAGTCTCGAGATTCTGAGGCGGCCTGCATCTCCCATTTCCACGGTGGTTCGGCGCCGGCGCGCGTGCAGGTCAACGCTCCCGCCAGGCACGCGAAGTCGAGGGCCGCTCTCAGCTCTTCTGTCTCGAGCGAGAGGTTGGGGCGAACGCAATTCTGGTCATGCAGCCATGCCAGCAGGGCGGCGCCGAAAGCGTCCCCGGCTCCTATCGTGTCGACGACCTCGACATGCGGAGCCTCGACGTGCCGGCGCTCGTTTCGGTGGGCGCCGAACGCGCCTCTCGCGCCCAGGGTCACGACGACCAGGCTCACTCCCGCGCCGAGAATCTGTTCGGCCGCCAGCTCGTGGTCGAGACCCGGGTAGATCCAGGCCAGGTCCGCCTCACTCGCCTTGACGATCGTGCTCTGCGCGATCGCACTCTTGAGACGCTGGCGGTATTCGGTGTCGGGTACGAGGCCGACCCGGATGTTGGGATCGAGCATCACCAGGCGCCGGCCCCGCTCGCGAGCGGCCAGCTCTGAAAGCGTGGACGCCATCGGCTCGAGCACGAGCCCCAGGGTCCCCAGGTGAAGAGCCGCGACGTCCGGCCCGAACTGTTCCGGAACCATGTCGAGCGTGAGGTTGGGCGCCGACGTTCCCTCGACCAGGAATTGATATTCGGCAAACCCTTCGTCATCGACGTCGGCGATCGCGATCGTCGTCGGCTCGGGCCCAATGCTCGCGAGCTCGAGAGTGGCGCCCTCGGACACGAGCAAGCCCGCGAGCTGGCGTCCGAACCCGTCCTCCGAAAGACGGCCTAGAAATCCCGTCGGCACTCCGAGCCGCGCCAGCGCACGCGCCGTGTTGAACGGCCCTCCGCCTGGCGCGGCGCGCTGTGTCCCGTCCCCATTGTGGATCTGGTCAATCAGCGCTTCGCCACAGACCACGATCACGGAGCGATCTCGCCGGAACCGCGGGTGATCATTCGCGTCAGGACAATGTGGTGTTCCGAGGGCGACCGATCTCCATCGAGGCGGCGGAACAAGGTTTGAGCAGCCGTGCGCCCTATAGCGGCGGGGTCTTGCGCGATGACGGTGATTCCCGGCTCCAGGAGATCCGCGAGCAGGATGTCGTCGAAACCGATCAACGCGATGCGCTGGTGAAGCCCCGAGCGCCGGAGCGCGCGGAACGCGCCAATCGTGATCAGGTTCTGCCCGGTGAACAGCGCGGTGGGGGGAACTGGCTGATCGAGTAATTCAATCACGGCCGTCTCGGCTCTCTCGATGCCTCTCAAGTCGAGCCGAACGAGCTTCTCGTCGACCTCGATCCCTTGTGCGGCCAGCTCCTCGATGTATCCGCGATGCCGTTCCGCGGCCGTCACGATCGTGTGCAGGTCGCCGAGGTAGGCGATGCGCCGATGGCCTTGCGCCACGAGGTGTCGTATCCCACGCCTCACCCCGGCGGCGTTGTCCGTAAGCACCGTGTCGGCGTCGAGGAACGCCGGCGGCCGGTCGACGAATACGATCGCGGTGCCTGCCTTGCGCTCGGCGATCAGGTAGCTGTGATCCTGGCTCGAAGGTTGGATGATCAACCCGTCAACCCGCCTCGAGGCGAAGGCCGACACCAGCTTCCGCTCGCGCGCCTCCAATTCGTCTGAGCTGCCGGCGAGGACGAGCACGCCTCGTTCGACGGCGACGTCCTCGATGGATCGGTGAAGCGCAGAAGAGAACGGGTTGGAGACATCCTCGAGGACGACGCCGATCGTGGCGCTCCGGCCGTCCAGCCTGCGCAGGCTGCTTGCGGTCAGGTTGTGCCTGTAGGCCAGCCGTTCCGAGGCGGCGACAACGCGGCGGGCCAGCTGCGGAGACACGCCCGACTCTCCGTTCACGACTCTCGAGACGGTCTTGATGCTGACCTTGGCAAGCGCCGCGACCTCCCGCATCGTGGGCCGCGATTCTGGTGTCAACGTTGGCTTCCCGCGCTCAAGATAACTCCCCTCACGAGCACTGGGCAATTCTTCTGTTGCAGTCTAACCCGATTTGTGATATGTAAGACAACGTTGTCTTCTGACAACGTTGTCACTTGAAGGTGTCAGCTGCCTGGTTGAGAAAGGGGAGACTCTGAATGAGTGCTACGAAACGTCGATCACCGAGCCGGCCGATCGGGCTGGCCATCGTAGGTGTGGTATTCGCCCTGGTGGCCGGCGCGTGCTCCGGAGCCGGCGGCGGGGGAGGTAGCGCGGGTTCGACCACGATCACGATGGCGGCGGTCGACAATCCGCAGATGGCCGACCTGAAGACGCTCCTCCCCAACTTCGAGACGGCGCACCCGAACATCAAGGTGAACATCGTGACGCTGCCCGAGGACCAGCTGCGGCAGCAGGTGACCACGGACGTGGCTGCCAAGAGCGGGCGGTTCGACCTCTTCACAGAGGGCACCTACGAGGTGCCAATCTGGGCCAAGCTCGGCTGGATCGAGAACCTCTCCCCATACATCGCCAAAGATTCGTCGTACGCGCCTGACGACCTGATCGCCGGAATCAAGGGCGCGCTCACCTACAACAGCAACCTCTACGCCGTGCCCTTCTACGGCGAGTCATCAATGCTCATGTACCGCAAGGACATGCTGTCGGCCGTGGGCGTCACCATGCCCGACCACCCGACATGGGATCAGGTGGCGGCGGCGGCCCGCGCCGTCAACAGCTCCAGCGTCAACGGAATCTGCCTCCGTGGTCTACCCGGTTGGGGCGAGCAGCTCGCCCCGCTGGACACCGTGGTCAACACGTTCGGCGGACGCTGGTTCGACCAGAACTGGAACGCCACGTTGACGACGCCGGCCTGGCATGACGCGGTGACTTTTTACGTGAACCTGCTGAAGAACGCCGGCGAGCCGGGAGCGGGCAACGCCGGGTTCACCGAGTGTTTGAACGCCTACAACAGCGGCAAGGTCGCGATGTGGTACGACGCCACGGTGGCGGCGAGCAACTTCACGGGAGCCGCGGCGACGAACTCCGGCTACGCATATGCGCCGACCAAGCTCACGCCATATTCCGGTTGGTTGTGGTCATGGGCGCTCGGCATACCGTCGACCAGCACCAAGAAGGACGCGGCGTGGACCTTCATCGACTGGGCGACCAATAAGGATTACATCAAGCTGGTCGGCACCAAGTTGGGTTGGGCGCACGTGCCGCCGGGAACGCGCACGTCGACCTATGCGATTCCGGAGTACCAGGCAGCCGCCGGCGCATTCGCGGCGGTCACGGTCGATTCCATCGCGCACGCGGACGTGACTCACTCCACGGTGGACGCGGTGCCGTACATCGGTGTCCAGTACGTCGACATCCCAGAGTTTCAACAGCTGGGCGACCAGGTGTCGCAGGAGTTCGCGAAGGTGATCGCGGGAGGTCAAACGGTCGACCAGGCCCTCCAAAGAGCACAGGCCCTGGCTGCCGCAGTCGGCAAGGTCTACCAGCACTAGCTAGCTTTCTCGAATGAGCTCAGTCGCAAGCAGCGGAGGCGTGCGGGTACCAACCGCCGCCTCCGCCGCGCGCCGTGATGGCTGGCTGCGGCGACTGCCGCTGCTGCCGGCTTTCGTCTACGTCGTGGTCATCACGCAGATCCCGTTTGCGCTGACGATCTACTACAGCTTCTTTTCGTGGAACCTGCTCAGGCCGGGCAGCTTCAAATTTACCGGGCTCGACAACTACGCGAATCTCGTGACCGACGAGAGCATCAGGACAGCGGTGTGGAACACAGTGCTCCTCACCATCTCCGTCATCGGGATCTCGGTCGTCCTTGGCCTGGCGGTGGCGACGCTTCTGAACTCGGAAGTTTTCGGGAAGGGACTGATGCGGACGCTGATGATCGCGCCGTTCCTCATCATGCCTACGGCTGGCGCCCTGATCTGGAAGGACACGCTGCTCAACCCGCTGTTCGGGCTGCTGCCCAATCTCTTGAGCCCATTTGGTCTAAGCCGGGTGGACTGGGTCAACCAGTTTCCGATGGCGACAGTGGTGACGGTTGAGGTCTGGCGCTGGACGCCGTTCATGATGTTGATCATCCTCGCCGGGCTTCAGTCGCAGAACCCGGAGGTCCTGGAGGCGGCCCGGGTGGACGGAGCTACCGCGTTTCAGGCGTTTCGGCGCATCACGCTGCCCCTGGTCCGGCCCTTCCTCGAGCTGGGCGCGCTGCTTGGATCGCTCTTCGTCGTGCAGACCTTCGACTCGATCTACATGCTGACGTATGGCGGTCCTGGTCAAGACACGACCAACATTCCCTTCCTGCTCTATCTCGTCGCCTTTCAGGGATTCAACATCGGGCAGGCGTCGGCGATCGGAGTGGTCGCGGTCATCCTCACCACGATCGTTGCGACGATCGGGCTGCGCACGCTGTTCTCAATCTTCCAGGTGGAGGCCAGGCGTTGAGCTCAGTAAGTCCGGACCTGCCAGCTCTTCCGCGCAAGGCCAAGGTGATTGCCGCGCGACCGTTCCCGACTTCGAAAGTCGTGTGGTCGGTGGTCGGCTGGCTGGTGGTGTTCGTCTTCTTCTTTCCCGTCCTGTGGATGTGGCTGGAAGCTCTCAAGACTGAGCCGCAGGCGGCCAGCTCGCCACCGACGATTCTTTTCGTACCCACCCTGGAGGAATTCCAGACAGTACTGGCCGGCGACTTCCCGCCGTTCTTCATCAACTCGGCGATCGCGAGCCTCGGGTCGACTCTGCTGGTCCTGGTCCTCGGCTTACCCGCCGCCTACGCGCTGGCCATACGACCGGTCAAGCGGACGCAAGACGTGCTCTTCTTCTTCATCTCGACCCGATTCCTGCCGTTCGCCGCCAGCCTGGTGCCGCTCTATTTGCTGGCCCGCGACCTGCAGCTGCTGGACAACATCTTTGCCCTGGCTGCGATCTACACCACGATCAACCTGCCGCTGGGGGTCTGGCTGCTGCGGTCGTTTCTCCTCGAGATCCCACCCGAACTGTTCGAGGCCGCCCGCGTGGACGGCGCCTCGTTCGGAACTGAGATCTTGCGCATCGTCGTGCCGCTGATCGCGCCTGGAATCGCCGCCACCGCCCTGATCTGTTTGATCTTCAGCTGGAACGAATTCTTCTACGCGGTCAACTTCACCTCATCAACCGCCGCCACGGCGCCGATCTTCCTGGTCGGATTCATCAGCGGCCGCAGCCTCTTCTACGCGAAGCTCGCTGCCGCGGCCACGATGGCCAGCCTCCCCGTCCTGCTGGCAGGCTGGATCGCGCAGAAGCAGCTGATCCGCGGCCTGACAATGGGAGCCGTCAAATGAAAGCGGTGGTCATCCAAGAGCCGAACAAGATGACGGTGGGCCGCATCGAGGATCCGGCGCCTGCCGCCGGCGAGGCCGTGGTCAAAGTCGAGGCGTGCGGCATCTGTGGCACCGACATCCACGTCTTGCGCGGCGAGTTCGCTCCGACGCGCTACCCGATCGTTCCGGGCCATGAGTTCTGCGGCGAGGTGGTGGCGGTGGCGGCGGACGTTCGCAATGTGAAGATCGGTGACTTCGTGGCCGTCGATCCATCGCTTTTTTGCGGCAGATGCCGGCAGTGCCGGCTTGGACGGTTCAATCTCTGCGAGAACTGGAACGCCATCGGCGTCGGTTCCGCCAACGGCGCGTGCGCGGAGTTCGTGGCCGTCCCGTCGGCCAACGCGTTCAGCTTGCCCGCCGAAATGCCGCGCCACTGGGGGGCCCTGGTCGAGCCGCTGTCGTGCGCCGTCCACGGCCTCGACCAGGTCGATCTCCAGGTGGCGGAGGACTACTTGATCTATGGCGCGGGCACCATGGGCCTGCTGCTGGCCCAGCTGGCGAAGGACAGCGGCGCCAGCCAGGTGGACGTGGTCGAGCGGAATCCCCACCGGCACGGGCTCGCCGAACGCCTCGCGGCCGACCGCGTCGCCATCTCGGCGGACGAGCTGGACAGGCCACAGGGCTGGGACGTCGTCATCGACGCCACGGGCGTCGTGCCCGCGATCGAGGACGGGTTGCGAAGGGTCGCGCGAGGCGGGACTTTCCTGATGTTCGGTGTGGCGAACGCGGATGCGACCGCCACCTTCTCTCCTTTTCGGGTCTACAACGATGAGATCAAGATCATCGGCTCGATGGCCGTCCTCCACAGCTTCGAGCGCGCCCTGACCATGCTGGCCAAGGGCGTGATCGATTGCGAGGCCATGATCACGAATCGATTCACGCTCGACGACTACCAGGCCGCCATCGACACCTTCCTGGCTGGGAGCGGGCTCAAGGTCCAGGTCGGGCCCGGGATGCGGAAAGCCGGCTGAGCCATCCTGCGCCGGCTCGGCCTGGGAAAGCCGGCGCCGTTAACTCACTACTCCCGTAGCCACTTGACGGGGGCTCCTGCGGCTGCTATATGGCGCCCAAGGGCAGGCGACGTCCGGCCCATTTGCAGGGAGGCGCAATATGCGCAAGCTGATCCTCTCCGCCGTGCTGACTATCGCGGCCGTGATTCTGTCGATAGTGCCGGTCTTGGCAGACACCACGGGCCCAGGAGTCTAGGTAAAGAGGGCCGCCCGCGTGACTTTACACATCGTCTCAACCAGTCCGGCGTGATATAAACGCCAGCATCAACAATCGTCAAACCAAGCCACGCGGGCGCCTTCCCGGCATCGAGGTCGATTCCTCGCTCGTCCGGCAGGCGCGCCTGGCCGCCGGCCTCAGCATGTCGCAGCTGGCGGGGGCGGACTTTACGCGCCAGACCGTTTTCCTCATCGAAGCAGGAAAAGCCCGGCCCTCGATGCGAACGCTCGAGATCATCGCCGGCCGCACAGGTCGGCCGGTCCAGCATTTCCTTCGAGGGTCCTCGGCAAATCAGTCGGCGGGCGAACGCGGCCTTGCCGACGCTCGGGTGGAGGAGCTGGAGGCGCTCTGCCTCCAGCGCCAGTTCGATAAGGCGATCGCACTCGGCCTTCCGCTTCTTGACCGCCCTATGCCGGCGAAGCTCGAGGCCCGCGTCAGACACTACGTGGGACAAGCCTTCGTGAGGTCGATGCGACCTGACGAGGGATTGGAGCACTTGCGCAAGGCACAGGCCCTCCTCGAAATCGATCCGGACCCATGGCTTATGGTCGAGTGCACCGACTGGGAGGCAAGCGCTCTCTACCTGAACGAAGACCCTCGAGCCCTTTCAGTGGCCGAAAGGGCGCTCAAGCTGAGTCGGGCCACGGATCCGCGCCTTCCGGGAACCGAGGCGAGGATCCTCGAGCACATCGCCTCGATTCACGTCAAGAACCATTCGTTTGACCAGGCGATTGCTTTTTATGAGGAAGCCCTCAGGGCCGCCGGCACGATGCGGGACCTTCCCCGGCTGGGCAGGACATACCACGGCCTTGGAATCGCATACCAGGAGCGCGGCGACATCGGCAAAGCAATCGAGTACACGCACAGGGCGCTTGCTCTCTACGCGCTCGAAGACGACAGCGCATTGCAGGCGTATGGCCAAAATGAGCTCGGATTGCTCCTGATGAGACAGGGCCAGATGGAACGTGCGGACGACGCTTTTCGGGCTGCCCTCGCGCACTTCGGCCAATCCGGTACAGAGAAGACCAAGAGCCACGTCCTGCTTAGCCTCGGCGAGCTCAAGATGAGAACTGGACGCCCAGCCGACGGCATTCAGGTGGTCAAAGAGGCCATCGACCTGGCCAAGAGGCTTGGCGAGGGCCTGGCCCTCGCCAGCGGCCACGCCCTACTCGGCCAGATCTATGAACAGGTCGGCAATCACGCGGTGGCGGACAAAGAGTTTCGCCTGGCGATCCGGCTGCTAGGCGCGGAAGGCCGGACCGACCGGCTCGCCGAAACCCACGCCGCGTATGCGGAAATCCTTGACGCCAGGGGCGACGGCCGCCTGGCGAGCCGGCAGTGGAAGCTGGCGGCCAAACTTGCCCTCCAGCGGCGGCCGGCCGGGCACCGTTCCGCCAGGGCCGTCTAGCAGGGACCGCGCCTTCGGCGTACTTCATGCACCGCGCCGCCCGGGCTCAGGGCTTAACATGCCCCGGCGATGAGCGGTCCGGTTTACGCGCTCAACCTGTTCGACGTCTCAGACCGTGACGAATACCTCGCCTACTCGCGGCGCTCCGCCGCGGAGGTTGA
>DATFVI010000006.1:0-4362 GCA_035260405.1 Candidatus Dormiibacterota bacterium
CGTCACCCCGCCGTCAATCAGGAAGTCTGCCCCGCGTCTTCCCCTCGAAGGACCATGCACGTGCTGTATGCGCGAGCGGGTGGCGAGACATCGCCCCGGGCGAGGGCCCGAAGTTGTCCGAGATGCCTCGTTGTCTTCGGGCCCTGAATTTGCGGCCAAGGGCTCATGAGCAATCCTCCGTGGTTGCCAGCTTGTTGCGGAATTGACTCGCGTGCGCTCGGATGAACTGGCGAAAGGAAATGGGCGCGCGACCGGTCAGGCGCTGCAGCGCGGCTGCATCAGCCGTCCGGCTCGGCCCCTTCCCCGGAGCGGCCGCGGCCGCGCCGAGGGTAGAGATATGACCTGCCATATCGGGGTTCACCGCTCCGCCCGGCTGCGCTTCAGCGAGCGCCAGCAACTCGTCCCGCCAGGCCTCGCGCGTGATGGGCTCGAAGCGGATTGGCCGCGAGAGCTCCTCGCTCAGCACGCGCGCGACCTCGGCGTGGCTGAGCAGCTCGGCGCCTTGGCGGATATACTGCACCATGCCGCCCTCGAAACACTCGGGGTGCAGAAGAGCCGCAAGGCCGATCCCGGCGGCATCCTCGCCGCTGATCCAGGAGAGGCGCACGTCGCCGAAGCAGTTGCGGATCGTCCCCTCGTCACGGATCGATCGGCCGTGCAACGTGGGCACGTTCTCGTAGAATAGCGACGCGATCCGCAGGATGGTGAGATCCAGACCTGCCCAGCCCAGCACCTCTTCGGCGAGCCACTGTGCGCGACCGAGGTGGCTCGGGCTCTCGGGGTGAGAAACTCCCACGGACATCACGACGACCCGCGGCCGTCCTCCGACCTGCCGGGCGGCTGCGGCGAAGTTCGCGGCGGCCTGTACGATGCCGCCGTTGACCGGATACGTGAAGTAGGCCGATCCGACGCCCTCCAGGGCCGGAACCAGGCTCGCCCGGTCGTGCAGGTCGCCCACCACGATCTCGGCGCCGAGGGCCTGGAGCGGCTCGGTGCGCTCGTCCAATCGACGCACCAGCGCCCGGACCGAGCGGCCCGCTTCGCGCAGTCGTCGTACGAGATGAGCACCCGTACCGCCGTGCCGGCCGGTCGCGCCCGTGATGAGGATCGGCGAGGTCGTGTCCGAGGACGTCATGAATGGTTCTCTCCCTTTGTTGTGGCGGCGGCGCTCGCCGGACCGGCGGCGCCCGCAGGCGACTTCAGGCGGCGCACCCAGGCGGCCAGCTGCGCGCCGATCTCGTGCGGATGGTCCTCCTGCACGAAGTGGAGGCCGGGGCCGATGGACACGATCTCCAGGTTGGGCAGGTGTTCGCGCGCCCACGCCACCACCGGCGCCGTCACGAGGATGCCGGGCTCGGCCGTGAACAGGAGCTTGGGCAGCGTCGAGCGGGTAAGCGCCTCGCGGTAGTGCTCGCTGATGGCGACCACGTCGGCGGGCTGACCGGCGATGGGGATCTCGCGCGGCCACGCCAGCGTCGGCCGGCGCGCCGCGGCGTGGGCAAAAGGCGCCCGGTAGTACGCCATCTCCGCGTCGGTGAGTGCGCGCAGCACACCCTTCGGGAGTATCTGCTCGACGAAGAAGTTCTCCTCCAGCACCATCCTCTCGCCGACGCCGGGCGTGCGCAGTGCCTGGAAGGTCTCGCGCCCCTCGGGCCGAAATCCATCCCAGCTGGGCATCGGGCCGAGGATCGCCTCCATGAAGGCGAGGCCGCGCACCTTGCCCTCGTGGCTCATCGCCCAGTCGAAGCCGAGCGCCGAGCCCCAGTCGTGCAGCACGAAGGTGATGCGATCGAGGTCGAGCGCGCGCAGGAAGCTGTCGACATAACGCGCGTGGTCGACGAAGCGATAGGCCAGCTCGGGCTTGTCGGACCGGCCCATGCCGATGAGATCGGGCGCGATGCAGCGGCCGAGACCGGTCAGGTACGGGATGATGTTGCGCCACAGATACGACGAGGTCGGGTTACCGTGGAGGAAGACAATGGGATCACCGCGACCCTCATCGACATAGGTCATGCGTGCACCGTGGACCTCGACGCTCTTCAGGGTGAACGGGAAATCGGCGGAGATGGGCTGGCTCATGATGGCTCCTTTGGCCCGCCCGCGGCGGGCCCAGCGACAAGAGGTTGCGCAGGGTGGCGACGAAATCGCGCCGACTGTCGACGTCGGCGTTGCTGCGGTAGTAGGCGGCCATGCGCTTGATCTGCGACACGGCCGCCAGCTGCGCGTGCAAGATCGGCAGATCGGCCTCCCCGGCGACGGGCGCGGGGCCGGGAGCAACGACTTCCGCTCGTGGAGATCACCTACGCGAACGTCGAACTGGGCCGCGGCGAGCGTGGCGCTCCGAATTACCTTTCGGTTGCCTCCGGATAGTCCCACAAGTCGTCCGGCAGCTTGCCGGCGCTCAGAGCCATCAGCCGATTTCTCAATATTTTGAGAGCCGGAAACGGCCGGTATGCGACCGTGCGCTCCAGCAGCAGTCCGTTCTCGTCGTCGGTCAGGAGCTCCAGGCTCTCGAGCTTGTGTCCTTCGACCGTGCCTTGCCATCGGAGGAGGGTAGTCTTCGAGGACGTACGCGCCGGGATCGTCGCGACTCTGCGTCGACATCGCAATGACGATCGCGACGAGCTCTCTGCCCACGAGTGGCTTTATCAGGAGCGGCGTGTGCATCACGACGTCTCTATTGAGGACTACGGCGACCTGTGCCGGAGTCATTGGGCCGGCTTCGCGAAGTTTACGAAATGGATGCATTATACCCACACTCTCTGAGTGGCTCAGGCGCCCACGGCCGAAATGGCCGTGACCCCGCCGTCGATCAGGAAGTCTGCCCCGACGACGTACGCGGAATCGTCCGACGCCAGGTAAACTGCCAGCTTCGCGATCTCCAACGGATCGGCGATCCGCTTGCTTGGATTGTTGGTTCCTAGGACGCCTTTAACCGCGTTGCCCTGTTCTTCGCCTGCGAAGCGACCGAACATCGCCGTGTCCGTCGGGCCTGGGCTTAGGGTATTCACGCGAATACCTCGGTCCACGAGTTCGGCACTGAGGATTCGCGCGAGATGGACGAGCGCGGCCTTCGAGGACGAGACGACCGAGGTGGTCGGCCACCCCTTGCGCGCGCCAACCGACGCATTGATGATTACAGACGAACCTCGCCTGAGGAGCGGCAGGGCCTTTTGAATCGTGAAGTAAGCCCCTTTGAAATCGACGCTTATCACCTTGTCGAAGCTTTGCTCCGTCATATCTTCGAACGGCAGGAACACGCTGTTACCTGCATTTACGAAGACGCAGTCCAGGTGCCCGAACTCGCGTTTGATCGTGGCGAACATCGTGTCGAGGTCGGCGAGATTGCTTACGTCCGCGCGAACGGCGAGACTTCCGGCTCCAAGTGTTTCCTTTGTCGCCTGCAACGTTCTCTCATTCAAGCCGCAGATGGCGACGCGCGCGCCCTCTCTGTCGAATTCCTGCGCTGCGGCCAACCCGATTCCGCTATTGCCGCCGGTGATGAGGATGTTCTTGTCCGTTAGCCTACCCATTGTCGTCACTCCTTTAGACTGGACATGTATGTGTCCGTCCGCTCACTTGGATGTTGGTAAACATCTAAACGCCGCAAAAAAATTTGGCGTTCTGCGACTTCGAAGATGACATCGAGTCCGATTGGCACCCCCAGCGGTAGGCTGGCAACGCCGATTACCACCCAAACCGATGTTTTCTGGATGCCAACGACATCTCGAAACAGGCCCGAGACAGCGTCCGCGACCTTGGGCTGATCGAAGAAATCCCCGAAGGTTGCTATGAAAAATCCGAGCTGGACGACACGAGTCACTCTGTCGAGTGAGCCTAAATGCTCCTTGGCCGCGGCGAGGACGTTTAAAGCCGCAGTGTAAGCGGCCTCTCGCCCAGCCTCGATATTGAGCTCGATCCTCGGGACTACGCGGCTGAGTTCGAACATGCAAAAGCGAATAAATTTACCTGCACCGTTTAGATGTTTACTAACATCCAAATGAGCGGACGGATGGAGCACACTACCACTAGCAATCGGTCGAACCATGAAAAAACCAATGAGTCTCATCACTGAAGTCACTGAAAGCACGCGCGATTCCCGCGATTCGAGGCCAACGATCACCGCTTCCGAGCGGGCTTTGAACGGTGCGATCCTGGCAGCGGACATCAGCGAAAGCTTTGAAGAGCACCTCGAAATCTTCGATCACTTCTACGCTGACGACATTCACGCAACCGCTGACGAGCTGAAAGAACCGGTGGAGGGAAAGGCCGCGGTCCGTGCGCTGCTCGCGGGTTTCCTTGTTCCGCTTCACGTGTTCGCCGAGATTGGCGGCGTTTCGGTTTCGATTCAGTGGAGCCCGA
>DATFVI010000007.1:0-13544 GCA_035260405.1 Candidatus Dormiibacterota bacterium
GTCGACCAGCGATCCCTTGCGCGCCCGACCGATCGGGGAACGACCCAAAGCCACGATCACCGCTTCATTCATGGCTTGAAATATAGACCGGTCCTAATTCGAGGCTCGGTCTCCGACGAGGATGAACGCCCAGAAGCCGCCATAGAGAAGACTGACCAGGCCGAACGCCTCGAGTGCGCTGAAGCGAGCCCACGAGATCAAGGCGACGATCAAGAACAGCGCCGGCAGCCACAGAGCTCCCGCCAGCTCACGACGTCCCAATGTCTTGTGCCGCTTCGCCTCCAGGATCAGCTCGCGCGGCAGGCGTTCGTCGGCGTCGAGGGGAGCGAAGATCGAGTACATGCTCCGCCTTTCCAGGCTCCTGAGGTCGCGTCCCTCGGTGATGTGTCGCGCCATGTCGGTTCCGCTTTCTAGTTTGCCACGAGAACGTTGACTAGGAGCGGATGAGCAGGGTCTCGCGGGTAAAGAGGCGAAGGGCTGCGAACCAGCAGATCAACCCCGTAGCGGCAAGGCTCGCCGACGTGATGATGAGCGCCGGCCAGGCAACCGAGTTGTGGACGATGGCGTCGCGGAGGACCAGGACGGCGTTGAGGATCGGGATCAGGTAGTAGGCGAGGTTGGGGTTGAAGTCGGGGATGAACAGGATGATCGATGCCGGGAAGATCGTTATGAAGTACAGCGGCGTGGAGTAGGCCTGGCCCTGCCGGAAGTTCTTCGCCAGGGTCCCGAGGGTCAGGGTCAGTGAGCTGAAGCACCCGGCAAGCAGGATCGCGAGCCAGACCATGACGGTGGCCGCGAGCGGGCTCAAAGTCACGTGCGTGCCCAGCAGCGGCAGCTGGGACAAGGCCAACAGCATCGAGCCGATCGCAGCGATCGCAGAGGCCAGGCTGATCACGCTCACCGCAAGGATCTTCCCAAGCAGGATCCGGCTCCGAGGCGTCGGCGTGAGCAGCAGACTCTCCAGGGTTTTTCTCTCGCGCTCGCCGGCCGATGCGTCGAGCGCGGCGGAAAGCCCACCGGTCAGCACCATCGTGATCAGGATGTATGGGAGGAAAAAGCTCAGAAAGGCATTGCCGGCCGCCTTGACCGGCGAGCTCAGCGGATGCAGCTTCACCGGGATGGGGTTGAGCAGACCCGGGTCGATCCCCTTCTGCTGCAGCGCCGCCGCGGCCTTGGCCGCGTTGAACTGGCCCAGCACGGTCTGCAGGCGCGTGTCCGCGATCTGAGCGCTCTGCCGCGTGGGGTCGTACCACTCGTCGATCTGCGCTGCTTGAAATTGCACTCCGATGTCCACCTGCTGCTTGGCGGCGGCGGCCGGGTCGGCCACCGGCTCGAGCTTCAGGGCGGTCGCGGCGAGCAGGATGTCGAGCCCGGTGGGGATCTCGCCGCTGTAACCCACCGTGTAGGTTTGCGTGGCGGTCTGGGTGGAGACCTGCGAGACGATCACCAACACGGTCGGAGTCGCGAGTGCCGCAAGTCCGATCGCAATCAGCGTGCGGCGGTCGCGCAGGATCTCTCGCATCTCCTTGCGGAAAACGATCGCCAGAGTTTTCATTTTGTTTCCACGAGCTCGAGGAAGGCGTCTTCCAGGTCGCGGTGTGCGCCCCTCACCTCGGCGGTCAGGCCGGTCGCGACCACGGTGCCTTCGTGGAGGATGGTGATCCGGTCGCACAGCCGCTCCGCGTCGTGCAGGACGTGCGTCGAGAAGATGACGCACTTGCCGCGGTCGCGCGACTCCACCATGAAGTTGCGAATCTCCCGGGACGCGAGCACGTCGAGGTTTGAGGTGGGCTCGTCGAACATCAGGACCTCCGGGTCGTGGACGATGGCCCGCGCGATCGCGACCTTCTGCTTCTGGCCGGACGACAGGCTTTCGGCCCGCTGGTTCGCGAAGGGGATCATGTCCAGGCGCTCCAGCACCGTGTCGACCCTGCGCTCGAGCTCTCCATCCAGCACGCCGCTCAGCTCGGCGAAGTAAGCGATGTTCTCTCGCGCGGAAAGGCGCGGGTACACACCGATGTCGGCGGTGACGACTCCTACGCGGCGCCGCACCTCTTCGGGCGCGCTCCGGGTGTCGAAGCCGAGCACCTCTACCGAGCCGGCATCTGGCGCGAGCAGCGTGCAGATGATCCTCAGCGTGGTTGTCTTGCCCGCGCCGTTTGGGCCCAGGAGGCCGAAGATCTCACCCGAGCCGGCTTCCAGCGAGATGCCGCGAAGGACCTTGTTTTTGCCGAGCGCCTTTTCGAGGCGGTCGACTTTGACCGCCGCCGAGCTCACTTCGGCTTGGTCGTGCGGCTCTTCGCTGCTTTGGTCTTAGGAGCTGCTGGCCTGGCTTTCGAAGCAGCGGCGCGTTTGGCAGGCTGAGGCTTGGCCGCGGCCGGGACCTCAGCAGCGTCGGCCGCGGCTTCGTTCGCGGGCGCTTCCGTCTCCGCGGGCGCAACTCCCATCGTGCTCGACAGCGTGCGGTGGCAGGTCTCGCACGTCAGCACTGTGCGGACCAGCGTGCCCAGGTGATGCTCCTCGCGGCGCAGGTTGCGCACCCGGTCGCAGAAGGAGCAGTAGCCGGTCTCAACGAAGACTTCGACGTGGCCAGGTCTCTTGTTCATGTGCTGCCTAAGGTAAACTCTCGCGAGATTCGGGTTCCTTTAAGTCCAGCCCTGTGAGGTTGGGAAGGAGGTTTCTTTATGGCCGTCGGAAGCCGATTCCGGCACGTGATCGAGAGCCAGCAGTTCTCCCGGTCACTGCTCGAAGACCTCTTCGCCCGGTCCGATGAGATCAAGCGCGAGCCTCATCGCTTCACGGGCCGCCTCAACGGCCAGGTGATGGCCGCCCTCTTCTACGAGCCCTCGACCCGCACGCGCCTGTCGTTCGAAGCGGCGATGTTGCGGCTCGGTGGACAGACGATGGGCACCGACAACGCCCGCGAGTTCTCGTCTGCGGCCAAGGGCGAAACACTAGAAGACACGATCCGCATCGTCAGCGGGTATGCGGACGTCATCGTCGTACGCCACAACGAGGAGGGCGCGGCCAAACGGGCGGCCGCCGTGAGCTCGGTGCCGATCATCAACGCCGGGGACGGTCCCGGCCAGCATCCGACCCAGGCGCTGCTCGACCTCTACACGATCAAGGACGAGCTGAACCGCGTCGACGGCATCAAGGTCGCGATGGTCGGCGACCTGGCGAACGGCCGCACCGTGCGCTCCCTCACGTATCTGTTGAGCAAGTTCAAGGACATCCAGATGACGTTCGTGGCGCCGCCCATGGTCGCGATGAGAGACGACCTGAAAGCGCACCTCGACGAGCACCATGTCCCATGGGTCGAGACGGCGGACCTGGACTCTGTGCTTCCGGAGGTCGACGTCGTGTACATGACCCGGATTCAGAAGGAGCGTTTCTCCGACCCCGCGGCGTACGAAGCGGTGAAGGGCGTCTACCGGATCGACAAGAGGTCGCTGGAGCTGATGCGCAAGTACGCGATCGTGATGCACCCGCTGCCCCGCGTGGACGAGATCGCGCCGGAGGTCGACGCCGACCCCCGGGCCGCGTACTTTCGGCAGGCACGCAACGGACTGCACGTGCGCATGGCGCTCCTCGACCGACTGTTGGCGTGAGCGTCACCCAGGGGCGGGCCGGGCGCGCGCAGGGCGCATCAAAACTGAAAGCAACCGTGATGGATGCCGACGCGATCCGCCGTTCGCTCTCGCGCATCGCGCACGAGATCGTGGAGCGGAATCGAGGTACCGACGGCGTCGTGCTCATCGGCGTCGTCAGCAAGGGAGACGTCCTCGCGCGTCGCCTCTCCGCGATCCTGACCGAGCTCGAGCAATGCGCCGTCCCGGTGGGCAGGCTGGACGTGGCCGCGCACCGCGACGACCGCCACCTGCGTGAACCGTCTCATCGTGCGATCTCCGAGATGCCGCCCATCGACGGCAAGGTCGTGGTCCTCGTCGACGACGTGATCCATCACGGCCGGACGGCCCGCGCGGCGATGGACGCGCTGATGGACTTCGGCCGCCCCCAGGCCATCCAGCTGGCGGTCCTCGTCGACCGCGGACACCGCGAGCTGCCGATCCGGCCGGACTACGTCGGAAAGAATGTCCCGACCTCCGACGCAGAGCGGATCGAGGTTCTCGTGGCCGAAGACGATGGCATCGACCAGGCGGTGATCGTTGCCGGATAGAAAGAAATTTGGTGCCCTCGTGCTCGAGGACGGCAGGGCATTTGTCGGCGATGCCCTGGGCGCCGAGGCCGTAGGAGAGGGAGAGGTCGTCTTCAACACTGCGATGAACGGCTACCAGGAGGTCCTCACGGACCCCTCGTACGCCGGGCAGATGGTGTGCATGACCTACCCGCTGCAGGGCAACTACGGCGTTCGTGATGCCGACGCGGAGTCATCCCGGCCGTGGGCTCGTGCCTTGATCGTGCGCTGGGCCTGTCCGGTCCCGAGCCACCACTCGAGCGAGGGTTCGCTGGACGAATACTTGAAGCGCTGGAAGGTGCCGGCGATCACCGAGATCGACACCCGGGCTCTGACTCGTCACCTGCGTACGCACGGCGCGCTGCGCGCGGTGCTGACCCACGAGTCGAAGGCCCCAGGCCCGGCTCGGCTGGCCGAGCTCGCGGCTGCAGCGCGTCGCGTGACGCCCCTTTCTGAGCAGGACCTGGTGGCGCAGGCGTCGCGCACGTCGACGGAGGAGTGGCTCGAGGCGCTGCCGCCCGAGCTCCGACGTGGCGAGCACGCGGACGGCGCCGGGCTGTCGATCGTCGTGGTCGATTACGGCGTGAAGAGCAACATCCTGCGCTCCCTTCGCGAACGCGGTTGTCGCGTCGTCGTGCTGCCGCACACAGCGACCTGGCGCGATGTCGAATCCACCGCCGCGGACGGCATGGTGCTCGCGAACGGACCTGGCGATCCGGCGGTGCTCGACGGACCGGTGGAGCTAGCCCGCCAGGCGATCGGCCGAATCCCGATCTTCGGCATCTGCCTGGGCCACCAGATCCTGGGTCGAGCCGCCGGGGCGAGCACGTCGCGCCTGCCGTTCGGCCACCACGGCGCCAACCACCCGGTGAAGGATCTCGAGACGGGCCGCGTGCACATCACGAGCCAGAACCACGAGTTCCAGGTCGACGCGGCATCGATCCCATCCGGAGACTTCTTCGTCTCGCAGCGCAATCTGAACGACGGGTCGGTCGAAGGCTTGAGCCATCGCACCCTGCCGGTCTTCAGCGTCCAGTACCACCCCGAGGGCTGCCCTGGGCCCCAGGACAACCAGCACCTCTACGACCGGTTCGTGGAAATGGTCCGCGACCGTCGACCCGTTCTGAGGGCGGTCGGTGGGGCGGCACAGCCTGAGAAGCCGCGCAAGGTCCTCATCCTCGGCTCGGGGCCGATCGTGATCGGCCAGGCGGCAGAGTTCGACTACGCGGGAACGCAGGCATGCAAGGCGCTGCGCGAAGAGGGCATCGAGACGGTCTTGGTGAACTCCAACCCGGCGACGATCATGACCGACGAGGAGGTCGCCGACCGCGTGTACCTAGAGCCCCTGACCGTCGAGTCGATCGAGCGGGTCATCGCGCGTGAGCGCCCTGACGCCCTGCTGCCGACCCTCGGCGGCCAGACTGCTTTGAACCTGGCGACCGAGCTTGCCGCCGCGGGCGTCCTCGATCGCCACCATGTGCGGCTGCTCGGCGCCGGGATCGAGACGATTCGCAAGGCGGAGGACCGCCAGGCCTTCAAGGACATGCTCCAGGGGATCGGAGAGCCGGTGCCCATCTCGCGCGTGTGCGAGTCGCTCGACGATGTGCGTGAGTTCGCCGCTGAGGTTGGTTTGCCGCTGGTCATCCGGCCCGCCTACACGTTGGGCGGTACGGGTGGTGGCTTCGTCACGAACGAGGCGGACCTGGAACGGGTCGCGATAGGCGGCCTCAATGCATCACCCATCCACCAGGTCCTCATCGAGCGCTCGCTGTGGGGGTGGAAGGAGATCGAGTACGAGGTGATGCGGGATGCGGCCGACACCTGCATCACCATCTGCAACATGGAGAACCTCGACCCGATGGGCGTGCATACGGGTGACTCGATCGTGGTGGCGCCGGCGCAGACGCTGTCCGACCGCGATCACCAGATGCTTCGCTCCTCGGCGATCCGCATCATCCGCGCGCTGGGCATCGAGGGCGGGTGCAACGTACAGTTCGCCCTCGATCCCCAGAGCTCGACCTACTACGTGATCGAGGTCAACCCCCGCGTCAGCCGCTCGTCAGCGCTGGCCTCCAAAGCGACGGGTTATCCGATCGCCCGCGTGGCGGCCAAGGTGGCGGTCGGCCGGCGGCTCGAGGAGATCCGCAACGAGGTCACTGGGCGCACGTTCGCCGCTTTCGAGCCGGCGCTGGATTACTGCGTCGTAAAAATCCCGCGCTGGCCCTTCGACAAGTTTCCAGCCGGCGACCGGCGCCTGGGCACGCAGATGGCTTCCACCGGCGAGGTGATGGCGATCGAGCGGACATTCGAGGCGGCGCTCGTCAAGGCGATGCGCTCTCTCGAGCAGAAGCCTCCCGCCCCCGCGGAGCTTGGCCCTGAGACGATCGACCAGCCCAACGACCGCAGGTTGTTCGCGCTTCTCAATGCATTGAGGAATGGGGCGAGTGCGCAATCCCTGGCGGAGCGGAGTGGGATCGATCGCTGGTTCATCGACCGGATGGCGAACCTTGTACGTCTCGAAGTCGAAGGCGACGTGCGGGAGCTGCGGCGCGCGGGGTACTCCGACGCGATGATCTCGGCACTTCGCGGCGAGGCGTTCGAGAGCGCCGCGCCCACCTACAAGCTGGTCGACACGTGTGCGGCCGAGTTCGAGGCCGCGACGCCCTACTACTACTCCTGCTGGGAAGACGAGAACGAGAGCACGCCCGTGGACGGGCGCAGTGCCCTTGTCATCGGGTCAGGCCCGATTCGCATCGGCCAGGGCATCGAGTTCGATTACTGCTCGGTCCACGCCGCGTGGTCGCTGCGCGAAGCGGGTGTCCGCGCGGTGCTCGTCAACTCCAATCCCGAGACCGTGTCGACCGATTTCGACACCTCAGACCGCCTTTATTTCGACCCGCTCGACCTGGACGGCGCGCTGCACGTGGCGCAGGCGGAGCACGTGGCGGGAGCGCTGGTCCAGTTCGGCGGCCAGACCGCGATCAACCTGGCGGAATCGATGGACCAGCACGGCGTGGCGATCCTGGGATCGAGCGTCGAGGCGATCGACCTCGCCGAGGACCGGCGTGCGTTCGCCAAAGCGCTCGACGCCATCGGCATACCCCAGCCGGTCGGAGGCACGACCACCACGGTCGAGGAAGCGGTCGCGATCGCGGAGCGCGCCGGATACCCGGTTCTGGTCCGGCCCTCGTACGTGCTCGGCGGCCGTGCGATGGAGATCGTGCGCAACCGCGAGGAGCTGCGGCGATACATGTTCTGGGCCATCGGCGCGATGCCACGGGGCACCGTGCTCGTCGACAAGTACCTGCAGGGGACCGAGGTCGAGGTCGACGCGATCACCGATGGCGAGACGGTGGTCATACCGGGCGTAATGCAGCACGTAGAGCGGGCGGGCGTGCACTCCGGCGACTCGTACGCGGTGTACCCGGCCCAGGGCCTGGAAGCGTCCGAGCTCGACCACGTCGTCGACTACACGGTGAAGATCGCTCGACATCTCCGATTGCGTGGGATGGTGAACGTGCAGTACGTCGTGCACCGCGGGCACGTGTACGTGCTGGAGGTGAACCCGCGCTCGTCGCGCACCGTGCCTTTCCTCTCCAAGGTCACCGGCGTCCCGATGGTCAAGCTCGCCACACGTGTGATGCTCGGAGAGAAGCTCGCTGACATGGGTTGGTCAACCGGGCTGGTCCCAGCACGGGACCTGGTCGCGGTCAAAGCGCCCGTCTTCTCGATGAACAAGCTGCCGGCAGTCGATTCCTACCTGGGCCCGGAGATGAAGTCCACCGGCGAGGCGATCGGCATCGCGGGCACGCTGAACGAAGCCCTTCGCAAAGCCTTTGCCGCTTCGGGCATGCACATCGAGCGGGGCGGCTCGGCCCTGCTGACCATCGCCGACGTCGACAAGCCCGAGCTGCTGCCGATCGTGTCGCGCCTCGTCCAGATGGGCTGGTCGCTGGTGGCAACCGACGGGACCGCGAGGGCGCTTCGCCAGGCGGGATTCTCGCCGAGGCTGGTTGCGAAGATCGGCGAGCCCGGCCCGACCGTCGTCGACGTGATCACCCAGGGCCAGGTCGACCTGGTGATCAACACGATGTCGAACATCTACGCCGAGCCGAACGAGGTCGGCGGCCCGGTCTTCAAAGACGGCTTCGAGATCCGGCGCGCCGCCGTGGAACGCAGGATCCCCTGCCTGACCTCGCTCGACACGGCCACGGCCCTGCTCGAGTCCGCCGTCGCGGCCTCGCGCGACATGGAAGTCCGCACGATCGAAGAGTGGAGAGACGGTGTTCATGCCTGAGGCGACCCCCTCGCTGGAGGCGACGCATAACGCACGGTTGGCGCCAAACGCGCGGAAACCTAGGGTTTCATCCGCACGGCTGGCGCCAAACGCGCGGAAAGTCGAGATGGGGGTGCGGAGCTAGTGTTCCTCGTGGACGCCCGAATCACTGCCAAACGCCTCGTAGCGCGCGACATGTACGTGATCACGATGGACGCTCGGGAGATCGCTTCCAGCGTGCTGCCGGGTCAATTTGTGAATATCGGCTGGTCTCCTGGTCCATTGCTGCGCAGGCCCTTCTCCGTCTATCGAGTCGATGGCGAGCGAATCGAGATCGTCTTGAAGGCCGTGGGTACGGGGACGGCGGAGCTGCTCTCGATGAGTCAGGGCGACCGCGTCAGCTGCCTTGGCCCGCTTGGTCGTGGATTCGATATCGCCGCCGGCCCGCGCACAGCCGTGCTGGTCAGCGGAGGGTTGGGAGTGGCATCGATGAGGCTGGCGGCGAGGCAGGCTGCTTCGCTTGGGATTCGGGTGACCTGGGTCCATGGGGCGCGCAGCGCCGAAGACCTTTGCGTCGAGACCGACGGGGACGACGTCATCTGGGCCACTGATGACGGATCGAAGGGAGTGAAGGGGACGGCTGTGGCGGCTTGCCCGGACGCGGACCTGGTGCTGGCATGTGGGCCCAACCGGATGCTCGCCGCCGTGGCGGCTCGATGGCCCGAAGCGCAGGTCGCCGTCGAGACTTACATGGGCTGCGGCACGGGCGTTTGCCTGGGCTGCGCTGTCCCGCTGGCGCGTGGAGGATTTGATCGTGCGTGCACGGAGGGGCCGGTGTATCGCGCGGCCGATGTCAACTGGGCCTCTCTCCCGTCCCACCTCTCCTACCGGGTGACTGCGTGACCCAGATGTCGGTCGACATCGGTGCGCTCAAGCTGCGCGGTCCGGTGCTCGCGGCCTCCGGCACGTTTGGATACGGGACCGAGGTTCCGCTGCTCGAGCGCCGGGCGCTCGGAGGCATGGTTTCGAAAGGCATCTTCTTGCGGCCGCGAGAGGGCACGCCCCCGCCGCGCATCGCCGAGACTCCGAGCGGGATGCTCAACGCAATCGGGCTGCATGGTCCGGGCGTCGACGCGCTCATCCGTGACTACGCGCCGAAGTGGGCGGAGTGGGATTACCCGGTGTTCGTCAACATCAACGGGGAGTCCGCCGCCGAATACGGAGAGCTCGCCGCCCGACTCGACGGAGTGCCCGGGGTCGCAGGTTTCGAGATCAACATCTCCTGTCCAAACGTCGAGCAGGGCGGCCTCTACTTTGGCAACGATCCGCGCGCGGCATCGGCCGTGACAGAAGCGGTGCGGAAGCGGACCCGACTACCGGTATGGGTAAAGCTCACTCCGATGGTCACGGACGTAGGCGTCATCGCGCGCGCGGTCGAGGGGGCGGGCGCCGACGCGCTCTGCGCGGTCAACACGTTCGTCGGCATGTCGATCGACCTCAACGAGTACAAGCCCCGGCTCAGCTTCCGGACCGGCGGCCTTTCCGGGCCGGCGATCCGCCCGCTCGCCGTCCACCTGGCACACCAGGCGGCGAGTGCGGTACGCATCCCGGTGATCGGCATCGGAGGAATCTCGCGGGCGGAGGACGCGCTCGAGTTCCTGGTCGCCGGGTGCACCGCCGTGCAGGTGGGCACGGCCACGTTCGTCAACCCGACTGCCATCGCCGAGGTGCATGACGGCATCGCGGCATTCCTCGAAGCCAGAGGCTTCAGCTCGCCGGCCGACCTTCCCCGCGTTCTTTCCCGGGACTGAAGGCCGCAGGCAGCGAGAAGGTGTCCGGCCGCAGGATCCGGATGCCGAGCACGACGGCGCCGGCGACAGTAGCGCCGATCGCCATCGCCCAGGGCGCCCCAAAAAGGGTGGCGAGCGCGCCTGCTTGCGTGCTGCCCAGCGGACCGACGCCGATGAGGGCCTGCGCGTAGAGCGACATCACTCGCCCGCGCAGGTGATCGGGCGTGAGGGTCTGGATCCGGTTGTTGGCGGTGGCGACGAACGAGATCTGGCAGTAGCCGGCGACGAACAGGGTTGCCATCGAAATTACGAAGACCCGTGAGATTGAGAACTCCAGCAGCGCGACGACCCAGATCATCGCCATCCAGAACTGGCGTCTCGGATCTGCCCCGAGCGTCGGTGAGAAGGCGAGCGTGAGCGCTCCGACGAGCGCGCCCAACCCCATCGAGGCCAGGAGAAAACCGAACCCGTGCGCGCCGACGTGCAGCACCTGGTCGGCGAACAAGGGGATCAGCGTCAGGCGGTTCATCGCGAAGAGCGAGAAGACGGCGACCGCGATCAACAGCATCCCGACCACCGGCTGCCGGCTCGCGTAGGCGGCGCCCTCCACGACCCGCTTGAGGATCGGCAGCTCTTGATGCTGGGTCGCCACCTGGGGCAGGTCATGCATGAGAAGCAGGGCGACGATGGCGGCGAGGTAGCTGACGGAGTTCGCCAGAAAGCAGATCGGCACGCCCACGGCCGCGATGACCAGGCCGGCGATCGCAGGTCCGACCACGGCCGACGCGTTGAAAACGGACGAGTTGAGCGCGATCGCGTTCATCAGGTCCTGGCGCCCGACCATCTCGATGACAAACGCCTGGCGGGCGGGGACGTCGAACAGGTTGATGGAGCCGGTCGCAAACGCCGCGACGATCACCATCCAGTACTGGGCGTGGCTCGTTGCGCTGACCGCGAACAGCACGAACGATGGAATCGTGAAGAGCGATTGTGTGACCAGCAGCACGTTTCGCTTGCGATATCGATCGGCGACAAGTCCTCCAAACGGTCCGCCGACCAGGACCGGCGTGAACTGCGCGGCGAGGACGAGTCCGACGAGGAGGCCGCTGTGAGTGAGCTCGAGCGCCAGCCATGGCATCGCCACGCTCTGCATCCAGGTCCCGACGGTCGAGATGATCTGGCCGGTCAGGAAGAGCCGGTAGTTCCTGTGTCGCAGCGCACCAAGCATTCGATACGGAACCACCTCCGGCACTTAGTGGGATCATCGCAGGGTGAACAAGATTCACGAGGCGATCGACATCAAGGCGCCGGCATCACGCGTGTGGGCGGTGGTCCAGGAAGACGTCGTGAATGCGCCGAAGTGGTCGTCCTATCTGGCAAAGGCCGAGAAGCTCGACGACGGTCCTCCCGGCAAGGGGACGCGCTATCGCTACCAGCTCGACCTCCCGGGCGGATTCAAAGAAAAGATCGAGGTGGAGCAGACGGTCTATCAGAAGCCGAAACGGTGCTCCGGCAAGTTCATCCGCGGGCCGCTCAAGGGCACCTGGGCATACACATACACCGAGAAAAAGGACGGCACGACGCATGTCCTCTATGAGATGGACTACGAGCTGGGCGGCCTGCTTCGCTTCGCGGGCGGCCTGCTGAACAGCCAGTACGCGGACGGCATCAGCAAGACCATGGCGGCTTTGAAGAAGTATGTTGAGTCGGGCAAGGGACCCAAGGTCAAGCCCTAAGGAAGGTCAGTCGAGCTCCGCCTCCGCCTCGATTTCCACCTTCCAGCGATCGTCCAGCAAGCCTTTCACCACGATCATCGTGGCGGCCGGGGCGGCGGCTCCGAAGGCCTCGCGGTGCGCCGTGCCGACAGCTTGTGCGAACGCGGCGTCCGTCAGATACATGCGAGTCCTGACCACCTGGTCAGGTGACGCGCCCGCTTCGCCGAGGGCGGTTTCGATGATCTCGAAGCACCGTTTTGCCTGCACGTAAGGATCCGGGTCGACTGTTCCGTCAGGCCAGATCGGCGCCGTGCCGGAGACCAGGACTCGGTTCCCAACGCGCACCGCGCGACTGAATCCGATCCTCTTTTCGAACGGCGATCCCGACCGGACGTGCTTAGCTGGCACGGCCGGGCCCCATCAGGGTCGCTTGAACGGCAGCAGCTCGAGCTGCTCGAAGCGATCCTGGACCGCCACTCGCAGCTCGTTCGAAAGCGCATTCAAGCGCTCGCGCGAATTGTCTTCGAAGGTCACTGCTTTCAGGTTGCGGAGCGCGGTCTGCATGGCGTAGAGCCCCGCCGGCTCGTTGCTGGTCAATCGGGCCGCTGCGCCGCGGAGCTCTCGGGAGAGGTCCTCGTGGCCATGCGTGCGCAGCCAGTTGGACAGCCGCGCGGCCGCCACGAGCACGCGCTGGGTCTTTGGATTCAATCCTGCCGGCGCGACCTCGTGGGGACCCTTCTGGAAAACGGACGGGACGGTGGTCGGGCGCCGGAGAGACCGGATGCGGCGGAACGTGCCTTTGACGTTAGGTCCCACCATGACCAGGACGCCAGCCACCACGAGCAGGCTGACGACAAACCCGACCAGGAGCTCCAGCAGCATTTTCCCTAGGGTACGCTTGAACGGCGCCGCATTTGTCATTCGATCGCGAGTCGCCCGCGAACTCACAGCGAAGCCCAACGTTCACGCGGCACAGGAGGTAGGGGTACGGCCAAATCCACACCGGTCGCGGTCATCACCGGCGCGTCCTCCGGGATTGGCGCAGCCACCTCGGTCGCGCTCGGGCGAAAGGGCTTCCAGATTGTCGTCGGCGCACGGCGCGTAGACCGACTCAAGCGGGTCGCGGGCGAGGAAGGCGTCGCGCTGCCGCTCGACGTCACGGACAAGAAGAGCATCGAGGCGTTCGTGCGGGAAGTTTCGAAAAGATTCGGTCGGATCGACGTCCTCGTGAACAACGCGGGCGGTGCGCTGGGCCTATCGCCCATCGAAAAGGCATCTGACGAGGACTGGATCGGCATGTGGCAGGTCAACGTGCTTGGCCTGATGTGGATGACCCGCGCATGCCTGCCTCTGCTGCGCAAGGCCAAGCATGGGCATGTCGTGAACATCGGATCGATCGCTGGGTTCGAGACCTATAAAGGAGGCGCGGGCTACACGGCCGCCAAGCACGCTGTCCGGGCGATCACCCGCACGCTGCGGCTCGAGCTGAATGGAGAGCCAATTCGAGTGACAGAGATCGACCCTGGGCTTGTCGAGACCGAGTTCAGCGTCGTGCGGTTTCACGG
>DATFVI010000008.1:0-7434 GCA_035260405.1 Candidatus Dormiibacterota bacterium
TTTGCAATGACGTAATCCTTGATCTCTATAACGGACTGGAACCCAGTTTCGTGACATCGTACAGCCGCGGACTTGAGTTTGGAACCCTCAAGGTTATGTAAATATCGGCCCTGACTTTGTAGGGGTCACACGTAGCGCCGACCGCCGTTGCGCCGAGCGCAATTGTCAGGCGCCGGCGTTCAGCTCCCGGAGCAAGCCGTCCAGATCTCTCAACCGCTCGGTGCGGGAGGCGTGCTCGAGCGTCTGGTACTGGGACAGGACGTCGACGAAGCCTTCGCCCAGATCGTAGCCGTGCTTCTTGAGCAGCTCGCGGCCGCTCTCGCCGAGCGCGTTGATCACTTCCCGGATCTTGGTCTGAGGGCCGAAGGAGTGGACGGCGGCTTCAGGCACTGGGCGGCGGCTCCAGATTGCGGAGGGTCACGCGGTGGCCGTGCCAGTGGTCGGGGACGCCCACCGGGTCGTCTCCCTGGTAGCTCAGCTCCAGGCACCAGACGCCTTCGAGCTGGACGGGCGCGGCGGAGAGCTTGGTTTTCGCGTTCTTGCGCTGCAGGGTCTGGATGAGGGCGACGCCATAGAGGACGAGGGCGCCGGGCAGGTTGATCGTGTTGATGCGGCCGCCTTCGCTGGAGCCGTCGACGCCGGACGTGCGGGAGCCGAGTGCGTGGGGCATTGGGCGCTAAGGGTACTTCGTTCTCGACCCTCTCCCCGACCCTGCGCGCAGAGCGGCGATGAGGATGGGACCTACTGATTGCTCCCCTGCGGGGAGAGGGAGGTTACTTCTTGAGGGCCGTCACGATTACGTCAACTATTGTCTCGTAGCCCAAGCGGCCTGTGTCCAGGACCATGTCGTAGTGGCCGGCGAGGTTGCGGTCGTGGCCGTAGACCTGCTTGATGTAGGCGGTCCAGTTTTCGTCGGTCCGGTCCATGAGCTTGCGCGCCTCCTCTTGGGAGGCGATCTTGAATCGCTCCATGATCGCCTTCACCCGCACCGACTTCGAGGCGCCGAGGAAAACATGGAGCGCTCCTGGGAAATCGTGCAGGAGATAAGCGCCGCCGCGGCCGACGATCACCACGTTCCCCGCCCGGGCCGCCTCCTGGATGACGTGCTGCGTGATCTGCAGCACCGCCTTGCGGGTGTCGAACGCGGGGTCGGCGTTGGGCGGGCTCCAGGCCGTCACCTCGGGTGGGATCAGCGGCTCGGAGCTCGCGGAGCCCAGCGCGACCAGGAGCCGGGAGAGCAGGGAGCCGGCAGACTCGTCCTCGGCCTCGACCTCCTCCTTGGGAAGCTGGAGCCGGTGCGCGACCTCATCGATGATCCGCGATTCGAGCAGGTCGATATGAAGCCGCTCGGCAAGCATCTCGCCCACCGTCGAGCCCCCCGCCCCAAACTGACGGCCAATCGTGATGACCGGCATCTGGGGTCAAATCTACTTCACCAGGCCGGTATGAGGAGCCCGGGCAATATGGCGGGTTTGGACCCGTCGCCATAGATGATCAGGATGGTAGCTGGCTGACTGCCGTCAGCCAGCGCAACGGCAAACGCTCTGGCGGCCGGCTGTACAGCGAACGCGCTCATCGGAGAGGTGCCCTTTCCTCGCCACATCAAACGTCCAGCTTGCAAATCAACGACTTCCAGCATGGCCGGCGCTCCGGCGATCAACGGGGCGGTGCTGACCAGCTCCGACGAGTTGTCGCCGCTGAAAGCCAGAATCCCCACAGTCGGGTCGAGTGTCGTGATGACCGACAGATCCGATGCGCGACGGATGACCGTCTGGGTCGCGGCGTTCGCTGACTGGCCTGAAGATTCGGCTGAGTTCTCGGCGATGAGATTTGCATCCAGGCTTGCTGTGACGTTCGCGACCTGGCCGGCCGCATAGGTGCGCTGCTGGAGGATCGCGCCGTCTGAGATGCGCACCACCCAGTATTCAGTGGGCCTGCCGGTGTAGTTGTACTCAATCACTGCACGATCGTTGCGGGCGCTGCACGCCGCGAATGAGAAGGCGATGATGCCGGACCGCGCGAGTGCTGGGTCGAGGGCCACCGCGTTGACCGGGTTCGGAGCGCTGCCCGGAACCATAAGACCGAGATTTCCGGTCTGTGCGTCCAGCGTGCAGAGGTGACGGCTGTCGTCGGCCCACATCTCGCTTTGGTAGCGGACCGATGGACCCGAGCTCGCGATCGGGTTGCCCATCCCGTCGAAGAACACCTGGAATCCACCCTTGGCGTTTGGCTCGTACGCGAAAGCGGAACCGTCGGGCGCCTGACTCAACTTGTCATATTGGCCGACGGGCTGCGTGATCTTGACGGTGCCTTGGGGATTGCCTGTCCAGTCGAAGCCGATCAGCCACCCCTCGTGATCAGAGTCCTGCGCCCAGATGAGCGGAACGCCGGGTGGAGGCGGCCCATAGTCGACAGCGATCGGGGAACGAGTAACGACCAAAGCGCGCGGGGCGAACTGGGTCGCCATGAACCCGGCCGCGACCACTATGGACGCCAGCACGGCGAAGGAGATGATGACGCGGCGCTGGGATGGGGCCGGCGTCACCATGCCGTTGCGTAGCGGCCGGCGAGAGCGGTCGTCGTGCCGTCGCCATTGATGATCAGGATGTCCATCTGCGTGTCTTGGCTGCCTGGTGTCATGAGGGTCAGAGCAAACGCTCGCCCGCCGGGCTCTGCCAGGTACGGGCCGTAGGCCTTCGTGTCATCGCTGTGCCAGATCGTGGAGCCTGAACGCCAGTCCTCGACCATGAGCAGGCTCTTCTGGCCGGCCGCCGTCGAACCTGCAAGAAGAATCCTCGAATCGTCACCGCTGAAGCTCAAGACCGACGCCACGCCGGGTTCGGCCACTTCCGTCCAGTCCGAGACGCGACGAATGCGGGTCACAACGGCGCCTCCTGGTTGGGCGCTGGGCAGGATGGCCGCGGAGTTCTCGGAGATGTAAGCGGCGTCGCGGCTCGCAGTGATACTCGCGAGCAGGTTGGCCGGGTAGGTGTGATGAGAAACCACGGTCCCGTCTGAGAGCTGCATCACCCAGATCTCCGACGGGTAGGCGATCGTCGTCCGGACCAGGATCGCCCGGTCGTTGTTAGAGCTGCACGCGGCCACTGAGATGCCCGTCTGGCCGACGCTCTGGTCGCGCGCGATAAGGGCCACCGGCTTCTGCCCCTCGCCGGGCAACTGAGTTACGAGTGTCCACGCGTATGTCTGCGCGTCGAACGAAATGCTGCAGAAGTGCCGGTTGTCATCCGCCCACACTCCGCCGGTGTAGCCGCCTGAGCCGCTCGCGAGAAGCAGGATGGGCTGTCCCAAGCGGTCGAGGAAAACACCGCTCCCACCTTTCGCCGATGGCGTGACCTGGAAAATCTGTCCGTCCGGGGCCTGTCCGATGTAGCCGGCGCCGATCGCCGGTGAGATCTTTACAGTGCCACGAGGCTTGCCCGTCCAGTCGTAGCCGACGAGCCACAGCGGGTTGGTCGGATCATGCACATAGATCAACGAAACGCCGGCAGGAGGACGCCCGTAATCCGCACGAGGTGAGGCATTTGGCGTGGCGGCGGGAACATTTGTGCGCGGATGGAAGCGAGTGGACATGAGGCCCACCACCACCAGCAGGCCGAGAATGACGGCGGCTGCGACTGCGACCCACTGGAAGTTGGCTCCTGGACGCTCCCGCGCGGATACCGCCTCGACCACATTGCGCCGGAGACCGGCCGCCGGAAGGTGTGCCGCCTGCTCGCGTTCGAACGCCGCTCGGATCTCGGAGCGCACGTCGTCCATCAGTTCATCTCCAGTCCGGGTCGCAGCTCTTTGGCCGCCCGGTAGACGCGGGTCTTGGCGCCTGCGGCGCTTATGCCCAACACGTCGCCGACCTCCTCCAAGGGGAGGTCGAGATAGAAATAGAGAAAGAGCGCGAGGCGGTCCTCGCGCGGGAGCTTCGCGAGTTCCCGGTCGATGTCGAGGCTTTCGGCTGACACCTCGCCTTGTTTCGCTTCGCTCGCGACGTCTGGCATGCGGATGACCGACCACCAGTGGCGGCGGCGCTCGCTGCGGCACTGGTTGGCGACGATGGCGAGGAACCAGGGGCGCGCCGGCTTGCCTTCGTGGAGCTGGTTCAGCTTGCGCCAGGCTTTGAAGGAGGCCTCCTGGACGGCGTCGTGGGCGGCGTCGGGATCGCGGAGGATAGCCAGCGCGGTGCGGTAAGCCGCGTCGAGGTGCGGGCCGATGAGGGCGTCGAAGTCCGCCCGATCGGTTTGCCCGCGACTCATCGCCAGCTCTTGCACAGCACCCCTCGTTGATAAGGACGCTGGGCCGGGCCGTTTGGTTTCAGGCTCCTGTCAAAGGGAGCCCCCAGGGACGAGGGGCCACCTCCCCGGTGAGCGGGGAGGTGGGAGCCATGGCTTTCCATGGCGACTTGCGGGTGCGTCTCGGGTATGACTGGTTCATGGCCTTGATCGAGGAGATACGGTCGCGCGTCCGCGCGACCCCGACTTTGACGCTGGTTACGGCTCGCAATCCGCGCGGCTTCGGCTGGCTGAACTTCATGCGGCGGAGCTTGAGGGCCCAGACGGTGCTGTTCTTTGTCCTGCTCGTTGCCTTTGCGGTGATTGCAACGGTCGTGGCCCAGGACGAAAGCGTGGCCGTCGGCGCAGCTCAGGCCGAGCAGGTAGGTCTGATCACCTGGCGGTACGACAGCGTCAGCGCCAGCGAGTCAGCGCTGGAGCTCAGGACCAACCTGACCCTGATGAACGATGCCCAGCTCGCCGGCGACGCGCCGGGAGCACAGGCCTACCAGGCCCTGGCGGAGTCAGACATCGCGGCCATCGAATCCAGGCTCGCGGAGATCGCGGCGTTGAAGCTCACCGGCGACGACCAGCCCAAGATCGCCCAGGACGCCCAGGCGTTCCACACCCTGACCGCGTTTGCGCGTCAGTTCATCGCCGCCGGGCCGCACACAAACGCTGAGATGTTGACGCAGGTCGACGGTGCGGTCAGCAGCTGGCGCAGCGGGCGGGCGCCTGTGGACGAATTCATCAAGTCGGAGATCAAGGGCGGCCAGGCCGTGATCGACGCGGCCAATGCGACGTCTACGACCATTGAAATCTTCACGCTGACTTTGACAATTCTGTTTCTCGCGACCCTGGCCTTCTACCAGTTCTATCTGACGCTGCGGCCGGTCAACAAGCTTGCCAAGGTGGCGACCGTGCTGGCCGCGGGCGATTCGATCGCGATCGAACCGACGCGGCGCCGTGACGAGCTCGGCCAGCTCACGACGGCGCTCGCCGCGTGGCAGCGCATCTCTGAGAACCTGGTCGAAGGGCTGCGCGATGGAAGCTCGCGGGCGGCCGCCTCGGCGTCGAGCCTGTCGTCTGCATCGGAGCAGCTGGCCGCTGCGACGGCAGAGCAAACCTCGGCCACGACCGCGACCGCGGCAAGTGTGGACGAGCTTGCGCGTACTTCGACCACGATCGCCGACACGCTGGAGCTGGTCGCGAGTCAGACCATCAAGACGCGTGAGAACCTCGAGCTGGCGAACGTCGATACGCAGCGGTCGGGGAGCCGGGCCCAGGCTCTTGCCGCACGAATCCATGACATCACGGGAATCCTCGAGCTGATCAACCAGATCGCCGACCAGACCAACTTGCTCGCTTTGAATGCGGCGATCGAAGCGGCTCGGGCAGGCGAAGCGGGTCGCGGCTTCGCGGTGGTGGCCGACGAGGTGCGCCGGCTGGCTGAGCGCTCCAAGTCGTCCGCGGCCAGGATCGCGGAGATCATGAAGGGCGCCGAGGCGGAGAGCACGGCCACGGTGATGGCGATGGAGCACAGCGCGACGCAGATGCAGCAGAGCCTGACCTTGCTGGCCAGCGTCGTGGAGGCATCGGGGCAGGTGAAGCTCATCACCGAGCAGCAGCGGAACGCGACCGAGCAGGTCGGCGAGGCGATCGTGCGGATCACGGTCGGCAGCCGGCAGGTGTCGGATACGGCGAGGAAGATTTCCACGGCGGCGGCGAGCAACGCGAGGCTGGCATCAGAGATGGAGGAGATGTCGCGCAACGGGACGCGGCCGGGCTAGCAAACTTCGTTCCCGACCCTCTCCCTGACCCTCTCCCCTGCGGGGAGAGGGGGAACATAATCGGGGCATGCTGCCCGGCTTCGAGAAGGACGAAGTCGACTTCCTCTCGCTCTTGAGCGAGGCCAACCGGCGCCGCGTGCTCGAGAACTCGATCAAAGCGGAGTATCTCCCCGGCGCGATCGCCTACCACCCGGAAATGCCGCCTCGGGCGTTCGTGCTGGATCATGGGCTGGCCCGCGCATACGTGAGCGTTCCGGATGGGCGGCAGGCCACGTGCGCTTTCGCTCATTCCACAGAGCTGATCGGCGGCACGGCCATCATCAGCCACCTCCCCAGGATTGTCATACAGGTGGTCGTCAGGTCCACTCTCACGAGCCTCGACCTCCCCAGGGTGCGGAAGCTGGCGGTAGTGGAAAGCGAGGTCACCACAGCGGTTGCGATGCACCTGGCGGTGCTGGTGCGGACCTCGTTCAGGCTGATCGCGGTCCGGACGCTGGGCGACATCCAGCAGCGCCTGGCCTATGACCTGCTCGACCGAGCCTGCCGTTCTCAGCTCGAGGTGGGCCGGCTGGAGGCCCGGGCGACGCATGGCGACCTCGCGGATTCCATCGGATCGGCGCGCGAGGTGGTCGGGCGGGCGCTCAGCCGGCTCCGTGAGGGGGGAATCGTTGAGAGTGCGCCGGGGCTGGTGCGAGTGGTCGACCCACTACGCCTGGCCACGATGGTGCGCGCGTTCGCGTTCTAGCCTTGGGGTCGATCGGGATCTGGAAATCGAGCGAACGCCAGCCGGGGAGCGCCTACTCGCGAGGGTTGATTCGGGTTGAGGCGTGGCGGAGGTAGAAGCGCGCGATCGCCCCGGCAAGGACAAGTGCGACGAGGGTGCTGACAACCTCGAGCACTGGGCGCGCCCAAACGGGCAACCACCAATAAATGCCGGCGACCAGGACATCAATAAGTCCCGGTACCAGTGCGTATGCCCAGTCTTTCGGCCAGTTGCGCACCAGCATCGCAAGACCTGTGGGAATAGCTTTCGTCAGCTTGCGAGTTGAGAAAGCCACCGCGGGAACGACAAACGTGCCGACCGCTTGGACCAACGCGATGTATGCCAGCTCCCCGGCGCGGCCGGTTGGTGTTGAGAAGGCCAGCGTGTGCGCCCGGATGCCAACCAGCAGCAGAACGGCGAACCCAGGCACGGCTGCGATGAGCAGCAGCAAGAGATAAGGAGCTATGAATCGAGCTGTGACTTGAACGAGTTCTCCGAGCCTCATGCCGGCCTGCCCTTCAAACGTTCGCCGGTACCAGACCAGCTGCGTGCCAACCCAGCCAATCGAGACGAGACCGACGGCGAACCCAAAAAGGACCAG
>DATFVI010000009.1:0-2760 GCA_035260405.1 Candidatus Dormiibacterota bacterium
GCGCGCATGTGAGCTCCGTCGGTGGCACATTCGGACCCGAGATCGACCCCCACATCATGTCGACCTCGCGCGTCTTCGTGGAGTGGCGTGGAGCAGCCACGAGCGCTCCGCCCGCAGGCGCACACGAGCTGCAGGGCATGGATCCCGACAAGCTGACAGAGGTCGGGGAGGTTCTCGCCGGCACGAAGCCAGGACGCATATCCGAAGACGAGATCACCGTTTACAAGTCGACCGGCCACGCCGTCGAGGACGCCGCCACCGCCCGGCTCGTATACGACCGCGCTCGGGCGGAAGGGGTCGGCGTCAGCCTCCCGCTGTAGCCTCTCCCTCTCCCCTTCGGGGAGAGGGTTGGGGCGTGGAGCACGACAACCTGTCAAATCTCGATCCAGCGGTGCGGAACTGCGTTGATGATCAGTGTCATGCCCACCTTGCTGACCGGCTGCGGCACCCCATACGGATGGATGTGGCCATGCACGAGGAGGCGGGGCTGGAGGTTTTTGATCAGGCGGTTGAAGGCAGCGAACCCGCGGTGCGCAAGGTTGTCTTCCTTGCCGGAGAACCCCTGCGGAGGCGCGTGCGTGAGCAATACGTCTATGCGACGCCCGCCTCGTCCGCGCCGCACGGAGGCGACCAGCTCGATCCGCCATGCGCGCCACCGCATCTGGGCTTCCGTGTACTGATTCGGGCCTGGCTTGTAGCGCATCGATCCGCCGAGGCCGGCGATGCGAAGCCCGGCCTCCTCCACGAGGCGCCCGTCGATGTTCACGCAACCCTGGGGGCCTTTCGAGGGCGACTCTGCCCGCATCGGGCTCCACGTTTCATCGAGCGGCTTTAGGTCCGGGTCATGGTTGCCCGGCACATACAGCAGCGGCACATTGAGGCGGCTGACGATGTACTCGAGGTAGTCGAAGGGAAGGTCCCCGCAACCAAGCACGATGTCGGCCTGCAGGCGGTTGAGCTTGTCTCCGTAGAGCCCCTCGTCGACCTCGTCCGCGATCGCAAGGATGCGCGTCAGGTTATGCCAGGACCTCTCGGCGCTGTTTGAGGTGCTCGATCTCCGCCGCACGTACTCCGTCGAAACCGGCGACGAGCCCGTTCTTCAGGATGCGTGCGATCTGTTGGGCGGAATGGAGCCTCGGGATGTAGACGAAGTCGGCGCCGGCCCTATAGAAATGAAGCGCCTGCGGTATGTGGTCGCTCGTGAGCATGACTTTGGCTTTGGGACAGCTGGCGCGTGCATTACGGAGCAGCCTCAGATTGTCGGTGCCGCGCAGGATGTCGTCGGGAATGCTGCTCACGACGAGCTCGGCGTTCTCGATGCCCGCGTGACGAAGGGTGTCGGCGTGCGCGATGTCGCCGTAGACGATGCTGATCCCTCGCTTCTGCAGCTCTCGCATCACCGTGGGGTTGAAATCGATAACCAGGACCTTGTCGAGCATGACCTGCCCCTCGACCGCGGTGCCTTCGCTCTCGAGCTCCAACAGGATCGAGCTCGCGTCGCGGTAGAACCCGAGAAAGATCATCGTCTCGGGCCTGGCTTGCTCCCGCTGCGGCGCGGCCTCACCCTGGTCGAGATCCCGGACATGAAGAAATCTGAGCCCTCCGCTCAGGATCTTCTGGACGCGGTGACTCGAGTTGATCATGTAGGTCGACACGACGGATGTGATCGCGAAGGTCATGATCACGATCGTCACCACGTCGGGGCTGATCTGGTGATACGTCAACCCGATCGAAGCGATGACGATCGAGAACTCGCTCACCTGTGAGAGGTTGATCGCCGGCAGCAGGCTGGCGCGATGGCCCATTCCGAGGAAATACAGAATCGGCACGACCGAAAGCCGGCTCAGCATGACGAAGGCGGACGCGGCGAGGGCAATCTCGACCACCTGAAGGGTGGGTATTCGAATCTGCATGCCAAGCGCGACGAAGAAGAGGGTGACGAAGAAGTCGCGGATGCTGATGGCCTTCGCCATCACGTCCAGGTTGTAGGGGAAGGTCGAAAGGCTCACGCCTGCGATGAGCGCTCCCATCTCGCGCGAGAGCCCGATCACGCTTGCAGCGCTCGCCAGGAAGAAGCACCACGCGAGCGCGCTGACCAGCACGAGCTCGGGCGCTTTGGCGACTGAGCGAAATAGAAAAGGAAGGACCCACTTGGCCATGAAAAAGCCACCGGTGACCAGCAGGGCGCCCTTCCACAGCGAGAACGCGAGCGGGAGCAGGTTTGGATTGGTGAGGTTGGGCTGGACGGCGAGCATGCCCACCGCCCAGATGTCCTGGATGACGAGCACCCCGAGCGTGATACGGCCGGGCAGGGTGTCGAGCTCGAACTTGTCGTTGAGCAGCTTGACCACCACCAAGGTGCTCGACAGGCTCATGCAAGCCGCGAGGTAAAGCAGCGCGTAGTTGCCGCCGGAGTTGCGGACGCCGAGCAGGTAGAAGAAGCCAAGGCCGAGGGCGATGCAGATTGGGACCTGAAGACCACCGGTGAGCAGAACGGGCAGGCCGGCGGAGGCCAGTTTCTTGAGATCGATCTCGAGGCCGATGATGAAGAGAAGAAGGATCAGGCCGATCTCCGCGACGGTCTGGATGCTCTCCTTGTTCTGCACCCAGTTGAACCCAACTGGACCGATGACGACACCGGTCACCAGGTAAGCGAGGATCAGCGGCTGGCGCAGCCTCCAGCCGATTACCGCGAGCACCGCCGCGACGGCGATGCTGATTCCGATGCTCGAAAGGAGGTCGCTGGGAACCGTCACGCTT
>DATFVI010000010.1:0-18533 GCA_035260405.1 Candidatus Dormiibacterota bacterium
ATCAATGCCTACTGGCGCGCGGCCAACTACATCTCGGTCGGCCAGATCTACCTGTTGAACAATCCGCTGCTGACCCGGCCGTTGAGCCTGGACGACATCAAGCCACGCCTGCTCGGGCACTGGGGCACGACGCCAGGCCTGAACCTCATCTACGCGCACGCCAACCGGGTGATCAAGGACCGCGACCTCGACGCCATCTACATCATGGGACCCGGTCACGGCGGCCCGGCCGCGGTCGCCAACGCGTACCTCGAAGGCACGTACAGCGAGGTCTATCCCGACATCACGAGAGACGCCGACGGCATGCAGAGGCTGTTCCGGCAGTTTTCGTTTCCCGGCGGCATCCCGAGCCACGTCGCGCCCGAGACGCCCGGCTCGATACACGAAGGAGGCGAGCTCGGCTACGCGCTCGTGCACGCCTACGGCGCAGCCTTCGACAACCCCGACCTGACCGTGTTCTGCATCGTCGGCGACGGCGAGGCCGAAACCGGACCGCTCGCCGCGAGCTGGCACTCCAACAAGTTCCTGAATCCGCGGCGCGACGGCGCGGTGCTTCCGATTCTTCATTTGAACGGCTACAAGATCGCCAACCCGACCGTGCTCGCCAGGATCCCCGAGCAGGAGCTCCGCGAGCTCCTCGAGGGCTACGGCCATCAGCCGATCTTCGTCAGCGGGGACGACCCGGATGCGGTGCACCAGCAGCTGGCTGCGGCGCTCGACGAGGCGCTCGACCAGGTGGCCGGCATCCAGGACGCCGCGCGCTCGCGTGGCGCGACAGTGCGTCCGCGCTGGCCGATGATCGTGCTCCGCACGCTCAAGGGTTGGACCGGGCCCAAGACGGTGGACGGCCTGCAGGTCGAGGGCACGTTCCGGGCCCATCAGGTGCCGGTCACCGATTTCAGGACGAAACCCGACCACGTGAAGATCCTCGAGGACTGGATGCGCAGCTACCACGCGGAGGAGCTATTCGACGCGTCGGGCCGGTTGGTGCCGGAGCTCGCGGCTCTTCCACCGACCGGTGCGCGCCGCATGAGCGCGAACCCACACGCCAACGGCGGAGAGCTGCTGAAGCCCCTGCGCCTGCCCGACTTCAGGTCATACGCGGTGCAGGTGGACAGGCCGGCCACCACGACCGGCGAGGCGACAAAGGTGCTGGGCGCGTACTTACGGGACGTCATCCGCGACAACCCCGACAACTTCAGGATCATGGGTCCCGACGAAACCTCCTCGAACCGGCTGCAAACCGTGTTCGAGGCGACCAACCGCGCGTGGGACGCGGAGCTCATGCCGGGCGACGACCATCTCGCCGCGGACGGGCGCGTCATGGAGGTGCTCAGCGAGCACCTGTGTGAAGGGTGGTTGGAGGGATACCTGCTGACGGGTCGCCACGGCCTCTTCAACTGCTACGAGGCGTTCATCCACATCGTCGACTCGATGTTCAACCAGCACGCCAAGTGGTTGAAGGTGACGCGACGAATCCACTGGCGGCGGCCCATCGCGTCGCTCAACTATCTCCTTTCGTCGCACGTCTGGCGGCAGGACCACAACGGGTTCTCCCACCAGGACCCGGGCTTCATCGACCACGTCATGAACAAGAAGGCTGAGGTCATACGGGTCTACCTCGCACCGGACGCCAACACGCTGCTTTCCATCGCGGACCACTGCCTGCGCAGCCGCAACTACGTGAACGTGATGGTCGCGGGCAAGCAGCCGGCGCTCAACTACCTTGCGATGGACGACGCGATCGCGCACTGCACGCGAGGGCTCGGCATCTGGGACTGGGCGAGCACCGACGCCGGCAGCGAACCGGACGTGGTGCTGGCGTGCGCGGGCGACGTCCCGACCCTCGAGGTCCTCGCCGCCGCCGACCTCCTCCGGCAGCACCTGCCGGAGCTGAAGGTCCGCGTCGTCAACGTCGTCGACCTGATGCGGCTTCAGCCTCCGAGCGAGCACCCGCACGGGTTGCCGGACGCGGAGTTCGACGACATCTTCACGAGCGACAAGCCGGTCGTCTTCGCATACCACGGCTACCCGTGGCTGGTGCACCGGCTCACGTACCGGCGCGCGAACCACAACAACATCCATGTCCGCGGATACAAGGAAGAGGGCACCACGACCACGCCGTTCGACATGGTCATGCTCAACGACCTGGACCGCTTCCACCTCGTGACGGACGTGATCGATCGCGTGCCCAGCCTCGGCACGAAGGCGGCGCACATCCGCCAGCACATGGTCGACGAGCGCCTGAAGCACCGCCAGTACACGCGCGACCACGGCGAAGACCCGCCCGACATCTCTGACTGGAAGTGGCCTTACTAGGATGCGGGTCCTCGTAGTCAACGCTGGGTCGAGCTCGCTCAAGGTGAGCGTGGTCGGCCCGGAAGACGAGGTGAGCGGCGAGCACGAGTTCGAGGCCACCGGCGGACAGGTCGAGGGAGCCAAGCTCGACGCGGCGATCCATGCGATGGGCGGCGTCGAGGCCGTGGGACATCGAGTCGTGCACGGTGGCGCGCGCTACCCGGAGTCGGTGCGCATCGACGCGGAGGTCATCCGCTACCTGGTGACCATCACCGACCTTGCGCCGCTACACATCCCCGCCTCACTCACCGCCATGGCGGAGGTCCGCGAGCTGATGCCGCGCGTCCCGGCGGTCGCCTGTTTCGACACGGCCTTCCATTCGCGCATGCCGGCCGCGGCGTCCACATACGCGATCCCGCTGGAGTGGCGGCAGCGATTCGGCGTGCGCCGCTACGGGTTTCACGGCTTCTCTCACGCGTGGGCTGCGCGGCGCGCCGCGCAGCTGCTGGACAGCCCGGGCACGGGCCTGAAGGTCGTCACCTGCCATTTGGGATCGGGCGCGTCGGTCGCGGCGATCTGGGGCGGTCGTTCCATGGACACGACGATGGGCTTCACGCCCCTGGAAGGCCTGGTCATGGCCACCCGCTCCGGCAGCATCGACCCGGGCCTGGTCCTGTGGCTGCAGAGGCACGCCGGGCTCTCGGAGGCCCAGATGATGGACGCGCTGGACAGGCATTCGGGCCTGCAGGCCCTGGCCGGCACGGGTGACATGAGGCAGGTCCTCGAAAAGCTGTCGGCGGGCGACGAGGACGCGCGCCTGGCTTTCGACGTCTACGTCCACCGCCTTCGCGCCTGCATCGCCTCGATGGCCGCGGCGATGGGAGGGATGGACGTGCTGGTGTTCACGGGCGGCGTGGGAGAGAACGCCTCGCCGGTCCGCGCCGCCGCGGTGTCCGGCCTTCGCTTCCTGGGCGTGGAAATCGACCGCGAGCTGAACGCGCACGTGTCCGGCGACGCCGACATCAGCGCGCCCGCAGCCGCGGTGGCGACGCTGGTCGTCAAAGCGCACGAGGATATAGAAGTCGCGCGCGAGGTAAGGCGGGTGCTCTCGAATCCCCCTCCCCCGCGCTAGCGGGGGAGGGTCGGGGAGAGGGTCGAGAAAGAACGCTAGACGCGCTCGAAGACGACGATCGGAATCTCGCGCGCCGTCAGGCTCTGCTGCTGCTCGAGGTAGGGCAGCGCCTTCGCAAGCTCGTCGCGCTCCTCGGATCCGGCCGTGCCGGCGCGAACCTCAAACCGGTCGGGCCCGGCGAGCTCGATCGTGGCGTTCGGGTTGGCGAGAAGGTTGTGGTACCAGGCCGGAGCCTTGGGCGCGCCGTTGTCCGACGCGATGACGACCAGCCGGTCACCGTGCCGTCCAAAACCGAGCACTACCGAACGAGGTTCACCCGAGCGCGCGCCGGTCGTGGTGAGGATCAGCAGCCCCCGTCCCGCCATGTCACCGGTGAACTGGCCATGGTTGGCATGGAAGCCGGCGATCAGCCTGGCGTTGAAGGCCTTCATGTCGGCCGGGATCACGGGCGCCTTTCGCGGTGTATCACTCATTTCTGATCCAGCGTATTGCGGCTGATCCGGTACTTGATGTGCGTGACCGCCGGCGAGGCGACGACGTGGACGGGCTCCAGCACCGGGTCGCCCACATCTTCGAGCAGCCGCTCACCCGCACCGAGCACCACAGGCGCGATGTGGAGGTAGAGCTCGTCCAACCAACCTGCGGCAATGTACTGCCGCACCGCGCTCGCGCCACCCGCTATCGAGACTTTCCGATCGCCCGCGGCCTCCTGGGCCTGCTCCAGCGCAGACTCGATACCGTCCGTGACGAAATTGAAGGTCGTACCGCCCTCCATGGTCAGGGGTTCGCGCGGATGGTGGGTCAGCACGAAGACCGGCACGTGGTATGGCGGATCGGGTCCCCACCACCCCTTCCATTCTTCGTCCCACCCTCCAGGCCCGCCACCAAACATCTTGCGACCCATGATGTAAGCGCCGACGCCCTCGGAGACCTCGGCGACGACGTCTGAGTCGGGACCGTCTTCGCCCCCCTCCTGTCCCTCCATGCGCCGCCAGGCGGCGGTCGGGAACACCCACTCGTGAAGGCGAAGGCCTCCCTCACCCAGCGGATTGTCGAGACTCTGATTGGGCCCGGCGACAAACCCATCGAGCGAGATCGAGATCTGGCAGAACACCAAGCCCATGCCTTAATCATCGTCCGTCCGAATTCCGCGCGTTTGGCGCCAGCCGACCTCCGACAACCAACTCACGAGATCCCTTGGCGTCGCGATCACCTATCAGGTCGAAAAAGTGGTCCGGCCCCGTCACCGCCGAAACGTTGAAGCGCTGCCGACCCCCGCTCGCCCACAGCTCCTCGGCGCCATTGCCGAGCCTAATCGTTCCAATCACGCCCTCGGCGAGCTTGCCCAGCGCGACACTCACTGATTCCGGCGATGGGGGTAGTGAGTTGTGGTCCCACGCTCTACCGGCTTGGGTTTCGACGCTCAGATCAAACGCCATCAACCCGCCTTCCAAAACATGCCGTGAAATTGCAGCCCCTTGGTTACAGGCCGACCGCCATCCTCAAGTCTTCTCCCATCTTTCCCGGAATGTGAAATGCTGCGAGCTCCTGATCAGATCCGACGCCAAAGCGGATCGGACCTGCGTCAATCCAGCGGCTGATTGCGTCATCGTCTATTCGCACGAGGACACTAGGATCGCCGTGTTCTAGCCAAAGCGGCTCCACTTGCCTCACGACATCAATCGTCGGGTTCATATCGGGATTCGGATGCCAGGGCGACAAATCGAATACCGGAAGTCAAGATTCCCCCGCGGACGCAGCTGGCAGGCCGAGTGCGAGGCGACGCGGAGGCAACTCTAGAACAACGAGACCGATCAACCGACCGTTCGCGGGATCGATTCGAAATTCGATTGAACCTCCGTTGTCGCCCTTAAGCCGAAGATAGATTGGCCGCACGGCATATTTGGTTTGCCATTTGACTCTTACGGGCACGTAGGCGTCGCCGTCGACCTCGAAAGGTTCAATCGGAGCCACGTTCTGAACGCGCAAGCCTACCCCCCAAATGAAGTGCACGACCGCCGGGAGTGAATCTCCTTCGCGCATCCTAAGAGCTCCAGCGGTCAGCCAAGACCAATCCGGTTTCAGGCGAATTGATGACGGTTGGATCGACCACCAGCGAAACGCTGTCGTGCACGTTGTACGCGTCCATATAGGTTGTGTTGGCCTGCCGGCTGGCGTCACGGACTCTGCCGTCGAGTGTCCGTAGATGTCGTTGGTGTAACCCTTGGTCGGTCGCAAGACACCGCCAGCAGACTAGGCGCGTATCGAAATGCCTAGGTGCCGCAGAAGCGTCACCGTGGTTCGTCTGCAGTGCGATCGGTGAGCTCGGGGATCAGTCCTGACGACCCTCCTCGCCTGATGAGTCTCGGCGACAACCGAATAGCTGCACCTCGTTCAGAACGGTCTATTTTACGAACTCGGTGGAACTTGGTTTCCCAGTAGAGAGATCTATCTGGACCAAGTGTCCCGACCAAGAGTTCGCCACCAATGCATCGCCTTGCCATCGACACTCGACATACGCGTCGCTAGTAGATCGTTCTGGAGGAGACGCTCGCCAGGCGACCCGGCCATCGGGGGTCAGGCGAACGAGATTTGCAAAGTTCTTCGGCCCGGCTACGTAATCGAGTAAGACCACCGCATCATCTGAATCGGGCAACGGAACAACGGCCTTTGCGGGATAGCCATCTGGCCTGCCCCGCCAGCGAACGCGTCCGTTACCTTCTCGCGCTACCACCTCGCCGGAAAGTAATTCATAGGTCACAGATGAGCTCCCTTCAACAGAGGCGAAGCAAGCGTGGCTGCCTTAGGGTGGGATAGGCGCCGAATGTCCGCCTGTGGCGGAACCATAACCGGTGATTGAGCCAGGGATACCCTTCTGTTAGCCACGGTGAATCCGATATTGACGATTGAATGCTCGTCGCCTAGCTGCTCGGGGGCGACGCGGCCCCCAGCTAGTCACCTGGAAGCTCTTTTTCGACTTCATCCGCCAGCCCAATCGCTGTTGCGATGTCGCGGACTCTCTGAATTACCGCAGGAGGCGTGATACTGCGCTTCTCGCGCAAGTGCTCCAGGAGCGCGTTGACTGCGAGCCCGTACTCGCCGACATCGATCCATTCAGAAATCCAGCGGCGTTCCTTTTCGCTGAGTTGCTCAGTGAGTTGGTCAAAAACCTCTCGGAGTTGCCTCTCAAGGTGCTCGTAGTAGCTGGGCAGGTATTTCGTCACCAATATGGCATCAAGTTTGTGGGGTAGCCGGACCAGATTTCGCCGTTTCTGATAACGGTAACCGGTCCTTCGTTTGCGATGCTCAGCGGCTCTTTGACCGTTCACCTTCGAACTCGATGGAGTTTATGGACCCCACAAGTGCCATGCGTTACCTAGGAGTGGGTCCCCGCACAGCCTTCACCTCGCCGGTGTGAATGTCGACGACAACATTCAGGTTGCCGCCAATCTGATCAGCATTTGTCCAGATGACGTAGTCCCGTAAGCGATGAGCGACCCTGACGGGTTCGCGCCATGGCCTACCCTGGCGCTCGACCTCGGCCTTGGCCAACTCCACCGCACGTTCCGGGCTCAATCGGGGCGCGGGAATTCGGAGTATCGCCCGAAGCGCCGCGATCAAGGCCCGTTCCCGCTCGCGAACTGGTAACCAAAATAACCCCCAGTCGCCGCCCTCGGCACCCGACCCAAATGTCGATTTAGGCGCGGCGAGCGCATCTTAAGGGGGCTGGGATGACTGCGTCGCCGCAACAGGCTAAGCAAGGCCCCGTGGTCTCAAATCAGGGGCTATTGCTCAACCAGCGGTGCTGGTTCTCTAAGTTCAGATATCAGATCGATCTGCCTCAATTTTGGTTCGGAATTACGGAAGTCCATCGTCAAGTTGGTCAATTGTCCTTCGGACACGTTGCAAACCATCCAAGAACGCGTCTCGCACAGCCATCTGCCGGGGATCAAGCCCCGTCATTACCCGGGCCTCCTGTGCCCTCTCCTCCGAGATCTTCAACATACTCCGCACGTGCTCAAGTACATGGTCAGGTGGGCGCGGTGGATTGGGCGATCCCTCCACGAGCGCGGCGAAGAAGTCGACCTCTTGCTTTAGCTCTAAAATCTGGCTCTCGCTCCAACCCATGCTTCCAGCTGAGGCGAGTGCGGATTGAGCCTGCGACAGGCTATCTCGTAGCCAAAGACTAATCGCGTCCTCCTCATCACTGGGTTTCGATCGCCCTGGGCCGTTCATCATGCAAATGAAGTCACGAGCCTGACTACCCCTGCGGCTACTCCTGCCTCAGGTGCAACAAGTAGGTTCGGATAGTCTCGGACGATGTTTTGCTCCATCGCATAGTTTGGGCTGGAGGCCATCGGGCAGAGAGACCTGCCCTCTTCAGGGCCGATGTCAATGATCCTCCGGCCCTCTGAAATCCATTGTTCGACTTGAGCCCGGTTGTGCGCAAGCAGTTCTTCTGTCGTGTACTTCTCCGGCAAGTCCTTTGTAATTGACGTAGCCGCGATCAGCGAACCTTTCGGCGTAGCTGTGACAGCGGCCTGTCGAGAACGAACACAGCCGCCACTATCGCAAAGAGGATGGCATTTCGGCGTGGTGATCGCTGAAGACGGTGAATGCTGCCAAGAGCAGCAGCGACGCGCCGAGAAGCGCGGTAACCGCAAACGCGACTTTCGTCTGGTGCCGGATCAGCCCCGTTGGTGGTCACCTTCTGCAACTGGTTGCAGCTGTAGGTTCTGGGCGCGTCGGACAGTGGCTGTCAAGCCTGCAACAGCGGCGGTTGGTTGAACCTCCGTGCGACAACCGAGGCCACCGACACGCACGAAACGATCGCGATCGCGACGACCAGTAGCCCGATCGCTGAGCCGATGCTACGGCTTGCCCTGGTCCACATCCTCTTCGGTGGCTTCTTGACGCGCGGCTTCCTCAGCACGTTCGTGGAAGGCCTCATGAGCGCCGAGACGATCGCTCCAGGTCTCGCTGAAATGAACCGTCCGTTTGGCCGTGTCGAGGTCCATGCCCGCGACCTCTGTTAGGACTTTTATTGAGTCGATGACCTCGCAGCCGTTATAGCGTAGCCGCGCAAGGACTTCCTCTACGGAGGCCCCACGGCCTAGTAGCTCCCGGCTCTCCCGCATAAAGGGCTCAAGATCCCGCATCAGCCGCCTCCCCAGAAGCGGGTCAAGTCGAACCGCATGAACACCTCGCGGCCGGGATTCGCGCCAGTCAGTCGAGTGCCGGAGATCTCCAGTTGCTCGTATCCCATGCCTGCAAGCTCTTCCTGGAGGGCACGTAGCCCGGCGCGCACGCTACCGATTCCGATGTCTAGTGAGCCTGCACCGTACGGATAGACCGCGATGTTCCGGAGGGTGAACGTCCGATCTACGACCTGCGCATCGCCGAGCAGCCCCACCGGTCCTTGGCTCGTTCCGAATACCCGCTCGAACTGACCGCCCTTAACGATTTCGGGCGCGCCGCCGGCGATCGTACGAATAGCCTCGGTCGCTTCTGGGGCTGCCCGTGCGGCCGACCACGCGCGGTAAAGCGCATAACCACCTCGGGCGAGACCATAACCTCCAAGGAAGATGTTTGCAACGGCGAACGGAGTCCCAATCGCCTGGCCTTCCTTGTAGAACTTCGACTCCGACAGGTGGCCGCCCATTGATTTATCCAGAGCACCGAGCGCACCGAAGTCATACAGATCAAGGTCTCCCGCGACACCCTGTGCGACCTGCTCAGCCGAAGCGCCTTCGTAATGCGATGTCCCTTGCTGAAAAGCCCTCCCCGCCGCATTCCAATTCCACGTGAATGGGTTCCAGGCCGTCGGCTGTGACTCAGACGATCTCTGGACACTCCCAAGCTGCTGGCTGGTGACGGCCGTCCCTGGATTCGGTGAAGGGTCGTTGTAGCCTCCTCCATCGGGAATCGGATAGTGCCCGTCCCACTCGATCGAACTGAGGGGATTGCCGCCGGCGAGGCTGTAACGGTTCTGGGTGATTGGATCGCTGCCCAGCGCCAGGTTGGAAAGGGCGTTGTTGAACTGGTCGGGCTGCAGGAACTTGTTCGTGTCGGTGGCGAAGCGTCGGGCGCCCATGTCGATCGTCTGGCTGCCGCTGTCGAAGCGCTTGGCAGCGTACCGGTACGGATTGAAGGGATTGTTCTTGTCCGTCTCGCCACCTGTCAGGGTCGGATCCGGATCGCCGTAGGGTCGGTATGCATAGGATGTCTTGGCGTTCCCGGTGGGATCGAGCAGCAGCGAGACGCTGTCGTGCACGTTGTACGCGTACGTGTACGTGGTGCTGGCCTGCCCGGCCGGCGTCACAGCTTCCGCCGTCCGGTGTCCATAGATGTCGTAGCTGTAATCCTTCGTCGTCTGCAGGACGCCGCCTGAGCTCTGCTGCTCTTCGGTCGTCTGGTTGCTCAGACCCGCGTAGGTGAACTGCGTCGTCTTGCTGTCAGTGCAGCTGATCCCGGTCCCGTGGGTCTCCCCCTCCGAGACCAGACGGTCAAAGGGGTCGTACTTGTAATTAGCGCAATCGGTCAGCGACCCGTTGTTGAAGGCGCGATAGTTTTGAAGGCGGAACAGGTAGTCGTATGCGTAAGCCTGCTGCACGCTTGAGGCTGGTGTGGTCTGCGCCGAGATGGGGCAATTGGCCTTGGAGCCGGCGCTCGTCGTGACACACCAGAGATCGCCGTCGTTGTTGTACCAGTAGAGCGAATCGACCCCGTTGGTGTTCACCTTCTGGAGCAGGTTGCCGCTGTACGTGTAGTTCTTGCTGGTGGTCACGCCACCGCTGACGATCTGCTCCTGGACGATGTTCCCGGAGGGATCGAGGCCGAGGGTGCCGGAGCCCGCGGGATTGAAGTAGCTGGTGTTGGTCCCGTCTCCTTTGGTCTCCTGAACCAGGCGGTCGCGTGGATCGTAGGTGTAGCTGTCGTTACAGGGCGAGGTCGAGACCCGGCATGCCGTTGTACCCGTACCCAAAGCGAAGAAGCTGTCCTGCGTCCGGTTGCCGTCCAGGTAGGCCGAGGCGGGGTTGCTCGGATCAGAGGTGTAGGCCACTGTGTGGGACTCCACGTTCGTCGAGGCCGTTGTGCCGTTGTAGGTGTTGAGCACGTTCAGCTTGCCGTTGGCGAAGTACTGCCAGGTCGTGGTCTGCTTTGGCGTCCAGCTCGAGCCCCCGCCCTGGTCCTGCTCGCGAGAGCTGGTCAAGCCGGTGGGCGTGAACTGTGTGACGATTCGCTGGTCCGAGGCGCTGGTCGGGTTGGCGCAGCTCGCGGGCGTGGGCGGAGTCGCGAGGACGCACTGATCCTTCAACCAGTTGGCCTTGTCATAGTCGTAGTGGAAGTTGCGGCCGGCCTTGGCGACCGGAGCCGTCTGCGTATCCTGCACGCTGTCGGTGACGTTGCCGTTCAGGTCATATGTATATGTGGTCTGCGTAGTAGCCGCAGCACTTTGCGACTGCACTGCGGCAAGGTGACCAAGGTCGTCGGGCGTGGCGGTGACGTCGACCTCGGTTCCGTCGGTGGCGCCGCCGGCGTCCTTCGCGGACTTCAGAACATTGTCGGCGTCATACGCATATGTGATGACCTGGTTGCCGCGGTCCTGGCGCTCCTGCAGCTGGCCGTCGGGCAGGTAAAGCCACTGCATACGGTGGGCCGGGTCCAGATTGCCGAAGGCATCGGAGGGAACCTTCAGGTCCTGCTGGCCGGCCGCCGTGTAATCGAAGTAGGTCTTAGTCCCGCTGCCGTCCTGGGTGGAGTAGACGCTTCCCGTGTCGTAGTACTGAACCGTGGTCTTGTTGCTGGCGGGAACGAGATTCGGATCCGTGTTGGCGTCGGGCAGCGACGTCCAGACGACATTGCCGTTGGCGTCGTACTGCTGGTGGATGTAGTAGTGCGTGTTGAAGTTTGAGTTCGTACTCGTGGTGTCGACCGGCAGATCGGTGCGCACCAGCCGGTTGTCCTGGTCGTACTGGTACGAGGTGACGAAATTGGTGAATGGTGCGTGCCCTCCGGCCGCATCGAAGGCTCGCGGCGTGATCAGCGCGCTCTTGTTGCCCACCGAGTCGTAAACGGTCATCGTGCTGATGTAGCGTGTGGGGCTCCCCGGGGTGGTGGCGATGAATGGCTCATCGACTTCCACCTGCCGGTTGAGCTGGTCGAATTTGTAGTTCGTCGGGTTGGTGTTGGCGTCCCTGACAGTGACCGCGTTGCCATCCTGGTCATAGGTGACCGACTGCGAGCGTCCCTCGGGATCAGTTGTGACGGTCACACGATGGTCGAGGTCGTGCTGGTAGTAGGTCGTGTAAGCGAGGGTGCTCGATGCGCAGTTGATGGTGGCGGCCGTGAGCCCGGCCAGCGGCTGCGTAACCGAGGTCATGTCTCCGGCCGCGTTGTAGCAGGCGACGGTGACCAGCGTCTGCAGGCTTCCGTTCTGAACGCGGTTCTGCGTCTGGCTGACTGTCCGGTCGAGCTGGTCGTAGGCGTAGAAGACGTTGTGAGTGTTGTTGGCGTCAGGACTCTGAACGCCGATCGGGAGAGTTATCTGCGTCAGCCGCCCGGCGATGTCGTACTGGTAGCTGGTCCGCTCGCCCGCGGGATCGGCCGACGTATCGGGTGACGTCATCATCGACTTCCGATCCATCACGTCGTAGCTGGTGGCGGTCACGAAGCGATCGGCTGCGGTGTAGTAAGAGGTGGTCTGAGAGGTGACGTTGCTGTTCGCGTCGTAACCCGTGTCGGTGGTGATCAGGGTCCCGCTGATGACCGTGGCCCCAGGCGGATTGAAGGCGGGGAATTTCGGCTGGGTCGTGCGGCCCAGCCGGTGGAAGCTGTCGTAGAAGAACTTGGATCGATACTGGTTGTCGTTCGGACCGCTGGAGTTGGCGTGGTTGGCATCCTGAATCCAGAGGATGTGTCCGTCGTTGTCGAACGAGCTCTTGGTGGTGTTGCCCAGGGCGTCGATGACCTGGGTCACGAGACCGTTCGCGTCGTAGCCGTACCTGGTGGCGGGATCGTTGCGCGCGTCCGTGACGGTCGCGATCGTGCCATCTGTGTTGTACGTGTAAGACGTCGTGTCTCCGAGCGGGTCCTTGACCTGGTTGAGGAAGCTCTTCGTGCCGTCATAGATGAATTGCCAGGTGTATGTGGTCGCCGACGGCATGCCCAGCGGATCGGTCTTGGAGGTCATCACGCTCGCATGGCCGATGGCACGGGCGAAGCAGGGCGTCGTCGCCGCGATCGCGCTGGTACACCAGTGGGCGGCCACGTCGTTGCTGTCGATCGCAAAGTTGCTGTAACCCAGGTGGGTGTCGTTGCTCAACGGGTCGGTCTTGTCCGTCAGGTAGCCGTTCTCGTTGTCCGTGTACCTGGTGACGTAGCTCGAGCCACCCGTTTCCTGGACCTGGGTCACGGCGAAATCGCCGTTCCACTGGAGGACGGTGGTCTGCTGCAGCGGGTTGGTGATCGTGGTCACCTTCCCGTCCGCGTCGTAGGCGTATGTGGCCACGCGGGACTGCCCGCCGGGAGCCGGCGGAGTCACCGTGGCGACCTGGTTGGTGTTGTCCCAGGCGAAAGAGGTACCGATGCCCGCGCGGTTGATGATCGTGCCCACCTTCCACCGGTCGAGGTTGCTACTGGTCGGACCGTAGTAGTCGAAACGCGTCTCAGGGCGTGTGGTGTCGACCACGCCGTTGGGGTCGCGCACGCTGTAGATCCGCGTCGACTCTGGAGAGGTCTTGGGGTCGGGATTGATCCGCGCGATGGCGCTTGAAATCGCGGGCGCGTCGCAGATCGCCGTGTTGCAACCTGACGCTCCGCCGCTCGATGTGGTGTAGGTGAAGACCCAGCTGCGGTCGGCCAGGGAGGTGCCGTCCGCGTTGGTGCCGCCGCGCTCGGTCAGACGCAGTAGGTTGCCGTCGTCGTAATAGGAGAAGTTGAGCGCATGACCACTGTGGTCGGTGATCGACTTGACCTTGCCTCTTACGCGCGACTTGACCGAGTCGGCCTTCACGAAGTAGGCGATCGTGTACGAGCGACCGCCGGCATCGGTGACCGAGGTGACCTTGAACTTCGGGCCGCCGGGGTCATCACCGGGTTGGACCGCGGTCAGGACGAACGTGATCGTGTTGCCGTAGCGGTCGGTGACGTAAGTTGGATACCCGGCCTGGTTGTAGAAGAAGGTGACCCGGTCGGGTCGGGTGAAAGCCCACCACCGCGTCGTGTCGGTCGTCGAGTACTGGCGCAGGTAGAGGTGGACACCCGGAGGCTCGAGCCAGTACACAACCCCGTTGGCGTCCTGGAAACCCTGGAAGCGGTGCTGTGTGCCGTCGCCGTCGACGAACTGGATCCAGCGGTTGGAGCGGCCTGCGATCGAGTCCGCGTCGTTGGGGTGGATTTCGATGGGATCGCCGAATCGGGTCAGGGTCGAGATCGAGAGCGACCAGTTGTTGCCCGCCGGCGAGTCCGAGTGGTTCTCCAGGCTGTTGTAGGTCAGGTCAACCAGCGTGGCCAGGCCGCGACCGGGTGAATTGAAAGGCGTGTAGTGGAGGATCGAGTCCCCGTTGGCCACGTTGACCAGCGACTGCATCCCACCCCCGACGTCCTGGGACACGTACTGGTAGTACTTCTCCAGACCGAGCGCCGTGCGCAGGGCCTTGCTCACCAGCACAGGGTTGTCGGACGGCTGGTTGCCCTTGGCCGCAAACAACGACCCAGTCGAGCTATCGAAGAGGTCGATGCGCAGGGTATAGAGGGCCGAGTTGACGCCGTCGGGCAGCGTCGGCGGTGTGACCGTAACCACGATGTTGTTCGCCGTCCCCCCGTTCTTGGTGACATTCCCAGGCAAAGAGACGTTGGCCCCGTCGGTATAGACCGGAGGCGAGTCAGGACTCACCCACCGGTAGCGCAGGTAGGTGTTTGTGCTGGACCAGGTCGTACTGCTCGTGTTGGTGAGATTGATCTTGATGGGATAGGTGGTCTGATTCGATCCCAGGGAGGGATCGTAGACAACCGCCTGGGGGACACTGGTCGCGGCGATCGGCGCGATCGTGCCTTGATATTCGGTGCGCGAGGTGTTCGTAACGCTCACATTGACCGCGGCCGAGGTGACGATCAGGCCGCTGCTGTCGTAGACCTTCGTGGTCAGGCTTCGACTCCCGTCGAAGGCGGGCTGGGTCGAATCGAGCGTGCTCCAGGACACGGTCGAGGTGCTTCCGCTCGCGGGCGCGGTCACCGTCGCGAACAGGGTGTTGTCGAAATAGAACTCGAGCTTGCTCACAGTCAGACCGGCGGCAACGCTTGCGGTGGCGCTCACGTTGACGGTGCCGGTGACGCTGGCGTTGCCCGACGGGGACGTGATGCCGGTAGTCGGATTGGCATAGTTCGCGACCGTGAACGCGGCTCCAGGCGAGGTGGTCGTGTTGCCGGCATCGTCGTAGGCCTTTGCCGTCACGGTATGCCCGCCATTGGCTACCAGCGCCGAGTTCCAGGTGTAACTGAAGGGGGCCGCGGTCGAGCTGCCGACCAGCGATCCGTCGACGTAGAACTCGACCTTGTCCACCCTTCGATCGTCGGAAGCAGCCGCCGAGAGGACGACCGCACTCCCCCGAACCACCGCTGCAGCGGTCGGCGACGCAACTGAGACGGTGGGCGCGATTGCGTGGCTCCCGTCGGAGTACGTCAACGTCAACTTCGGCCGCTCCGACGCCGAGCCTGTGTAGTCGCCCGCGTAGTACCGGAGCAGGTTGCCTGCCACGAACGCCTCGTTGTCCAACTTGACCATGACGCCGTAATTCGGCGCCGTACCGTTCGCCCACTGTTGCACGATGGGCGTGATGTTGAAGCTGCTCCAGCTGGGCGCCTCACCGGCCGCCACGCTGACTGTCCCGGACTGGTCCGAGGCGCCGCTGGCTACGTCGCCGCCCTGGTTGGCCCAGGCGATGCCTCCGTTGGCCTCGTACCAGGTCACCCCATCTCCTGTGCAGGCGCCGATGCTCGAGTTGCTCGATCCCTCGGCCCAGTCGTGGGTGACCCTGTACGCGTGCAAGGTGTCTGCGGCCGGCGCCGCCTCGTAATGCCACATCGCCAACGTGGCGTTGGTGATGGTCGAGCCGGTCGGAATGTCGTTCAGCGGAAAGTTGAGGAAGGCGCGGGAGATCCGGCTTGTGTCGGTGCCCACGGTCATGTGATCGCTCGTCCCGTATGTGGAACAGATGGTGGAACCCGACAGGAAGTAGTTGTAGGTGTCTTTGCCCTCCGGACCAGGCTGGAGGACCTTGGTCGCCTGGCCGTCGGCGGGCAGGGTGACCTGCACGTAGTTGGAGGCCGAGGTGTTGGCCACCACGTTGTAGTAGAAGCTCGCGCCGGGCGCCGCCGTGGTGTCGCGGAACGAAGTTACGGCAGAGTCGGTGATGGTGGCGAGGAGGGTCGTACTTGAAGGGGTGAAGTTCGCGGTCTGAGACCGGTGAACTTCATATTTCTGGAAAGGACCACTGACTCCCGCGAACAGTGTCCAGCTGAGGTCGGCACCGTTGGAGTGCAAGGTCGTCGGCTGGTTGAGGATCACAGGGTCCGCGGCATAGGTCACATTAAGTGCGGGCCCCAAGGTGGAGTCGGTCGTGTATTGGTCCGAAGGCAGCGCTGGTCCGCTTACCCCGAGCACGTCCTGGTTGCGCTTCACCAGCAGCCCGTAGTTGGGCTGGACGCCGCCATACCAGTTCTGGACTGTGCCGGTGACGTCCCAAAGCAGCCACCGGTAGTTGCTGTCCAGGGTCATGGTGACCGTGGACAGCACCGTGGAGTCGTAGGCGAGCTGTTGGGTCTGAGACCCTGGCGACCAGGCCGCCGTCATCCGGTGAGCCTCGAGCGTGTGCGTAGTCCCGCCACACGGATTGGTGGTCGAGATGCAGTAGCCGTTGTAGAAGAGCCCGAGGCTGGCGCTCGAGATCTGGGCGTTGGCCGGGATCGAGCTCAAGCTGAACTGCACTGCGCTCCAGTCGTAGTGGGCGTCGCTATCGCCGATATGCATCATGCCGTTGTTGTCGAGAAACCCCGTATCCGTGGGGACGTTGCCGTGGAAGTAGGCATCTTGAGAATCAGGCTGGATGGAGATGGTTGGATCGAGCTCGACTGGAAATACGCGCTTGGCGTTCTTGAACCATGCGGGATCGATTGCCAGGTCGATGACGAAATTGCCGCCGGCTTTGGTCACAATGAGGGAAGCGTTCCTCTCTGGTTCAGCCACCGTGCCCGCAACGATCGCTCCATCCGTGGCGCTAGGTACGGCGAGGGTGAAGACCGGGTCGTCCTGTGGCGGGAGGAAGAACTGCCACGATCCATCGGAGGCCCGCACCGCCTTGAGCGCTGTACCGGCGGGGATGGCCAGGGTGAACCGATAGTGGTCGGGCACACTCGGGTTCGCGAGCACCAACGTCTCCTTGACACCCGTTGCGCCTACGTCATAGAGGAGGTCGACGCCCGGAAACGGTCGTGCGTAGGAAATGCGCGAGCCTTTGACCGTGGCAGCGGCGGCGCCGGCGCCATTGAGGCTCAGGTCAAATGACTTGCCCCTTGCATCGATTTTCAGATAGTCCTGGGCCAGCGCCTTTTTGAAGCTGACGCTGTAGGCGTTCGCACGGTTCGACCAGGCGTAGCCTGAGCTGCCCGCGGACACCAGCGTGGAGTCGATCGGCTGCCACCGGCCCTGACGGTCGCGGTAGTTGACGGGTCCGGTTGCGATTGTGGTGGTGTAGGTCCCGTTGCTGTTCCGCGAGGTCTTCGAATTCCTGGTGCGGCGATCAGGCAGCTCTCCGGTCGGGGCTGGCGCCTGAACGGCCGGGCGAGGCGTCACCGATGTCGCGGCGTAGGTAGGTGTTATGGACAAACCAATGGCAAGCGCAAGCAGACAGGAATTGAGCCTTCGCAACTCTCAAACTCCCCCAAAGCCCATCGACCCCGCGACTAATGCGGCGGATCGTCGTTTTGCAAATCTAGATCCAACTGAATCGCGGCGCGTCCGTATCTGTACTGAAATTTGGACCTAGTACTCAAGGAGTCAAGCGCGTTTACTTAACGGTGCGAGGCTTTGGTTCAACGATGTTCGATCTGCCCGCTGATATGGTCACGGCGGCGGATTTCGATCTTGATGGAAGGCTTGAGTATGTCGTGGGGCGAGTTGACAGCCGCCGGTTGATGGTTTTTTCAAGTTGGTCCGGCAACGATGAGTGTCAAGCGACGATCGTGCTTAACGGCCAACCGGTTGCGTTGACCCACGGCGACTTCGACGGCGACGGAGTACCGGAGATCGCGGTGGCGCTCGCTGATGCTCGTGTCGAGTTGCTTGTATCCGACCCAAATCTCAATTTCTCGTTGGCGGCAACGCTGCACCTCCCCGCGACGCCCTGCGACATGGACGTTCAGATGGTCGACAGGCACCACGCGCTCATCGTGGCTACGACCTCGTGCGTACACATGGTTGAGTTGACGCAAGCGGCTGCCGTTGATCCAAGGGCGAGCCGTTCGGCGAACGAGGGGGCGATCCATCGAGAATCAGTCAGGCAGCGAGCGATCCAGGAGGATCTCGAAGTTCCAGGACTTACAGAGCGAGAGCGCGAAGTCGTGTTACTGGCGCTCAAGGGAATGACGGCTCGCAAGATCGGCGCCAGGCTGTTCATCGCGGATCGGACTGTTGAGACTCACCTTGCGCACGCGTACGGCAAACTTGGGGTCCGATCACGGTTCGAGTTGATGGCCCGCCTATCGGACGGCACACACACCGGGCTCATCGCGTGATGGAGCACCACGCGCCCGGCCAAACCAGTCGCCCGAGCTCGGCGACTTTATCCGTACAGGTGGTGCCCCGCGAGGGATTCGAACCCCCGACCCTCTGCTTAGAAGGCAGATGCTCTATCCACTGAGCTAGCGGGGCGGCTGCGACATTCGGGAGAATACGCGTGGGCTTAATGGCGCGCTAGCGCCTTCCACTTAAGGGATGGGAAGTATGAGTGACGCGCTGGAGAAGCTGAGAACGTTCCTTGCCGAGGTTACCGACCTCACTCGAGCCGCCGCGGTGCTCGAGTGGGACCAGGAGACGTACATGCCG
>DATFVI010000011.1:0-22927 GCA_035260405.1 Candidatus Dormiibacterota bacterium
CGCAGCGCGCATGTCGGTAGACCTGTAAGCGAGTAGCGCAGCCGGCAACGCCGAGCTCGGCCGCCTAGGCGGATGAGCCCGCAGGGTGCCACGGGCGCCGCGCAGCGCCGCCCCTGGCATTTCCGTCGAACTTTCGGGGCGCGACACTAGCCGCGGCGCATTCGCGCGAGCCGGAGGCGCGCCTCAGCCACTGCCAGGGCGTTCTGGAACTCGCTCTCTTCGGCGGTGGTGAGCGTGCCCGCCAGCTTTTCCTGGGCGCGGCGGCGCGCCTCCTCGGCCCGTTCGACCGAGATCTCCTCGGCGTGCTCGGCGACGTCAGCCAGCACGGTCACGCGGTCGGGCAGCACCTCGAGAAAGCCGCCCCCTACGAAGAGGACCTGCTCGGGTCCTCCGTACACCTCTTGAATCCTCAGCGGCCCTGGCTTGAGGATCGTCATGAGCGGAGCGTGGCGCGCGAGCACGCCGAGCTCGCCGTCCGCGCCGTTGGCGATGATGAACTCGACGTCGCCCTCGAAAAGGCTTCTTTCGACGCTCACGACCCGAAGTGGATATTTCACGTCTCTACGAGGCCTGCTGCTTCTTCATCGCTTCGCCCTGCTCCCGCGCTTCGTCGATCGTGCCGACCATGTAGAAAGCCTGCTCCGGCAGGTCGTCGTGCTTGCCTTCCAGGATCTCCTTGAATCCGCGCACCGTCTCGCGGATCGGTACCGACTTGCCCTCGCGCCCGGTGAACCTCTGGGCGACGTTGAAGGGTTGCGAGAGGAACCGCTGGATCTTGCGCGCCCGCGACACGGCCTCCTTGTCATCGTCCGACAGCTCTTCCATGCCAAGAATGGCGATGATGTCCTGCAGGTCCTTGTAGCGCTGCATGGTCTTCTTGACGCCCTGCGCGGTGTCGTAGTGATCCTGGCCCACGATGGATGCCTCGACGAACCGGCTCGACGACCCAAGCGGATCGATGGCCGGGTAGATGCCGATCTCCACCAGCGACCGCTCGAGGCGCACGGTTGCGCCGAGGTGGGCGAACACGGTCTGGATCGCGGGGTCGGTGTAGTCGTCCGCGGGGACGTAGACCGCCTGGACCGAGGTGATCGAACCCTTGCTAGTGGAGGTGATGCGCTCCTGCAGCTCTCCCATCTCGGTGGCCAGCGTGGGCTGGTAGCCGACGGCCGACGGCATACGCCCGAGCAGCGCCGACACTTCCGAGCCCGCGAGCAGGTAGCGAAAGATGTTGTCGATGAACAGAAGGGTGTCCGCGCCTTCCGCGTCGCGGAAGTACTCCGCCATGGTCAAGCCGGTGAGCCCCACCCGCGCGCGGGCGCCGGGCGGCTCGTTCATCTGACCGAACACGAGGGCCGTCTGCGGGAGCACACCCGCGTCCTGCATCTCGTGGTACATGTCGTTGCCTTCGCGCGTGCGCTCGCCCACGCCGGCGAAGACCGAGCGCCCTTTGTGCTGGTAGGCGATGTTGCGGATGAGCTCCTGCACGATCACGGTCTTGCCCGTCCCCGCGCCGCCGAACAGGCCGATCTTCGAGCCCTTTGCGAAGGTGCAGATGAGGTCGATGACCTTGATCCCCGTCTCGAGGATCTCCACCTTTGCCTGCTGCTCCGAAACCGGGGGCGCGGGCCGGTGGATGGGCCAGCGCGTGACCCCTTCAGGAGACGGCTCGTCGTCGATCGGAGCGCCGATCACGTTGAACATACGGCCCAGGGTCTCGACTCCGACCGGGACGGAGATCGGGCCACCCGTGGCGTGCGCGGGGTCGCCGCGCCGGAAACCGTCGGTCGCGTCCATCGCGATGGTGCGGACGGTGTTGTCGCCGATCGCGCCTTCGACCTCGAGGACCACCGTGCGGCCGTCCTGCGTCTTGACCTCGAGCGCCTCGAACAGCTCCGGCTGCTCGCCCGGCGGAAACTCGACGTCGACCACGGCGCCGATGACCTGGCTGACGTGGCCGTCCTTCGTCTTCTTTTTCTCGGTCTTTGCCGGGTGCTTGGTTTTCGCCACCTGATAGTTCTCCTTCTCTTGCCTCAGCCCGACGCCCGCATGGCCTCGGCGCCGCTAACGATCTCCATGAGCTCTGTCGTGATGCCGGCCTGGCGCACCTTGTTGGCGAAGAGCGTGAGCGCATCGATCAGGTCGCCGGCGGCGTTGGTCGCGTTCTGCATCGCGATCATCTTGGCCGAGTACTCGCTTGCCTTGTTCTCGAGCACCGCCTGGAAGACCTGCGTCTCCACGTAACGTGGAAGCAGGCCGTCGAGCACCGATTCAGGGTCGGGCTCGTAGATGTAGTCGGCTCTCGGGCCCTTGCCATCGGCCTCGCGATGTGGAATCTCGGCAGGGATCAGCACAGTCACCGTCGGCTCCTGCTTCATCGTGGAGATCCACTTCGAGTAGCAGAGCAAGACCGCGTCGGTATTGCCCTTCGTGTACTCCTCGAGCGCGACGCTGATCGCGGGCAGCACCTCGGCGAGCGTCGGGCGGTCCGAGACACCGCTCACCTCGGCGATGACGTCGCGCCGGTAGCGGAGCAGGAAGTCGCGTCCCTTGCGGCCGATCGTGACGTACCGCTGGCCCTCGGTGTAGTGCTCGTTCATGTAGCGCGTGGCGGCGCGGATGTTGTTGACGTTGATGGCGCCGGCGAGTCCCTTGTCCGTCGTCACCAGGATCATTACGGCGCGCTTGCCTTCGCGACGAACCAGGAACGGGTGCTTGTACTCCGTGGCACGCTCGCCCACCGTCTGCAGCACCTCGAGCATCTTCTCCGAATAAGGGCGCGTGGCCTGCACGGCCGTCTGCGCTTTGCGCAATCGAGTCGCCGCGACGACCTGCATCGCCTTGGTGATCTTCTGCGTGTTCCGGATCGAGTCGATCCGACGGACGATGTCCCTGAAGGCCGGCATTGGTTAAGTCACTTCCCCGCCGGCGGGGAAGGTGGCGCGGAGCGCCGGATGGGGGCGATCACTTCGGTTTCTTGCGCGGAGAGGGTTTCTCTTTCGAGTCCGCTTCCGGCTCTGCAGTCTCGCCGCCTGGGTCCGGCACGTCCTGGTAGCCCTCGACCCCGAACTGGTGGTTGAAGGTCGAGATCGCGGCCTTCAGGCGCTCGAACAGATTGTCGTCGAGCGCCTTCTCCCTCTCGATCGTCGAGAGCAGGTCCGCCCGCTCGCTCCTGAGGAACCGCACGAAGCCCGCCTCCCACTCACGGACCCGGGCCACCGGCACCTTGTCGATGAATCCCTGCGTGCCCGCGTAGAGCACGGACACCTGCTCGGCCAGCGGAACCGGCTGGTACTTGTCCTGCTTGAGGAGCTCCGTCAGGCGCGCACCGCGCTCGAGCTGGTTCCGGGTCGCCGTGTCGAGGTCAGAGGCAAACTGCGCGAAGGCCGCCAGCTCGCGGTACTGCGCCAGGTCCAGCCGGAGCTGTCCCGCGACCTGCCGCATCGCCTTGGTCTGCGCGTCGCCGCCGACGCGGGAGACGCTGATGCCCACGTTCAGCGCCGGCCGCTGGCCGGCGTTGAAGAGGTCCGACTGCAGGTAGATCTGTCCGTCGGTGATGGAGATCACGTTGGTGGGGATGAACGCCGACACGTCGTTCGCCTGCGTCTCGATCACGGGCAGCGCGGTGAGCGACCCGCCACCGTGGGCCGGGCTCATCTTCGCGGCTCGCTCGAGCAGCCTCGAGTGGAGGTAGAACACGTCACCGGGATAGGCCTCGCGGCCGGGCGGGCGCCGTAGGTTCAGGGAGAGCTCGCGGTACGCCCACGCCTGCTTGGTCAGGTCGTCGTAGCAGCACAGGACCTCTTTGCCCTGCTCCATGAAGTACTCACCCATCGCGCAGCCCGCGTATGGCGCGATGAAGTTGAGCGACGCGGCGTCAGAGGCGGTGGCGGCGACGATGATCGTGTAGTCCATCGCCCCGTTTTCCTCGAGCGTGGCGGTCGCTCGCGCGATCGATGCGGCGTTCTGCCCGATCGCGACATAGACACAGATGAGGTCCTTGCCCTTCTGGTTGATGATCGTGTCGAGCAGGACGGTCGTCTTTCCGGTGAACCGGTCGCCGATGATCAGCTCGCGCTGGCCGCGGCCGATCGGGATCATCGCGTCGATCGCCTTGATGCCGGTCTGGACGGGGCTGTCCACGCGTTTGCGGGTGATGACTCCGGGGGCGATCTTCTCGATGGGCAGGGTCTTGGTCGTCTTGACGGGGCCCTTGCCATCCAGCGGCTGGCCGAGCGGGTTGACCACGCGGCCGATCAGCGCTTCGCCGACCGGGACCTCTAGCAGGCGCCCTGTGGTCCGCACCTCGTCGCCCTCGTGGAGATGCCCATAGTCGCCGAGGATGACGGCGCGCACCTGGTCCTCCTCGAGGTTCAGCGCGAGGCCGTATGTCTCGTGCGGAAACTCGAGCAGTTCGCCGGCCATCGCGTTCTGCAGGCCGTAGATCTGCGCGATTCCGTCGCTGGTCGCGACGATCCGTCCCACGTCTGTAGACACAAGGCTAGCGTCGAAGTCCTTGAGCCTTTCCTTGATGACTTCCGAGATCTCTTTGGTGCTGATTCCCACTTCTTCGGTAACTCCTATGAGGCCGCTAGGCGGCGGCGCAATTGCTGCAATCGTGTGGAGACGCTGGCGTCGACGAGGCGATCGCCGTACTGGAGCTTCAAGCCGCCAAGAATCCGTGGATCGACGACGAGGGTCATACGGATCTCTTTGCCCAGGCGCGTCGACAGCTCGTCCGCGACGCGATCGCGGTCTTTCGGGGTGAGCTCGACCGCGGTCGTGACCGTGGCGCGCACGCGGCCCGCGGCGTCGTCGGCGAGCCGCTGAAACTCTTCCTCAATCGCACCGATGTCCCTGACTCGGTTCGACTCGATGAGCAGCTTCGCGAGGTTCGTCGCTTCGGGGTCGAAAACGTGCGGAGCGCCCGAGATCAGCACCATGCGCTGCTCGGTGGCGATCGTCGGGTTGGTCAGCACGGCCGCGACGTCGGGGTCCGAGAAGGATTCGCGGATCGAGGTAAGACGGCGGCCCCAATCGTCCACCTGGCGATCCTGTTCGGCCAGCTCGAAGACAGCCTTCGCGTATCGCTTAGCTGCTGCCGTTGCCACTGGCCACCTCTTGGATCGCCTTGTCGATAAGCTGTCGGTGCTTGGCGTCATCCAGCGTCTCGCCTATGACCTTCTCGGTTGCGGCCACGACGAGGTTCGCGACTTCGCTGCGTACGGACTGCACGGCGCGCTCACGCTCGGCCTCAATGTCTTTCCGTGCGGCCTCGACGGTCCTCTTCGACTCCTCCTCGGCCTTTTGCTTCAGCTCCTGACGCAGCTGCTCGCCCGACTTCGTGGCGGCGTCGATCACGCTCTGAGCCGTTTTGCGGGCGTCCTCCAGCCTGGCGGCGGCATCTTTCAGGCGCTGCTCCGCCTCGACACGCGCCTGCTCCGCTTCTTTCAGCTGCTGCGCGATCGCCAGCTGACGGGCTTCAGCTAGCTTCACGATCTCCGGGTACACGTATCGCGCGAGGATCGCCAGCATGATCAGAAAGGTGATCAGCTCGACGATCACTGTCCCATTGATCGTTATGACGCCCGCGTCGGCAGCCAGGAAAAGCATCTGCTTCTACTTCGCCGCTGGGACGTTCGAGAGGAACACGAAGCCGAAGGCGAGATTGATGAAGTACATCGCCTCGACCAGGCCGACGATCGTGAAGAGCCAGGGGATCATCCGTCCCTGCGCCTCGGGCTGACGCGCGACCCCACTGATGAAGGCGTTGCCAGCGAGGCCGTCACCGAAGGCGGCGCCGATCGCGCCCAACCCTATGGCGAGGCCGAACGCTACAAGGGCGCCGGCGAGAACGAGTCCGTGATCTGTCATGGATTCCTCCTAATGATGTTGGTGTTCGAGGCCCTCGCGGGCCGCGCCAAAGTAGATGACCGTCAGCAGCATGAAGATGAACGCCTGGATGAAACCGATGAAGATGACGTCGAACGCTTTCCAAACGGCGAGCAGGAGTGACCCAAGGATCGTCGCAGGTAGGCTGCCCACGACCGGCAGCTGCAGCGTACCGAAGGTCGCGATGAGACCGATCATCACCGCGCCCGCGAAGATGTTGCCGAAGAGACGGAGGGCCAGCGTGAGGGGCTTGACCAGCTCTTCAAGAATGTTCAACGGGATGAAAACGATCCGGGCCGGCAAGGGCAGCTCAAACGGCTTGGTGTAGCGATAGAAAAAACCGTATGCCCCGAGCACTCGAAAGCTGTACCACTGCACGACAAAGAACACGATCAGGCCCATCGCCAGCGTCTGGTTCAAGTCGGCGTTGGCTCCGTGAAGGATCGGAAAGAACGCGAGCGGGAAGACTTCGATCCAGTTCGCGATCAAGATGTACAGGAAGATCGTCATCGCCAGCGGGATGATGAAAAGCGCGTCGCCTGAGACGTTTGTCTTAATCAGCGATCGCAGCTGGTCGTAGCCCCATTCGAAGATTGCCTGTACCTTCGTCGGCTCGCCTTCTCTGAGCTGGGACCGAATCCAGAATGCAACCCCGAGCGTGGCGGCGACCGCGATGGCACTCGAGATGAGGCTGTCGTAGTTGAACGTGCACAGGGTCCCGCACCCGAGGTCGATGGTCGGATGGGTCCCGACGGCGCCATCGGTGCCAATCACGCGCGCAGCCCCTGGCGCACACCCGCCGCGACCATGACCAGCAGACCGAGGCCGATGCCAAGCGGAACGGTCCACGCCTGGGTGCCGAAGATCAGCGCCGCGAGCAAGACGAGCGAGCTCAACGCGACCAGTCGTATGAGGCTCGCGATCCTGAATGGAGTCCCGCGCACCAAGAGTTCCTGGATCGCGTAGCCGTTGACCGGACCCATGAGGAGGCCGACAGCGATGCCGGCGCCAAACCCCAGGTGTCCGGTCAAAGCGGTCACGGCGACTGTCGCCGCTGCCAGCAGCGCGCAGCCGATCGTCGTCATTCTGAGTACGCCGCCCGACTTCACTTAGAAAGCTCCCTTACCTTCAACCAGATGCCGGCCGCACCCGCAACAAGACCCACGAACAGTCCTACAAGAACGAAGACCGGCGCTGTGTTCAGCGCCTTGTCGAGCGCCACGCCTCCGATGATCGGCAGCAGGACAGCGGCGGCGAGATAGATCCCGATTCCGGCCATATCAGCCCCCGTGGGGCCTGGACTGCTGCTGGGCGCCATGCCCCTCCGAATTCTATCGGGAACCCGAGTCGCCAAGGAGGCGGCGCACGAACGGCGCCGGTACGCGCCAGCCGGCATGCTGGAGCAGGTCGGCGACGACCGTGGACACCAGCACCGCCGTCACCACCACGACCACCGCGAGCACGCGGCCGTGGCCGAAGAGCGTGAGTCCCAGGGCTCCGAGCAAGGCGCTCGCGGCGTAGAAGACGTAGCAGGTCTGGCGCGGGTCCAGGCCGAACCCCTGCAGGCGGTGGTGGAGATGGAGCAGGTCGGCGGTCGCGACCGACGCCTTCTGCCTGCGGCGCCGGAGGATCGCCCACGCGGTGTCCGCGATCGGCACGGCAAGGGCGATCACGGGGACCGCCAGGGCGAAGGCGACGGCCACCTTGGCCACGCCCAGGATCGAGATCATGCCCAGCGCCATACCGAGGAAATGGGCTCCGGAATCCCCCATGAAGATGCGGGCAGGATGGAAGTTGAAGAGCAGGAAACCGGCGCAGGTGCCGGCAAGCGCGCCACTTAGCTTCACGACCTCGATGTCCTTCAGCTCGCCGGCGGCCAGCATGAGAATCAGCGCGACGATGAAGATCACTCCGGCGGCAAGCCCGTCGACGCCGTCGAGGAAGTTGACCGTGTTCTGCATCCCGAGCAGCCAGAACATCGAGACCGGCGTGATCAGCAGGCCCAGCTGGATGATGTGGTTGCCGGGCAGGCTCACGAACTTGATCTGCACTCCGAAGACCACAACCGCCAGCAGGGACAGGAAGACCTGGACCCCGAACTTGACCCATGGGCTCATCGACCGCCGGTCGTCAATGATCAAAAGGCCGGCGGCGAGTCCCGTCACGATCAACAGCCCGGGCGTGTAGCTGTACTGCGGAAGGAAGATGAGCACCGCCGCCGCGAACCCGACGTACATCGCCAGCCCGCCGAGCACCGGTGTTGGGTTGGGATGCGCATGGCGGCCGCCGGGTTGGGCGATAAGCCCGGTGCGGCGCGACAGCACGATGGCGACTGGAACGAGCAAAGCGCACACAGCAAATGCCACCAGGAGCGGCCATAGACCCGGAAGCAGGTGGTCGCGCAGGCTGGTAAGCGCGCCGCCGCCGAAAAAGTCAGTCATCGAGCATCCGCAGCGAAACCGCACCGGTGGCGCCAAACGTGCGGAAACCGAGGTCCGTAATCGCACGGGTGGCGCCAAACGTGCGGAATGCGGCGGTCAGTCAAACGAATAGGGAATCGGGAACTTCCGGCAGAGCTCCAGCGCCCGCTCGTGGACCGAGTCGAGCGTGGCCGGGTCGTCGATGCGCTCGACCAGGTCGGCGATGCAGTCCGCGATCACGATCATCTCGGCCTCGCGCATTCCGCGCGTCGTGACCAGCGGCGTGCCCACGCGCACACCGCTCGGGTTGAACTTGGACGCTTCGTCGTAGGGGATCGAGTTGCGGTTGAGCGTGATTCCGACGGTCTCGGCGATGTCCTGGACTTGCTTGCCGGTCCGCTTCTGCGGTCGCAGGTCGATGAGCATCAGGTGGTTGTCCGTGCCGCCGCTGACCAGGCGCAGCCCGCGTTCCATCAGGCGATTCGCCATGGCCTTGGCGTTGACGACCACCTGCTTCGTGTAGACCTTGAACTCCGGCTTGAGGGCCTCGCCGAAACAGACGGCTTTGGCCGCGATCGCATGCATCAAAGGGCCACCCTGGATCCCGGGGAACACCGCCGAGTCGATCGCCTTCTGGCGCTCGGCGCGGCACAGGATGATGGCTCCCCACGCGCCTCGAAGGGTCTTCTGAGTCGTGGTCGTGGTGATGTCCGCGTAGGGAATCGGCGATGGGTACTGCCCGCCGGCGACCAACCCCGCGACGTGGGCCATGTCGACGAAGAAGGTCGCGCCGACCGAGTCCGCGATCTCGCGCATGCGCGCCCAGTCGACGATTCGCGAGTAGGCGGAGAAGCCGCCGATGATCATCTTCGGGCGCACCTGCTCCGCCAGCTTTGCCATCGCGTCGTAGTCGATCGTCTCCGTCTCGCGGTCCACTCCGTACGAATGAATCTCGTAGAGCTTGCCGCTGAAGTTTGCGGGGCTCCCGTGGGTGAGGTGGCCGCCCGCCGACAGGTCCATCCCCATGACCCGGTCTCCCGGCTCGCAGACCGCCATGTACACCGCGGCGTTGGCCTGCGACCCGGCGTGGGGTTGGACGTTCACGTAGTCGGCTCCAAAGAGCTGCTTAGCGCGCTCCACGGCGAGCGTTTCGATCTTGTCGATGACCTCGCCGGTCCCTCCGTAGTAGCGGCGGCCGGGATAACCCTCGGCGTACTTGTTGGTGAGCAGGGTGCCGAGCGCTTCGAGGATGGCGGGGCTCGTGAGGTTCTCAGAGGCGATCAGCTCGAGCGTCTCGGACTGGCGCCTGTATTCCTTGCGGATGAGATCCGCGACCTCGGGATCCTCGCGATCGAGGGCCCGAAACGTCATGGTCGTGAACGGGGTCGTCACGTCCTGAATCCTAGCCCGAGCGAAGTGGCGGAGGTCCGAGGAGCTCGGGCGTCGTGATGGCCCCTTCGCGCAGCACATGAGGCTCCGGGCCCGTGAGATCGAGCACGGTGGACGCCACCCCGCCCGGCGCGGCGCCGCCGTCGATCACCGCCATCACGCCCGGCAGCTCGGCATCGCCCGCCGTCATCGCCGGGTCCTTGCCATGCAGGTTGGCGCTGGTAGTCATGAGCGGTCCGGCGGCGCGCAGCAGGTCGAGCGCCACCTTGTGCTTGGGGATACGCACGCCTAGCGTTCCACCGCCCTTGGCGTGAAGGATCAAGGTGAGCGGTCCCGGCCACCAGCGCCGCATCATCGCCTCCGAACGCGAGTCGACGTGGACGAAACCCTCGAGCTGCGATTCCGCGGCGACCATGAGAATGAGCGGCAAACCGACCGGACGTCCCTTGATGTGGAACACGCGCCGCGTCGCGACCTCGTCATCGGCCGCGGCTCCCAGCCCGTACACGGTGTCGGTCGGGAAGGCGATGACGCCGCCGCTGCGGATCAGCTTCGCCGCGCGGGTCAGCCCCGCCCGAGTCGGTTTCAAGACCACGCTTCGATCACTCGCTCACGACCGGCAAGGTCGCGGTGCACGCGGTGGGCGGCGAAGGAGCGACGCGCCGCCGCTTCGGCCGACGAAAGGATCGTCGAATCGAGCTCGGCCAGAACGCGGCCGCCCACAGTCAATTGCGCCGGCGCCTCGTCGAGCAGACGGATCACGAGCGCCGAACCATCTCGCTCCGCGTAGAGGGCTTGGGCGGGTTGGGCGACCACTTCTGCCGGCAGGCGCGAGCCGGCCGCCACATATGGGAGGTTCGCGCAGACGATGTCGAACGAGCCGGTCAGCGGAGCCAACAGGTCCCCGCACACCAGCTGGACCCGCTCGCCGAGCGAATGCGCCGCCACGTTGCGCGCGGCGATCTCGAGTGCCTCCTCGGATGTGTCCGAAGCAACGATCTCCACGTTGGGCGCGTAATGCGCGAGGGCGATCGCGATGCAGCCGCTGCCGGTCCCCACGTCCGCCACCCGCATCGGGTGGCCCGCGTCACGGGCGATCTCGACCGCGCGCTGCACAAGCACCTCGGTGTCGGGATTCGGGACGAGGACCGCGGGGGTGACGATGAAATCGAGCCCCATGAACTCCTTGTGGCCGACCAGGTAGGCCACCGGTTCGCCTTTGGCTCTTTTCGCCGTGAGGCTCCGATACGTGACCAGCTCAGCCTCGGAGAGCGTGCGATCGAACCTCAAATAGAGGTCGAGGCGGCGCAGCCCGAGCACGTGGGCCAGCAAGACCTCCGCGTCGAGGCGCGCTGAGTCGGAGCCGTGCCTTTTGAAGTGGTCTGAGGCGAGCTTGAGGACTTCGAGAACGGTCACGCAGCGCCGCTGCCGTTGAGCAGGGCCGAGCGCTCCGCGTTGACCAGGGCGGCGACCAGCTCGTCGAGGTCGCCGTTCATAACGCTGTCCAGCCGGTGGAGCGTGAGCTTGATCCGGTGATCCGTGACGCGGTTCTCCTTGAAGTTGTAGGTGCGGATCTTCTCGGACCTGCTGCCGGTGCCGACCATGCCACGGCGCTGAGCTCCGATCTTCTCCTGCTGCTCCGCGAGCTTGATCTCGTAAAGACGCGCCCGCAGCACGCGTAGCGCCTTCTCCTTGTTCTGCAGCTGCGATTTCTCGTCCTGGATGCTCACCATCATCCCGGTCGGTTTGTGGGTGATGCGGATCGCCGAATACGTGGTGTTCACGCTCTGGCCGCCTGGTCCCTGCGAGGTCGAGGTCTTGATCTCGATGTCCTCGGGCTTGAGCTCGACCTCGACGGGGTCGGCCTCGGGCATCACGGCGACCGTGGCCGCCGAGGTGTGGATCCTGCCCTGCGCCTCGGTCTTCGGCACCCGCTGCACACGGTGGACACCGCCCTCGAACTTCAGCTGCGAGTACGCCCCGTGCCCATGGACCTCGAAGACGACCTTGTCGAAGCCGCCTTTCTCGGTCGGCGACTCCTCCACAACGTCGACCTTCCAACCCTTGCGCTCGGCCCACTTGGTGTACATGCGAAAGAGGTCACCGGCGAACAGCGCCGCCTCCTCCCCACCCTCGGCGCCCTGGATCTCAACCACGACGTCGCGGTCGTCGTTCGGATCCTTGGGCAGCAAAAGGACCTTGAGCTTCTCGTCGAGCTCCGCGACCTGGGCCGAGGCCCGATGCTCCTCCGACCGCAGGTACTCCTGCATCTCAGCATCGCGCTCGTTCTTCTGGAGCTCCCGCGCCGACTCGAACTCCTGGCGCGCCTTGCGATAGTCGTCGTAGGTCTGCACCGTGTCTCGCAGAGCTCGCTGCTCGCGCGCGAGCTTGGTCAGCTGCGCGTGGTCGGAGGCGACCTCTGGCCTGCCCATCTCGGCCTCGATCTCCCGATAGCGGCGCGCGATTCCGTCCAGTCGGTCGATCACGCCGCTGCTCCGGCGGTTTCCTCCTCGCCCTCGCGCGCGCTGTTGAACGCGGCGATGGCGACCTCGAGCATGTCATCGGACGGCTCGCGGGTGGTGAACTTCTGCGTCCCGAGGACGGGCAGCAGGAGGATGCGCACCACGGCGTTGCGGCGGTGCCGCGCCATGAACCGGATGGCCTCGAAGCCGGCGCCCGCGATGATCGGGATCGCAAGTACCCGGCTGGCGATGAGCCAGAACCAGTTCGGATGAAAGATGGCGACGATGCTGAAGACGACCACGCTCACGACGAGGACGACGATGAGGAATCCGGTGCCGCAGCGCGGGTGAAGGGTGCTGGCCCGACGCACAGAGGGCACGTCGAGCGCCCAGCCCGACTCGAAGGCGTTGATCGTTTTGTGCTCGGCGCCGTGGTACTGGAATACGCGGCGCACGTCGGGCAGCATCGCGATCGCGGCCAGGTATCCGAGCACGAGCGCGACGCGGATCAAGCCTTCGACCAGCACGAAGAGGAAGCTCCCGCTGCGGTGCACCGCGACGCCGGCCAGGAGCAGCGGCAAGGCGATGAAGATCGTGGCAGCGAAAACGCCGGCGACGGCGACCGACCCCGTGATCTCCCTCTTGCCGATGACGATGTCCTTGCCGCCGGCATTCATGTTGGCCGACCAGATGAGCGACTTCATGCCGAGGTGCAGCTGCTCGCCGATCAGCGCGAGGCCGCGCACGAACGGCAGCTTCCAGAGCGGGTTGACGTAGATCGAGGCTTTCAGCTCGCCCTTGTCGACCACGATCTCCTTCGTGGTGGGCAGCCGCACCGCGACTGCGTAGTGATGCTTGCCGCGCATCATCACGCCTTCGATCACGGCCTGCCCGCCGTAGAAGAACGGCTGCTCTGGCTTAGACGGCTTCAGAGATCCCGCCTCGCCCCACCGCTTTGCGGGGAGGTCCTCGCCTTGCGAGGGGAGGGGCGGTGGAGGCCCCGTCACCGGAGGCGTCTCCGGTTGGGCCATCTAGCTCCGGGTCTTAGCAGCCCGCTTGCGGAACCGCTCGACCTGGCCGCCGGTGTCCACGATCCGCTGCGTGCCCGTGAAGAACGGGTGGCAGACGGAGCAGATCTCGGTCTTGAGCTCCTTGCGCGTCGACCCGGTCGTGAACGTGTTTCCGCACGCGCAGGTGACGACCGCGTCTTCGTAGTAGGTGGGGTGAATCTGTGCTTTCAAGGTCTTGACTCCAAACGTAGTTTACCGGGCCAACGTCGACAGCAAGCTGCTGGCCTGGAGGCTGGCGACTCCCAGGTAGATCACCAACGCGAGCCACGCGCCTCCCATCGCCCAGCGCGCGGCGGGCGGGACAGACGTGTAGTACGGGTTGCTCGCGGCTCGGAATCGGGCGATCAGGGTCGGAACGCCGAGCACCGCGATGATGATCAGCAGCGGGCTGACGAAATGAAGGAACAGCGCCGCGACCACGATCATTCCGTAGCCGGCGACCTGGAACCACTTCGAGACCGGCGCGAGGATCCACGATCCGTCGAGCTGCCAGACCGGGATCAGGTTGAAGAGGTTGATGTAGAAGCCGATCAGGGCCGCCAGCAGGAGCACCTGCGAGTGCGTGGCGCCATAAAGCGCGAACGCTGCGGTCGCTCCGATGGTGCCCGCGATCGGGCCGGCGATTCCGATCTCCGCCTGCTTCAGCGCGTCGGTCGGATGTGACCGCTGGAAGATCGCTGCGCCCATGAAGGGGATGAAGATCGGCGCGGTCGCCTTCATGCCCTGGCGCCGGATCTCGATCACGTGTCCCATCTCGTGGACGAAGATCATGGTCAGGAGTGCCACCGCGAACCAGGGCCCGTAGAAGAGCGCGTAGCCGCCGAAGCTGATCACGAGCGAGATCAGGGTGCCGGCCGCGGGGATCTTGAAGATCAGGAGTCCGCCGAACTTGACGAACGCCCAGACGGCGGCCAGCAGCCCGCCCAGGTAGCTGCCGATCCCTCGCCGGGAGCCCTGGTTGGGCGTGGGCGAGTAGTGGTACGGCGACTGCGGCGGGATGTCGGACGTCACCGGATAAGCCGGCGGCGGAGGCGGCAGCTCACGGTCGTCGCCAGGTAGGAACGGGTCGTTCTGGCTCATCTACTCCTAATTGATACCCGGCCCCGCTCCCAGCTAATCCCGGCCGAGACTCAGCCGGCTAGCTAGGGGTACCGACCACGTGGTGGCGGGTGGTCAACCGCCGGATGGTGGCATGACGGCTCGACATCAAAAGCGAAGACGTTTCCGCGTAGCCGCTTCCGAAGAGCACCCCCGGAAGAAGCTGCCCGCCCGTCACGCCGGTGATGGCCACCGCGACGTCAGCCGCCGGCACCAGCTCGGAGACGCCGTATGTGCGCCCCGCCAGCTCGCCGATCAGAGCCCGCTCCTCGTCGTTGCGCGGCCACAACCTGGCCTGGAGCTCGCCGCCGAGGCAGCGCACCGCGCAGGCCGCGATCAGGGTCGCGTGGAGCCCGTCGATCCCGATCGCCGCATCGATGCCCGTGCCGGGTACCGCTGCCATGACGGCGCCCGCGACATCACCCTCCTCGAGCGTCCTGACGCGGGCGCCGGCAGCATTCACCTCAGCGATGATTTCCTGGTGCCGTGGTCGGTCGAGGATGACGACCGTGAGGTCCTGCACGCGGGAGTCGCGGGCGAACGCGATGCGCCGCAGATTGTCGGTGATCGAGTCGTCGAGGTCGATGGCGCCGCGCGCCCCGGGTCCGGCGACCATCTTCTCCGCGTACCAGACCTGGGGAAGATCCGCGAAGCCACCCGGCTCGACGGCGGCGATGATCGAGACCGCGTTCGCCGAGCCCCTCGCGACCTGGCTCGCGCCCTCGACCGCGAAGAGCCCGAAGTCGAAGCTGCGCTCGCCGCCGGCCAGCAACGCGCCGGAGGCCAGGTTGGGATCGCTGCGCGGGCCGAGCACGATTCGCCCACCCAGGCCTGATTCCTCGAGGAGGCGCCTCATCGTCTCGCCCGCGATCTCGCTGACCCGGTCGGGATCGCCCTTGCCGAGCAAGCGCGCGCACGCGAGCGCGGCGGCCTCGGTCGCGTGGACGAGCTCGAGCGAGAGCTCTGCGCGCGCCTGGAACGACGGGAGCCCCCGTCTCTGCTGCTCCAACGGGTGTCCCTTCTAGGAGCCTTCGGTCTCTTCCAGCAGCTCCGCCGGGCGGAGCTCCATCTGGTCGATGCCGCTCTGCAGGAACGCGGCGCGAACGAAATCCCGGAACAGCGGGTGCGCCCGGTTGGGCCGCGAGCGGAACTCGGGGTGGAACTGGCTGGCCACGAACCACGGGTGATTCGCGAGCTCGATGATCTCGACCAGCCTTCCGTTCGGCGACACGCCGCTGAAAACCATCCCGGCCTCGCCCATCACCTCGCGATACTCGTTGTTGAACTCGAAGCGGTGGCGGTGCCGCTCGTAGACGACCTCTTCGCCATAGGCCTTGTGGGCCAGCGAACCGGGGAGCAGCTTGCACGGATAGAGCCCCAGCCTCATCGACCCGCCCATCTGGTCGACGTTTCTCTGCTCGGGCATGAGGTCGATCACGGGAGTCGAGGTGAAGGCCGCAAACTCGGTCGAGTTGGCGTCCGGCGCGTCGAGCATCTCCCGCGCGAAGTCGATCACTGCGCACTGCATGCCGAGGCAGAGGCCCAGATACGGGATGCGGTTGTGGCGGGCGTAGCGCGAGGCCTGGACCTTGCCCTCGATTCCGCGATAGCCGAATCCACCTGGCACTACGATGCCCGCGACTCCCATGAGCGGCGACGTGTCGCCGGCGTCCAGCTTCTCCGACGACACCCAACGGATGTCGATGTCGAGGTTGTGGTGGATGCCCGCATGCTTCAACGATTCGATGACGCTGAGGTAGGCGTCGGGGAGCGAGACGTACTTGCCGACCAGCGCCACGGGCACCTTCGCCTTCGGGTGCTTGATCCGCTCGACGAGCTGAGTCCATGGACCAAGGTCTGGAGCGTGGACCGCTTCGTCGAGCTCGAAGTGCTTTGCCATGACCCTGCCGAGGCCGGCGGCTTCGAGCATCAGCGGGACTTCGTAGATGGAGTCGACGTCCGGCACGGAGACGACCGCCTCGCGAGGCACGTCGGTGAAGAGCGCGATCTTCTCCTTGAGGTCGGCGTCGATCGCGACCTCGGAGCGGCAGATGATCGCGTCCGGCTGGATTCCGATCGCGCGAAGCGCCTGGACCGAGTGCTGAGTTGGTTTTGTCTTCATCTCGTGCCCGTGCACCACCGGAACCAGCGAGCAGTGCACGTAGAACACGTTCTGGCGTCCGAGGTCGTTCTTGAGCTGGCGGATCGCTTCCAGGAACGGGAGGCTCTCGATGTCTCCGACTGTCCCCCCCACCTCCACCACCACGACGTCGGCCTGGGGATCGCGGGACGCGCGGAGGATCTTCTCCTTGATCACGTTGGTGACGTGGGGGATCACCTGCACGGTGGCTCCGAGGTAATCGCCGCGCCGCTCGCGGGCGATGACCTCCTGGTAGATCTTGCCCGTGGTCACGTTGGACGCGACAGTCAGGTTCTCGTCGACAAACCGCTCGTAGTGCCCGAGGTCCAGGTCGGTCTCGGCGCCGTCGTCGGTGACGAATACCTCGCCATGCTGGTAGGGGCTCATCGTGCCGGGGTCGACGTTGAGATAGGGGTCCAGCTTCTGAAGGGAGACGGAGAGGTGGCGGGCCTTCAGGATGTTCCCGATCGACGCCGCAGTGATGCCCTTTCCCAACGAGGAGACGACACCCCCGGTCACGAAAACGTACTTCGACATTCAGACCTCCAGGGCGGTTTTAAAGATGTTACCGGGTTGGTGCCGTTGTTTAAACCTTTGACTCCACTTTCGGCTCCAGGACGACCAGATATGAGCTGGAAACCTGGGGTTGTCGTCCCCGGTACCACGCACCGCGTCGAATTCAGTTATCGGCTTGCCTAGGGCTCTAGCGCGGACCAATCGCGACGCCACTGCCACCCGATGCGATCTGTTGGATGGTCCCCTACAGCGGCTGGCCCTGAGCGCCGCCGAGGCTTCGTTCCTCGCCTTCTGGTCAGCCGGGGGAACAACGCGCGCGCACGATAGTGGCGCCCGGGCCCGTGAGATCGTCGCAGTAGGCGCGGCGGCCCGCCATCGCCATCGTCAACGCAAGCGTCGTGCCGCTGACGAGGGGGCCCGCGCCGGTCGCGAACGGACCGTCGGTCGCCTCGACCCGGAGACCCTCGATGGCGGTTCGCCCGGCCACAGTGAAGTTCCGGCGGGCGTAGAAGCGGGCGACCTCGGTGACCGCCCCGATCTGGGGCATGCGGACCAGCCCGAGAGGGCGGCGGATGTCCTGAGCGTGGACGACGATCTCACCCAGCCAGGCGGCGGTCGGCCCGGGGGCAGACGTGGTGCTCGTGACGATACGGCGAAACCGCTCCAGGGTCTCGGCGGGTGTTGCGCCGCGATGCTCGGCTAGACGCCGATCGTTGTGCAGGTCGAAGTCGAACCGTGCACCCAACACGCTGGCAAACCAGCGGAGCCGGCCGACGCTCGCCCCCGCGGTGAGGTGGGCCACGACGTCCTCGACCACCCACCGCTCGCATAGCGACGGATGCGCCCACTGCGCCTCGTCGAGGGCGGCGAGATCCTCGGCGAGGGCGGCGCGTTCGGCGTGTACCAGCGGCCAGATGCTGCCCGCCCGCTGGTGGCCTGTTGGCGGCGCTGATGCGGTCATCGCGGGAAATCTCCTGCCTCGGGGTGTTCGGTTGTTGTCGCGGTCAGCGGCTGAATAAGTCCGGCGCAGTTGCCGTCGGGGTGGGTGAACACGGCGATTCGGCTGCCAGTACGACTCTAGTTACGACTTCGGTTCCACTTTCGGCTCCAGGACCACCACTTTTGTGTCGTACTCGCCTGAGGAGGCTTGCAGGGAGAGCTTGGGCTGTGGCTCGGCCGCGGTGATGGCCATCTCCTTGAGGAAGCGGTCCAGCGTGTCGAGCTCCAGCTTCAGGCCCGGGATGGCGTAGTGCATGGGCACTACGTAGCGAGGCTCGAGCTGCCGCACCATCTGGGCCGCTTGCGCCGCGTTGATCACTGATCGACCGCCGACGGGTATCAGGAGGACGTCTGGCGACGAGATCGCCTCCGCTTCGGCATCGTCGAGCGTGCTCCCGAGGTCGCCCAGGTGGCAGACGCGCACGTCGTCGATCTCGATCAGGTAAATCGTGTTGCGCCCGTGCCTGGAGCCCTTCTCCGAGTCGTGGAAGCTCGGCACTCCGATCACGCTCACGCCGGCCACCTCATACTCGCCCGGGCCGCGGATCTCGTAGGCGTCCCTCACGATCTGGGTGTAGTTGTGGTTGTCGTGCTCGTGGCTGACCGTGACGAGGTTCGCGTCGAGGCGCGCCAGCTTGAGCCCGATCGAGGGCGGGTAGGGATCGGTCACGACGGCCGCGCCGCGGCCTCGCAGCCTGAAGCAGCCGTGTCCGAGCCAGGTGACGTCCAAGTGCCTTTCTCTCCTTTATCTATGTGCGCGGCGTCTACATGCGGTCGGGCGCGCTCACTCCCATGAGGTCGAGCGCGGTCTTCAAAGTGTGACGGGCGGCGCGGCACAGCTCCAACCGCGCCCTTGTTAAGACGGGGTCGTCGACCACCACTCGCAGCTCGCCCTTCTCGTTGCCCGCGTGGTAGAAGCGATGCACCGCGGTGGCGAGATCCTGGACGTAATAGGGGATGCGGTGCGGCTCCAGCATGCGTGCCGCGTCCTCGACCACCTCGGGCCAGTAAGCCAGCTGCCGGGCGACGTCCAGCTCTGCGGTCTCGACCAGCAGCGAAAGGTCCGCACGCTCAGGCAGCTGCGAATGCTTCTCGTGCGCGGTCGCCTCGACGTTGACCATCCGGGCGTGCGCGTACTGCGCGTAGTAGACCGGGTTCTCGTTGCTCTGCGTCACGGCAAGCTCGAGGTCGAACTCGATCGTCGTGTCAGGCGAGCGCAGCAGGTAGAAGTAGCGCACCGGGTCGGAACCGACCCGATCGATCAGCTCATCGAGGGTGACAAAACGCCCTGCCCTTTTGGACATCTTGCCTTCCTTGAGGTTGACCATCTGGTGGAGGATGACCACGAGGTGCGCCGGGTCGATGCCCAGGGCCGCGGCGGCCGACTTCATGCGCGGCACGTATCCGTGATGGTCGGATCCCCAAACCTCGACGACACGGTTGAACGTACGGTCCTCGAAGCGGCTGAGCAGGTAGCCAAGGTCTGACGCGAAATACGTCGGCTGGCCGTTGGAGCGGATGACCACGCGATCCTCCTCTTCCGCCAGCTCCTTTGGCGCCTTCCCCTCTTCCTCGAGCTCCTGCAGCGCCGGGCCGAACCAGAGCGCGCCATCTCGCTCCTTCAGGTAGCCCGATTCGCGCAGGCGGTCGATCGCGCGCTGAGCCAGTCCCTTCTCCCAGAGCCAGTTCTCCCAGAACCATTCGTCGTAGCGGATGCCAAGGCGCGCCACCGCGGCCGTGATCTGGTCGACGACTTTCTGCATCGCATACATGCGCAGCCGGGGCTCGGCTTCCGCTTCGGGCAATTGCTCGATGCCGAGCAGGTCCTGGCGAGCCATCTCTGCAATTTCCGTCACGTAGTCGCCGAGGTAGCCGCCCTCTGGTGGTTCCTGGCCGTGCAGCCGTGCATACACAGAGGCGCCAAAACGTCGCGTCTGCGTGTTGTCCGAGTTAACGTAGTACTCGCGCTGGACCTGGTGGCCCGTGAACTCGAGCACACGGCTGATCGAGTCGCCGAGGATCGCGCCGCGACCGTGCCCGATGTGCAGCGGCCCTGTCGGGTTGATGCTCGCGAACTCGACCTGCAGCTTCTCGCCCTTGCCCAGGTCAAGGGCTCCGTAGCGTGGGCCAACGGCCGCCACGTGACCGACAAGCTTCTGGAGCCACTGGGTCGTGAGGCGGAAGTTCACGTAGCCGCCGGCGACCTCGACCTTCGCCGCGGCGTCGGGGACCTGGATCGTCGCGGCGAGCCGGCTCGCGATCTGCTGTGGCGGCTCTTTGAGAGTCCTGGCGAGCTTCATTCCGGCGGAGCTCGCGTAGTCGCCGCGTTCGGGCGACTTGGTCCGGCCCAGCTCGAGGTCCGGCAGTTCGCCGTCGACTCCGATGGCGCGCGCGGCGTCTCTCACGGCCTGGTCGAGCTGCTCGCGGATGCTCGAGGTCACGAGCAGGTCGGGTGCTCGCCGGTCAGCGTGAGCTGAGCCTGGCTCGACGCGCCGCCGCGCGAATAGGTGACCGTCACCCGCTGGTTGGGATGGAACCGGGACCGGAGGAGGAGTCGCAGCGGGTGCGCCGCATCGAGCTTCACGTCGTCGAGCTGCGTGATGACGTCGCCGGCCTGAAGGCCCGCGGAGACGGCAGGGCCGCGCTTGTCCAGCGTCACGATCTGGCTCCCCACCGGCAGCCCGCTCAGCGACGCCAGCTCAGGGCTGAGGTCGGTGCTGGTGGCTCCCAGCGAGGAGACGACCACCTGGCCGGTCTGCAGAATCTGCTGGACGTCGTCCTGCACGTCCGCCACGTTGAGACCGAAGCCGCTTGTCTGGGTTGAAGGCTGCGACTGCATGGCGATGCCGACCACCTGGCCGCCCACGTTGAGCATCGGGCCCCCGGCCGTCCCCGCGCTGATCACGGAGCTGGTCAGTATCGTGTCGCTGAGCTCCAGGGGATGCAGGGCTGATGAGGGATTGATGACCGACACCACCTGGTGCATCGCACTGACGTATCCCGGCGTCACGGCGCCCCCCTCGACCGGGCCGCCGACCGCCACGATGAGCTGGCCCTGGACGAGGGCGGTCGGGTCGGCAAACGCCAGCGTCGGCAGGCCGCCCACCTTGTCGATCTTGATCACGGCCACCCCGGTCTGGCAGTCGTAGTCGACGAGGCGCGCGTCGTGGGCCGCAGGGTCTCCCGCCACCAGCACGGTCATGGCTCCGGCCCCCGCAATGACGTCGATGTTGGTGACGATGTACCCGTCGGTGGTCGCGAGGTAGCCGGAGCCCCGGGACAGGCTCGGCTGCTGTTGGGTCACCACGCTCACGACCGCGGGTCGGGCCTTCGCCGCGGCCTGGACGATGGCCGAGTCTTCAGAGATCGTGACACCCGACCGCAGGTTGACCTGCTGGGTGTTAGTCCGCGACTGGAGCTGGAGCACGGCCAGCGTCACGCCGGCGGCGACCAGGGCGGTCACGAGCAGGCCCGCGGACACGAGCAGGAGTGGTCTCACCAGTTGAGTTTAGGGAGCGCCCTCCCTGCGAGGTGTTTAGCTGCCGCTCGGCTCTCGTGGGTACCAGGTCATGACCAGCTGGCGATTCGGCTCGAAGCCGACCGAGCGGTAGAGGCGAACGGCGGACTCGTTGTCTGGGCGCGTCCACACGTACCCGAGCGTGACATGGCGCTCGTCGAAGAGCCGGACCGCTTCCCGCATGAGCATCTCACCGATGCCGCGAGCGCGGTGCTCGGCCGCCACGTACACCTCGGCGACCTCACCTTCAAGCCCGGTCCCGGGGTCGTAGAGCACGATCCAGCAGAAGCCGACGACCTGCCCGATCTCATCCCTCACGGCGAAGATCACGTTCTCGCCGCGGAAGGCCGCGGGCACCTCCGTCAGGTGGCGTTCGATCTCGCCGCGGGTCAGCTGAGGGTGGTCGGAATAGTGCACCTGCTCGCCGAGGTGGAGCTCGATGAGCAGGGGCTTGATGAGGTCGTAATCCCCGGCCGCAAGGCGTTCCACGTCGAGTGTCCTCATCGCCTTCGATGCTAGCCTAAGGGCCCTCGAGGGCGCGCGTCTTACACGCGATTTCGCCAACCAAATTGCCGACGTAGCTCAGCTGGCAGAGCAGCCGCCTCGTAAGTGGCAGGTCCCGAGTTCGAATCTCGGCGTCGGCTCCAGATCGAGACCCCGAAACGGACGCTTGGCGCCAAAGATGCGGAATTCGTCGGCCGGATAGGCGCGTTTGGCGCCAGACGTTCGGAATCGGCCACGGCGCCGTTCAGGCACGTTGACCTCCGTCGGCAAGGTTTCGATCGCCGCGCTCGTCCGCCACATGGCCGCCCACGACTCGATGCACACGGCCCAGATCGCGCGGCGGCTCAGCGGACGGCCACGCTAGCGACACCAGGAGCACGCCCTCGGCCAGCAGGATCGGGATCGCCAGCACAACCAGGGACAGCTGCAGCAGGCCATAGCCGACCACCAGCAGCCCGACCTGCCAGACAGTTGCCCCGCCGCGAATCACGAGCCAGCCCGCCACCACGAGCATGAGGAAGTCCTGGAAACCGAGGTAGGGCGTGGCGAGCAGCGAGCCGACGATGCCGGCGGCCATGGGAAGCTCCGGTCCGGAGCCACGGCGGCGCCATGCCGCGAGCAAGGCGACGGCAACCACCACGACCTGAGTCAGGGTGAGAAGCGGGCCTAGTCCAAGAGGGCCGGAGATCGAGTAGCGCCGTGTGATGTCCCAGGCCGGGGACTGCGTTTGCGACAGGACGTCGCGGTAGCGCGCGACACCCTCTGGACCGAGTAGGGCGAGCGCGACCAGGCCGATCACAAGCGTCCCGACCAGCCACGCGCCGAATGTGCGGGCGTGACCGGACACCAGGAGGCACACAGGGACGAGCAGCGCCAGCTGCGGCTTCAAGATGATCAGGCTGAGCACCACACCCGACCAC
>DATFVI010000012.1:0-2525 GCA_035260405.1 Candidatus Dormiibacterota bacterium
CTCAAGGATGCCGAGGCGAAAGAACGCGCCGCTGCCCGGCACGACTACGGCCTGCTCGCAGACCGCGTGCTGGTCCCCGTGGAGCGCAGGCATCTCGACATCGATGCGCCTGACGATATCGCCGGTCAGCAGAGGCTCCACGGCTGGGGATCAGAGGATGTGAAGATCGTGGTCACCGCCATGGCCGAGACCGGGGCCGAGGCGGTGTTCTCGATGGGCGACGACATTCCGATCGCCCCGCTCGGCCGCACGCCCCGCCGTCTCTACGGCTACCTGCGCCAGCGTTTCGCCCAGGTCACGAACCCGGCCATTGATCCGCTCCGCGAGAAGGCGGTCATGTCGCTGCGCGTGCTGCTCGGCGCCCGCCGCGGTACGCTCGAGCCCGAGGGCGGCGCCGATCGCGAGCTGAGGCGCAGCCATCACCCGGCGATCCCCGGCAGGGAGATATTGCTCGAGCTCGAGTCGCCGGTGCTCGGAGCGGCGGAGCTCGCCAGGGTGCTCGAAGGCGCGACCGTGATCGACGCCACATATGCGCGGGGCGAATCTCTGCGCCATGCGCTCCTGCGTATTTGTGCCGAAGCTTCCCAAACCCAAGGCATCGTCGCCATCAGCGACCGCTGCGCGAGCGCCGAGCGCGTCGCAATCCCCATGGCGCTGGCTGTGGGTGCGGTGCACGAATCGCTGTTGAGGTCCGGCCGGCGCATGTCGAACGACCTGGTTGCGATCGCCGGCGATGTCGTCGATGTTCACGACGTCGCCTGCCTCATCACCATCGGCGCGAGCGCGGTGCACCCATACCTCGCGCTGGCAACCGCCGCCGCGTCCTCGGACGGCGGCGAGACCCGCTACCGCAAAGCGCTGGATGCGGGCCTGCTCAAGGTCATGGCCAAGATGGGAATCTCGTGCGTCGACAGCTACCGCGGGGCGCAGGTCCTGGAAGCTCTCGGCCTCGGCTCCGAGGTGATGGAGCTTTGCTTCCCAACCGTGCCCTCCAACATCGGTGGCGCTGATCTGTCCGACATCGAGAAGATGGCGCCCCACCCGGACGAAGCCCTATTGCTGGCCGATCACGGGCGTGTGCGATTCCGCAAGGCGGGCGAGCACCATGCCTACAACCCGCTGGCGGTGCGTGCGGCGCAGAAGGCAGCTCGAGAAAATGATGGCGAGGCGTATCGCGAGTGGCGGCGGCTGTCGAGCATGGGCGAGCCCCAATCGCTGCGTGAGCTGATGCACATCAAAGACGCGCAGTACCCAATTCCTCTCGAGGAAGTCGAGCCCGCCGGCGAGATCGTCAAGCGATTCGTCAGCACAGCCATGTCGCTGGGCGCGCTGTCGCCGGAGGCTCATGAGGCGCTGGCGATCGCGATGAACCAGATCGGCGCGCGTTCGAACTCCGGCGAAGGCGGCGAGGATCCTGCGACCTATGACGACAGCGACGGCGGCCGCCGCGACAATCGCGTCAAGCAGGTTGCGTCGGCGCGGTTCGGAGTCACGCCCCGCTATCTAAAGCGGGCAGACGAGCTCGAGATCAAGATCGCGCAGGGCTCGAAGCCTGGAGAGGGCGGCCAGCTGCCAGGCCTCAAGGTGACGAGCCTCATCGCGCGATTGCGGCACGCTCAGCCCGGGATGCAGCTGATCTCGCCCCCGCCGCACCACGATATTTATTCGATCGAGGACCTGGCGCAGCTCATCCATGACCTGAAGACGGTCAACCCGCGCGCCCGGATCGGCGTCAAGCTCGTCTCGGAGGCAGGCGTCGGCACGATCGCGGCCGGCGTCGCCAAGGCGCGAGCCGATTACATCCTCGTCTCCGGTCACGATGGCGGCACCGGCGCCTCACCGCTCTCGTCGATCAAGAACGCTGGCGTCCCCTGGGAGCTCGGGCTCGCGGAGACGCAGCAGGTCCTGGTGGCGAACCGCTTGCGCGAGCGCGTGAGCCTGCGCACGGACGGCGGGCTGCGAAGCGGGCGTGACATCGTGATCGCCGCCCTGCTCGGCGCCGAGGAGTTCGGATTCGGAACTGGCGTGCTCGTCGCCCTCGGCTGCGACATGGCGCGCCAGTGCCACCTCAACACTTGCCCGACCGGAATTGCCACACAGCGTGACGACCTGCGCGAAAAGTTCGAGGGCCGGCCCGAGCATGTGATCAACCACCTCTTTCACATCGCCCGCGAGACGCGAGAGCACCTCGCGGCGCTTGGGCTCCCGACGCTGGACGCCGCCGTAGGCAGGGTCGACCTGTTGGAACCTGTGCCGTCCGCGACGCTCGACCTCTCATTCATTCTGCGAGAGCCGTCCGACGATGCGTCACTGCCTCGCCGCCGTTCGTGGGTGCGCAATGGCGACTCGCCGGCGGCGCCACCGCCAAGCGGGACCATCGACAACTCGAAGCGCACTGTCGGCGCCTCTTTCACCGGCGCCGAGTCGCGGCAATACCGCGGCAGCGCTGGGCAGAGCTTCGGCGCGTTCATCGATGAGGGTGTCCAGCTCATGCTCGAAGGCGAGGCCCAGGACTATGTGGGCAA
>DATFVI010000013.1:0-8469 GCA_035260405.1 Candidatus Dormiibacterota bacterium
GCGCCACGATGAACTGAGCGACCCGGCGGGCCCATCGCTCTTCGCCGTACTCCCGAATGATTCGCTCGATCTCGCGGACGTCCGACTCGTTCACGATGGTCGCCGCTGTTACAGGGGCGGCGGGATCCATACGCATGTCGAGCGGTCCGTCTCCGCGGAAGCTGAATCCGCGCTCGGGGTCGTCGATCTGGTGGCTGGAAATACCGAAGTCGAAGAGGACCAGGTCGGCTCCCTCGAAGCCGTAGCGGGCGCTGATCGAGCCGAGCTCGGAAAAGCGTCCCTGAACGATCACCGCCAAGGTCCCATATTGGGCCAGGGCCGCCCGTGCGGCTTCGACGGCATGGGGATCGCGGTCGATCCCCAGCAGCCGGCCACCGGGTGTGATCCTCTCCAGGATCTGGCGGGCATGGCCCGCCTGCCCCACGGTGCAGTCGGTCGCGACCGCCCCTGGCTGGGGCTGGAGCAGCTCTATTACCTCTTGTAAAAGTGCGGGTTGGTGCGGGCTCAGTGTCCTGAGATCACCCTGTCAGCGAATTCGGTAAAGCGACCTTGCGCGTCGGCGTTGTAGCTGTCCCATCGGGCCTCGGGCCAGATTTCCACCCGGGACCCGGTCCCGATCACCACCACCGTCGACGGGGATTCGATCCCCACCAGGCGGCGTTGTTCCGCCTGCAGGCTGATCCGTCCCTGCCCGTCCGGCTCGAAGGGGTCTGACATCGGATAGAGCGTACGAGCGAGTGCTCGCTGGTCCGGTCCCGGCAGCGGGCTGCGCAGCTCCTGGGCGAGGGCGGCCCAGAGGTCCGGGGGGTAGATGGCCAGGACGTTGTCCTGGCTGACCGATACGTAGCTCCCCTCTTGGAGCTGCTTTCGAAAGGCCGCCGGGATGGCCAGCCTGCCCTTGTCGTCGACTCTTACCCTGTGAGCTCCCGTGAACACTCATCGGGACTCCCAGAAGTGACGGCGCTCACGCTGCCGCTGCGCGCACAGGCTGCACCCGCAGCCATGCAGCTCCAGCGGTAGGCGATTGCCATCTTTGTCGAAACGGTGATTGGCCGGAACCTGGTGCCCATCGCGGCTGCGGGGAGAAGTGGCGTAGAGGAGGTGTATGGCGTGCTGTACCTGAACGTAGGGTGCGACGTATGCTTCAGCGTTGCTTTGGCTCACCACTTCTCCCCACTGATCACCGCGATTCGCCGCGAACACTAGCGGTGGACGCTCAGGCTGTCAATACCCTTACCACAACATGTGGGGTGGCCTGACCGCGACTTAGGTGGGGTGACCACGACATCTTGTGTCCGGTCGTGCGAGACGTCCTACATGGTGCGCCAAAACTTGATAGCGCCGAACATTAGTTTGGATGTGGCTAGAGGGCCGCGCGAGGCTTTTCGATACTTTTCTTTACCCGCTTCGCTTCAACAAACCGAGTCTTTTGGCGCGGTTTTCGGCCCAGCTGAAGACCAGGATGCTCAGCGGGATCATCACTGCGCCCATGCCGAGGAGGATGCCGACGGTAGCCAGCTGGTCCGTGAAGCCGGCCCCGTCGAGCAGGCTCCGCCGAATCCCGGAAAGCGCGTAGGTGAGCGGGCTGGCCGCCCCTGCGATCTGCATCGGCATGGGCAGCACGGTCAGCGGGTAGTACACACCCGACACGAGGAGCAGGAAGCCTTGCAACGCCACCGACATCTGCTCGCCTTTCTGTGGTGAGAGCAGGGGCAGCACCGAGGTCAAGATGCTGAGGCCGATCAGGGGCACGGTCGAGGCCGCGAGGACGGCGAGGGCGCCGGCGACATTCGCGTGGGAGAAGTCGAGATTGAAGGTAAACGCTGCGATGAGGAACACGACAACGGTCCGGATGAGGCCGTAACCGATGGCGAAGAGGCAGATGCCCATGAGGTGCGTGACGCGCCGCACCGGCGCCATGAACGTGTACTCGATCGTTCCCTCCCACCTCTCCCACGCGATCGCGTAGGCGGCCTCCATGAAGACGAGCGAGAGATAACCCCAGAGCAGCGCGCCGATCAGCAGGTAAAGCTGCGCCTTGCGCAGGTCGAAGGAGCCGTTCTGCCCGCCAAGCGTGCCAAGACCGGAGGCCAAAAAGCCGATCGAGAGCACGCTGACCAGGCTGTAGAAGAGCCAGACGACTTCCCACAGCCAGTAGCGCTTGACGACATGAAGCTGGCGCTCCGCGAATCCGAAGAGCGCATTCAGCTCCGTGTGGCGGATCCCGACTCCGATGCTCATGTCAACTCCTCCTTCTCTTCGGCGACCGCGAAGCTCTTGCCGGTCAGGTGCATGAAGACGTCTTCGAGGGTTGGGTCGGTCTTTCCGTTCGCGTGCAGGCGGCAGAGCTCTTCAGGGCTGCCGTCCGCAAGCACGCGGCCTCCATCCATCATCAGCACGCGGTCGCACAGCTCCGCCGCTTCCGCCATGTCGTGCGTGCATAGAAGGACGGTCACCTCGCGCTCGGCGCGCAGCAGGTGGAGGAGCGTCTGCACCTCCTTCTTCGAGCGGGGGTCCAGCCCGGTCGTGGGCTCATCCATCAGGAGCAGCAATGGCGTGGTGAGAAAGCTGCGCGCGATGGCGACCTTCTGCTGCTGGCCCCGCGAGAGCTGCTTCATTGGCTGGTCGACTGTGTCCAGAGGCAGGCCCAGCTTCTCGAGGATCTCCAGCACGCGCCTGCGAGTGCCCGCGGCTCCCCCGCCGTACAGGCGGGCGGCGTAGAGCATGTTCTCCCAGGGGCTCAGCTCCTTGAAGAACGCGGCCTCGACGGAGACGCGATTGACATGACGCCTCACCGACAGCGGCTGCGCGACCACGTCCCAGCCGAACACCATCGCCGTGCCCGAGTCGGGCGTGAGGAGCGTGCCGAGGATGCGGATGAGCGTCGACTTGCCGCTCCCATTCGGGCCGAGGATCCCGGTCACGCCGCCCGCCTCGACCTCGAGGTCGAGCTCGTGCAATGCGACCTTGTCCTTCCACTCCCGGCGCCACCAGGGCGCGCCGGCTTCGCGCTCGCGGCGCCTGAAGGATTTGCTGATCCCGTGGATCTCGATCGCGGTCATCTGAGTTCTCTCCAGTAATTTCAAGCTGCGTCATCCCCTGCCCGACCGTGCCCTGCGGGCAGGGCCACCCTCCCCCTGCCGGGGAGGGGAGACATAAAAAAAGGACCGTGGCGGTGCCCAACTCCCGCACGGTCCTCTGTTGGTGAACTTTTGGTTTCTAGGTGATTGCTACCGGAACAGACTCAATGTGCGGTCAGCAGGCAGACTTCGCCCTCGCCGGCGAAGCTCTCCTGCAAAGTGCCGCCCATAAGTAAGCTCCTCGAATACGTACTGGATACACCCGGATGGGTGTAATGCGACGGTTAGCCTAATCCCGATCGGGCACCAAGTCAAGACTCGACCTGGTCCAGCACGAAGGCGGTGATGAACGCCTCCTCGCGCCAGGACTCGTAGCGACCGGAGGGGCCCGAGTGACCCGCCCCCATCTCAGTCTTCAGCAGCACCACGGCGTCACCGCGATTCAGCGAGCGCAGCTTCGCGACCCACTTGGCCGGCTCCCAGTAGGAGACGCGTGGATCGTTGAGACCCGCGGTCACCAGCAGCGCTGGATGATCCGCCGGCCGCACGTTGTCGTACGGCGAGTAGGTCTTCATGTACTGATAGAAATCGGCGTCGGCCGGGTTGCCCCATTCGTCGTACTCGTTGATGGTGAGCGGTAGCTTGGCGTCGAGCATCGTCGTCACGACGTCGACGAAGGGAACCTGGGCGACCGCGCAAGCGAACAGGTCGGGCCGGATGTTCACCACCGCGCCGATCAGCAAGCCGCCCGCGCTGCGGCCGCGAATGGCCAGCCGGCCGGGATTCGTATAGCCGAGCTCGACCAGTCGCTCAGCGCATGCGATGAAGTCGCTGAAGGTGTTCGCCTTGTGCAGGAACTTGCCGTCTTCGTACCACTCCCTCCCCATCTCCCCGCCACCGCGCACATGCGCGATCGCGAAGACGAAGCCGCGGTCGAGCACGCTCAGGCGGACCGGGTCGAACATGGGCTCGCTGGACAGCTCGTACGCGCCGTAGCCGTTGAGCAGCGCGGGGCTCGACCCATCGCGCTTCAGGCCGCGCCTGTACACGACCGAGATCGGCACCCTGACTCCATCCGGCGCGGTTGCCCACAGGCGCTCGGACACGTAGTCGGTCCGGTCGTAGCCTCCACCCACGGGCTGCTCCTTCACCACGGTTCGCTCGCGCGTGCGCATGTCGTAGTCGACCGCGGAGAACGGGGCGGTGAGCGAGGTGTAAAAGAAGCGCATCACGCTGCTGTCGTAGTTGGGGTCAGAGCCCGGAAATGCCGTGTATGCGGTTTCGAGCTGCTCGACGACGTGGAGATCGCCACTCGCGCAGTCCAGCACCTCCAGCCGCTGCAGCCCGTCGGAGCGCTGGCCGAGCACGACGTGGCCGGCGAACACGTCGGTCATGTTCAGCCGCACCCCCGGGCGCTCGGGCACGACCTCCGTCCAGGCGTCGCGACCCGGGCTCGAGACGGGCGCTGCCATCAGCCTGAAGTTGAGCGCGCCATCATTGGTGAGGATGAGAAACCGGTCCCCCTGATGGTCGATCGAGTACTCGACGTCATCACGCCTTGCCTCCACCAGGCGCGGCAGCGCCTCGGGTTCGCCGGCGGGCAGGTAGCGGATCTCGCTGGTGACCTGGCTCGTGCTGGTGAGGACGATGTAGCGCTCGCTCTTGGTCGGCTCGACGTTCAACTCGAACCGCTCGTCGTCCTCCTGAAGCACCAGCACGTCTTCCTCGACAGGGGTGCCGAGCGCGTGACGCCACACCTGGAACGGCCGCTCCGCCGGATCCGGCATCACGTAGAAGAAGGTCCTGCTGTCGGCGGACCACGCGGCGCCGTAGTAGACGCCCCGGATCACGTCGTCCAGGTCCGCCCCCGACCCCAGGTCGCGAAAGCGAAGTTGATGTCGCTCTGAGCCGTCGGTGTCAACCGCATACGCGAGCAGCTTTTCGTCAGGACTTCGCTCGACGTAGCCCAGGTCGAAGTACTCGTGGCCGCGGGCCAGCTCGTTGCCGTCGAGCAGAACTTCTTCCGGCGCCTCCATGGATTCGCGGCGCCGGCAGTAGATCTCGTAGTCGAGCCCCTCGACGGTCCGCGTGTAGTTCCACCAGCCTTTGTAGAGGGTGGGCGCCGAGGTATCGGTTTCCTCGATCCGACCCACGATCTCGTGATACAGGCGCTCCTGGAGCGGGAGGGTCGGCGCCATCACGGCGCTGGCGTAGGAGTTCTCGTCCTCCAGGTAGCGGATCACCTCGGGGTTGTCCTTCTCCCGCAGCCAGTAGTAGTGATCCACGCGCCGGTCGCCGTGCGCCTCCAGGATCCGGGGGCGCTGAGGCGCGAACGGCGGTTCGGGCGCAATGAGAGGGGCTTTCAATACCCGGTCGAGTCTAGGGAGCCTGAAGGGAACGGTTGGCGCCAAACGTGCGAATTCCGCGCTTTCCATTGGCCTGTTTGGCGCCAGACGTGCGGAATCGGGCTCGGACGTCTGCGCTTGGTTATCGGCACCCTCCATCAAAGAAAAGGCCGGGCCTGATCGCGGCCCGGCCTCCTGAGGGGGTTTTGCTACGCCTTGCCGGCCTTCATCTTCTCGAGAAGCTCGGTCAGGCGGTCCATCGAGTCGTCGGATCCCCGCTTCATACCGGAGGCGACCATCCCGTCGCGGTCGGCGACCGACTGGAAGACGGCCTGCTGAACGATCCGGGTCTTGTCGCCGACTGCCTCGAACGTTGCGGTCTGCATCAACACGTGGCCGGGCATGCCTTCGTACTCGAACGTCGCGACGATTCGCTCGGGGGCGACCACGTCATGGTGCACGCCGCGGAAGGCGTGCTCATGGCCGCTGGAGTCGACCTGGACGACTCGCCACTCGCCGCCGCGCCGCACGTCGAACTTGTCCATGCGGTTCGTGTACTCGCGGGGGCCCCACCACTCGGCGAAGAGCTTGGGATCCGTGTAGGCCTTGAACACCAGCTCACGCGGCGCGTCGAATGTGTGCGTCATCACCAGGTCATGCTTGCCGGCCTCGATGATGTACTCGGTCTTTGACACGGTGCTGCCTCCAGTTTTCTTGTCAGCCATCTGAAGTCTTCTCCTTTTTCAACTGCTCGAGATATTCGTCGAGACGCTCGAAGCTTTCGTCCCAGAACCGCCGGTACTCCCCCACCCACTCGGACACGTCTTTCAAGCGCGGCGCCTCGAGGCGGCACGGCCGCCACTGTGCGTTGCGCCCCTGCGTGATCAACCCCGCCCGCTGCAGCACCTTCAGGTGTTTCGAGACACCCGGAAGACTCAGGTCGAACGGCTGAGCCAGCTCGGTGACCGAGGCCTCACCCCTGGCGAGCCGGGCGAGGATCGCCCGCCGGGTGGGGTCGGCCAGGGCACCGAAAGTGACGCTGAGCTGATCGGTCGGGCTTATTTTGCTCATTGGCTAATTAACTAATAGGAAGAATACAACCTCGCCGGCGACGCTGTCAAGCGGTGATTTGAGAAATCAGCTGCCCGTCTTGGCGCTGTAGTGGAGGTAGACCGCGCCGCCGGCGAACCGGCGCTCGCCCATCAGCTGGAGCGTCACGCGCACGTGGTCGGGCAGAGCCTGGGTGCCTTCCCCGACCACGACGGGATGGATGAAGAGGTGGTACTCGTCGACCAAACCGGCCTTGATCGCGGTGGCGGCGAGGGTCGGACCGCCGACGCTGAGATCAGCCGCCGCCTCGGCCTTCATCCGCCGGACCGCTTCCGCATCGAAGGCTCGCTCGAGCCGTGTGCGGGAGCTGGAGGTGACCTGGAGGGTGCTCGAGTAAACGATCTTGTCGGCGGCCCGCCAGAACTGCGCATAGTCCTGGATGACGGCCGGTTCGCCGGCCACGTCCATCGTCTCCCAGGCCAGCAGCACCTCATACATCCGACGTCCGAGCAGGTAGGTCCCGATCGTCCTCTCGAGGTCGTTGACGGCGGCGTGAACCTCCTCGCTCGGCGCAGCCCAGTCAAAGTTCCCGGCTTCGTCCGCCACGTAGCCGTCAAGCGAAGTTATCGCGGAGTAGATGAGCTTGGCCATGTCTCGGATCATGGCATTCCAAATTGTTTTAGTCCCAACGACACAAACTTCTGATACGGTAATAGTCGTGACGACCAAAACCAGCCGCCGGCGCGCCCCGGCCGGCTACGACCCGTCGCAGTTCCCGGCGTTCGCCGTGACCGTGGACATCGTGATCCTGACCATGTCCGACAGCCGGCCTCATGTGCTGCTGGTGAGTCGAGGAGTCGCTCCCTTCAAGGGCATGTGGGCGATCCCAGGCGGCTTCAAGCGGCCAGGCGAAACGCTCGACCAGGCGGCGAAACGTGAGCTGGCCGAGGAGACCGGCGTCGACAGCGCGAGCCTGCTGACCCAGTTCGGCGCGTACGGCGACCCAGGCCGAGACCCTCGCATGAACGTTGTGACGGTCGCCTACCTCGCGGTGCTTCGCGATGTCGGCGCGATCGTGGCGGGCTCAGACGCGGCGCATGCCGCCCTGATCCCGGTGGCGGAGGCGCTGAACGGAAAGCTCGAGCTGGCGTTCGATCACGCGCGGATCGTGCGCGATGCGGTCGAACGCGCCCGCGTCGACCTGGAGCACACGGGCATCGCAACCGCATTCGTCGGACCGACCTTCACCATCGCCGAGCTGAGGGCGGTGTTCGAGGGCATCTGGGGTGTGCACCTCGACGGCGCCAACTTTCGGAGGACCGTCATCGCGGAAGACGGTTGGGTCATCCCGACCGGACGGCGTGCTCGTCCCGGGTCGAGGGGCGGCAAGCCGGCGGAGCTGTTTCGTGCCGGGCGGATGTGGAAGCTCGGCGGGCCGATCCGGCGCTCGGAGCCGAACGAGCGAAGGAAGGGGGGTTCATGAAAGCGGTCGTGTACGACACGTACGGGCCGCCAGACGTTCTGCGGTTCGAAGACGTTGAGCGTCCGGTGCCCAGAGAAGACGAGGTCCTCATCAAGGTCCGCGCCACGACGGTCACCCGCGCGGACGTCCACACTCGTGAAGCCAACCGCAGCAACGGCCGGGCCATGAGCCTTGTCAGCCGCCTGGTCTCGGGTGTCCGCGGGCCGAGGCAGAGGATCCTCGGCCGCGAGTTCGCCGGGGTGGTCGAAGCAGTGGGCGCGGGAGTGAACGAGTTCGCGGTCGGTGACCGCGTCTTCGGCCTTGCTGGGCTCACGTTCGGTGCGCACGCGGAGTTCATGCGTATTCGCGAGAGCGGTCGAATAGCGCACATGCCGGCCGGCATGAGCTTCGAGGAGGCGGCGCCAATCTGCGACGGAGCGCTCAATGCACTGATGTGTCTGAAACAGGCAGATCTCCGGAAGGGGCGCACGATCCTCATCTACGGCGCGTCCGGCGCCATCGGCACAGCAGG
>DATFVI010000014.1:0-2921 GCA_035260405.1 Candidatus Dormiibacterota bacterium
CATGTGGCTCAAGTCGAGTATCACCTTCTTGCGCCGCATCGCCTTCAACAGCTGCCGGCCGAGCTCGGTGAGCCCGCCCGGCGCACCCGTGCCGCCGCTGTAGCGCGTACCGCCCCAAGCCGGCCCGATGATGCGCACGCCCATGTCGGTCCAGGCGCCGAGTTGCGCGGGATCCTCGATGGGATCGGCGCCTTCCATCAGCAGCACAGCCGCCAGCTGCCCCTTCTTCCAGCCGCTCGCGTAAGCCTTCAGCTCGGCCTTGTCGCCGATCAGCTGGAGGCCGCAGGTGCGGTAGTAGTTGACCTCGGCGACGGCCATGATGTGCGCCTCGTGCGCGTTCTCGTAGACAAAGCGCGTGCGCATGGAGCGGCCGGCGCGGGCGGGCGCCGTGTAGAGGGTCGCGAATATCAGCCCGACGCCGCCGGTTACCAGTGACGAGCGGCTGACCAGGTAGCCCGGAGCGGGCGGCGCGAGGAAGCCGCGACCTGACGAGACGGCGTTCCACGCGATGTCGAGGTGGGCGTCGACTATCACCGCCGGAGAATAAATCACTCCGGAATCCTGTATGTGGTAATAATGAAGTCATTCACTATGAATAACGACACATTGAAGCCCGCCGAAGCTCCTCGAATGGGCCACGAGCTGTGCCGAGACGAGTCCGGACGCCTGTACAACGCGCGCATGCGCGAGCTGTTCGGCTCCCTCGACGTCGACATGAGCGCGATCGAGGCCATGGGGGCGCTCAAGATGGCCTCACACGCCCTCTCGCAGCTTCACGAGCGATGGGCCGAGCAATACGACCTGAGCGAAGGACGGCTGGGCGTGCTGTTCCGCCTCCACCGCGGTGGAGCAACCCCCCTCGGGGACCTCGCGTCGGGCCTCGGTTCAACCCCGCGCAATATCACCGGCCTGGTCGACCACCTCGAGCGGGACGGCCTCGTCGAGCGTGTGCCCGACCCTGACGATCGGCGTTCTGTGCGAGCCAACCTCACCGAGGCCGGCCGCGTCCGGATCGAGTCGATCTGGAAGGAAGGCATCGAGAACCAGCACCATCTCGCGGAAGGATTCAGCAAGGAAGACCTGGCGCAGCTGCGACACCTGTGCCTACAGCTGGTGGAGAACGCCAGGAAGGAACTGGGGAAATGAGCCAAGTCATGACCAAACCGATGAGCGACGGGCTGTCACGCAACCGCCTGATCCTCGCGACCGCCGGCACCATGCTGGCGCTGCTGCTGGCCGCGCTCGACCAGACGATCGTCGGCACGGCCATCCCGCGCATCGTGGCCGACCTCAACGGGCTCGACCGGCTCGCGTGGGTCACGACCGCTTACCTGGTCACGTCGACCACGATGACTCCGATCGCCGGCAAGCTCGGCGACCTGTTCGGCAGGAAGCCGTTCCTGCTCGCCGGGATGATCGGATTCGTGGTCGCATCCGCGTTCTGCGGGCTCGCCCAGGACATGACCCAGCTGATCGTCGCGCGCGGCATCCAGGGCATCTTCGGAGGCGTGCTGTTCGCCACAGTGTTCACCGTCATCGGCGACCTGTTCCCGCCGGCCCAGAGGGCGCGCGCACAGGGCCTGTTCGGCGCCGTGTTCGGCCTGGCTTCCGTCGTCGGCCCCACCGCGGGTGGGTTCATCACGGACCACTTCAGCTGGAGATGGGTGTTCGAGGTGAACATCCCGGTCGGAATCATCGCCGTCGCCGTCGTCGCGGCGGGCCTCCCTTATGTCAAGTCCAAAGCCTCATGGCGCGACATCGACTACTTCGGCGCGTTCACGCTGGCTGCCGGAGTGGTGCCCCTGCTGATTGCGCTGACGATCACGCGCGATCACGCGTGGACCTCGTTCCCGGTCGTGAGCCTCCTGGCGCTGGCCGCGGTGATGCTCGCGGCGTTCGTGTTCGTCGAGTCGAGGGTCGGGGAGCCGATCGTCCCGCTGAAGCTGTTCAAGAACACGACGTTCTCGGTGAGCATGGTGGTCGGGTTCCTGACCGCGTTCGGCATGTTCGGCTCGATCCTGTTCACGCCGCTCGTTTTCCAGGGCGTGCTGGGGATCAGCGCCACCAACTCCGGCGCCCTGATCACACCGATGATGTTCGGCCTGATTGGCGCGAGCACCCTAACCGGCTTTGCGATGCGGCGGATCAAGTACTACCGGTTCCTGGGCACGCTCGGCGTGGCCGTGATGATCTTCGGAATGTGGCTGCTCTCGCAGATCACGCCGGCCTCCGCCCAGTGGCAGGTCGTCGCCGACCTGGTCATCGTCGGGCTGGGCATCGGCACCACCTTCCCGCTGTACCTGACCGCCGTGCAGGTCGCGCTGCCGCGCCAGTATCTGGGAGTCGCGTCGAGCCAGATCCAGTTCTGGCGGAACCTGGGCGGCACAGTCGGCAGCGCCATCCTGGGCGCCGTGCTGGCCAACCGCCTCCCCAGCTACCTGACCACTCGGGTGGCCGCACTCAACCTGCCGCCGCAGGTGGTCAACAGCCTGCCCAAGGGCGGAAGCGCGAACTCGATCCTCGACCCAACGCTGCTGGCCAAGCTGCCCCTTCCGTTCGTCCACGCGATACGCCTCGCCCTCTCGGACACCCTGCACGACATCTACTTCTTCGCGGGGGCAATCCTGGTGATCGCTCTGATCTCGACGGTCTTCCTCAAAGAGGTGCCGCTGACCGGGGACAAAGCCGAAAACGGCTTCGACGAGGCGCCGGTCATCGTGGACGAGGAAGAGCGGGAGAGCGCGGCCGTCACGGCCTAGAGGCGCGGACGCTTCGAAAGGCCCTTCTCCAAACTCGGTTCAGGCGCATTACAATCGCCACCGCAACGCTGGAGGGGTAGACCGGCCTTTTCCGTCCGGGCCTCAAGCGAGATTTATTGGGGAGGCCAGACGGTGAGTTTCGTGGATCGGACCTTGACGTGT
>DATFVI010000015.1:0-60198 GCA_035260405.1 Candidatus Dormiibacterota bacterium
AAAAGACCAAGATTCTGGAACCAATAGACCCGCCAAAAGTGGCCTGCTTCCAAAGTATGGGTTGACAGAGGAAGGGACAAACACTAGACGTTCTGTCAAATAAGCCGCGGAGACATGCGTAGGTGGCCCAAGTGCAGTTGACGGCAACCGCCAGCCCGGTCGACACGAATGCGCGATCGGTTACGTACCGTCGCACCATCCAGCTTGACCTGCTTGGTGGATTCGAACTCAGTTTGAACGGCCGGCACGATTCTCTTCCGCTCAGCTCGCGGCGTGTCGTCGCGTTTCTCGCGGTGGCCGGTCGTCCGCTGCTGCGGGTGTATGTCGCTGGGATGCTCTGGCCGGACGTATCGGAGGAGCGCGCCGGCGCAAGCCTTCGGTCCGCCCTCTGGCGCCTGCGAAGACTCAAGTATGGCCTCCTCGACGTCAGCTCGACCTATCTTTGCGTCAAGCCCTGCATAGCGATCGACTTCGTCGACGCCGGCGCCCGGGCTCACAGACTTCTCACGAGGGACGGCGCCTTCGAGGATGACGACTACGACGCGATGGCACCGGAGAGGGAGCTGCTGCCAGACGTGTATGAGGAGTGGGTCGTGATCGAGCGCGAGCGATTCCGCCAGCTGCGGCTGCACGCGCTGGAGGCGCTGTGTGACCGCCTGGTGGCGGCGGGTCGATTCGCAGAAGCCGTACAGGCCGGGCTGGCCGCGGTGCGTGGGGAGCCGCTCAGGGAAAGCGCCCAGCGCGCACTCATCCGCGCCCACCTGGCCGAGGGCAATCCGAGCGAAGCGCTGAAACAATTCCGGTCGTTCAAACGCATCCTCGAAAACGAGTTGGGACTCGAGCCGACCGAAGCGCTCCGATCGCTCCTCCCGATGACGCGTCTCTGATCACGTTGCGGTGACGCTTCGGCGGTAGGGTCGTTCAATGCCGCACGCCGCAGATGAGGCGGACGCCGCATTGCTGATCTGGCTCTTCATCGAGACGGAGGGAGAGCACAGGTTTAGGGCGCGACTGACCGCGACTCGTGGCCTGGATCCGGCGCCGTACGCGCGTTCTGAGGCTGGCGACGTGAACCAGGTCTGCGAGATCGTGCGGAACTGGCTGCAGGACGAGTTGGCCCCGCACCGAGACAACTCTGAGTGATCACGCTGCGGTGACGGCACCGTAACGGGCACTTCGAAAGAATCGGCTGACTCGTATCTCAAAGTGCAAAAGGAGCCGCGATGGCCACAACTACCGTCGACGTGGTCGGTTCGTCGCCGATCAGCTTCACAAGTTCTCAGGGCCAACAGCGATTCGTGCCGCTGTCCGCGCTGGAGTTCAGCGGATCGGATCTACAGCTAAGGTCGGGATGGACTGCCATCTTCGATTCGAGCGAGACGCAGACACTGCTGGCGGTCGCCAAGGCCCGCGTCGCAGCCGGCGAGCTCACGCGCCCCCCCGTTCAATCACCGCGACCGGCTCTCCTGTTCGCATCGACGCGCCCGGGAATGGAAACTAACAAGATCGTCGTTACCGCGGCACCGGATGCGGGATCGCCCCTGACCGCGACGATCGCCTTCAGCGTCACGGAAACCGATACCTACGCGGGGCTGGCGTCAGCCACGGCCGCGGCGATGGCCATCGGAACCGACACCGCCCCGGCCAAGGCGGGCGATCCGCCCCAGGGAACAGGCTTGGTCGTCATCAAAAGCGGCTCGGTCGCCAACAGCACCAACCTCCCCGTCGCGTCCTCCGGTGTGATGGTCAAGGCCACTGGAGTCGACATCAAAGACGCAACCAACGCTGTCCTGTTCACGCTGATGCCCCGCTCTGACTACAGCGGAAAGGGAGGCCTCTCCTACGCGCTCACCATCGATGGCTCCGGCACCACCTTCACTGTCAGCGCGACTTACGACTCGTCCAAGGAGACTGGCCCGCAGGCCAAGGTGACGATCCAGACCCTGGGCGCCTTGGCCGCCCCTGTCGCATACCTGGCGAAAGCCTCGCCACCGCCTGGTGGCGCCGCGCTTCCCGCCGCGGGTTCAGTCCAGTTGTCAGGCGGCAGCAGCGCGCTCGCTGCGCACGGCCTTCTCTATTCGTCCTGAGCGGAGGGATTATCCATGCCAGTCACGCCGACATATCCGGGTCTCTACATCGAGGAGATCCTGAGCAATGTGCACACAATCACGGCCGCGCCGACCTCGGTCACAGTCTTTGTCGGTTACACGCATCCCTTCAAAACCCAGCCGCAGCATTACGGCCAGGCCGTGGAGATATTCAGCTTCACGGACTACGAGCGCGAGTTAGGCGGCCTTTTCGACGTCGACTGGCTCGGCGATGACGTGGGACGAGCCGCGTTTCAGTTCTTCGCCAACGGTGGAGCGGTCGCCTGGGTAGTCGCGCTTAAGCCGCAGTTCCACGACCTTAGCGGCGGGCCTACCACCGACGTCACGCCGCCGGCCCTGCTCGTCGATACGTCTAGCACTGGCATCGTATTTACCGGACGTGAGCCCGTCGACGCCCAGCACCCCATCACGATCTCGATCACGAATCTCCGACCGACCACTGGAACGACGCCGATCGACCTCGCCGACATCACTGTCGGCTACGGCGGCCGGGCCGAAACGTTTCGTAGGGTGACCCTCAACCCGACTCCGCCGGCCGCGGACGCGGGCAACACGCTCGAAAAGCGGATCGGAACCTTGACGAACCCGGTCTCATCGTTGGTCTCGGTGGCTCCTCCGGGTGGAGGCGCTTATCCCACATCGTGGAGCTCGGCGCTAGCACCAACGCCGATGGACACCAACCTGCCGACCGCCCCGTTCACTACTTACAGCCCGGCAGATTTCTCGAGCGCGTTCGAGCCAGACCAGGCCCTGGACAAGATTTCCGTGTTCAATCTCCTGCTGACGCCCGGGATCTGGGATCCGGGTGTGGTGAGCCAGGCGCTTGCCGTCGCCGAGCACAAGCGCGCATTCATGGTCATGGACCCACCCGCGGACTCAGTTGCGGACCCAACAGGATTTCCGCTCCCGATGATCGGCGACATCATGGCCGACCAGGTCGTTGGGCGAATCATCCCGAAGAGCCAGAATGGCGCGCTGTACTTCCCGTACCTTCGCTCCGGCGACCCCGCCACTGGCGACCCTCTCGTGATCCCTCCGTCGGGCTTCGTCGCAGGTGTGATCGCTCGGGAAGACACCAACCGCGGAGTGTGGAAGGCGCCCGCGGGATACGAGGCGCTCGTGTCGAACACCGTCGGCGTCGTCGCCAGCGGGCGGATGACTGATCCAAGGCAGGGCACGCTCAACCCGCTCGGTGTGAACTGCCTGCGCACCCTTCCCGGCATCGGCACCGTCGTCTTCGGCGCACGCACGCTGGTCGCCGCCAACCCGGCGTTCCAGCAGTACCGCTACGTGCCGGTCCGGCGGATGGCGCTGTTTCTCGAGCAGTCGCTGGTCGGCAGCCTCGGCTGGGTGATCTTCGAGCCCAACGACGTGCCGCTTTGGATCTCGATCAAGACCACGATCGACCACTTCATGCTGGGTCTCTTCAACCAGGGGGCGTTCCAGGGCACCACCCCGAGCGAGGCGTTTCAGGTTGCCTGCGATGCCACGACGACCACGCCGGATGACCAGGCGAACGGCATCGTGAACATCATCGTCGCCTTCGCCCCGCTGAAACCGGCCGAGTTCGTGATCATCAAGATCGCCCAGCTCGCTGGTCAGCCCAAGAGCTAGGAGGCGCAATGTCGAAGCCGTTCAGCGTCAACGTCAGCCGGTTCGATCCCTACAAGAGCTTTCGCTTCCTCGTGTATTTCGACACCAGCACGTCGCCTGTCGCGGGCGTCAGCAAGATCGGCGCGATCAAGCGATCCAATGACGTGATTGAGTACAAGGAGGGCGGCAACGCCGTCATCCGCAAGGGCCTGGGGCGCCAGAAATACGAGCCCATAACCCTCGAGCGGGGAGTCACGCACGACGACTCTTTCGAGCAATGGGCAAACGCCGCACAGGTGCTCGATAAAGGCTCCGCCGGCTCGGCGCTGTCGAAGCTGCGAAAGGAGATCCGCATCGAGCTGCTCAACGAGCAGGGTCAGCCCGTGCATCGCTACCTCGTGCACCGGGCGTGGGTCTCGGAGTTCCAGGCTCTGCCCGACCTCGACGCAGGGACAAATGCGATCGCGATCGAGCACATCAAGCTGGAAAACGAAGGCTGGGAACACGACCTCTCCCTGTCCGAGCCCAAGGAATTCTGAGCCGGATGGTCAATCTGCCGATCAGTGGCGTCGAGGCGCGCTGGCGCCCGTCCAACGGACACGACGACATCACCCTTGCCGCTTCGCGCCCAGGCCTGGCCGGCGTGGTTGCTTACCTCGCCGGCGCGGTCGTCGACGCGGGCGGCGTGCCGCTGGATCCGGCCAACCTCCCGATCGGCGACATCGACGTGCTGGTGCTGTCGCGGCGGCGCGATGTGCGGGGGGACGTCTTCGTCGCCGAGGGCCGGTGCGAGCACTGCGGCGTCGCTGTCGACCTGCGTTTCAGTCTGTCGGACTACGCATCGCATCGCCGGCCTCGTCGTCCTCGCGGCGTGACGCCCGCGGAGGAGGCGGGATGGTGGCGGCTGAACCGGCACGAAATCTCTTTCCGAGTGCCGCTCGCGAGCGACGTTGTGACCATCATGTCGTCGCCACGTCCCCGGGCGGAGCTGCTCGCCCGGTGCGTGAGAGGCTCGGTCAATGTTCTTGCCGCACGGGCGGTCGAGCGCGCGATGGCGGCGATCGCACCAACGTTGTGGGCCGATGTCGCCGGCTCCTGCCCAGAGTGCGGCTCGAGTGTCCTGCTCGACGTCGACGTGCGCGAGCTTTGCCTGATCGAGCTGCGCTTCCTGGCCGCCTCGGTCTACGACGACGTGAACTTGATCGCGTCCGTGTACCACTGGTCAGAGAACGCGATCCTCAGTCTCGAGTCGCCTCGGCGCCGCCGCTACGCCGATCTGATCGCCGGCCGCTCGCTGGATCTCGCATTGCCTGGCGTGGAGCGGCCGGTTGCGTGAGCGCCACGGCTACCTCGAGCGGCTGCTGGACGATTCCCGGAGCCGGAACAGCCGGAAGGCGCGTGCGCCGCAGCAGATCGCATGGGTCTCCGCGCCGTCCGCCGCACCGGGGAACGAGACAGAGGTAGCAGACGCGCCCCTTGCGCCTCGGGCTCCGAGGCGCATCGTTCCGGCCGAGCACATCGCGACGCCATCGACCCCGGCGGCGACCGTCGAGCACGAACCGAATCCGGCACCACTGCGAGCGCTGCGGCGAACGGTCATCGAGACGACGGCTATCGACACAGAGCTTCGCCATCCAGCGGAGGCGAACAGGGCTGATGTGCGTCGATCAACATTCTCGCCCGCCCTGGTCGAGGCTGCGGCACAGCCTCGAGGTCGGACTGGAGTCGCCGAACCTGCGATCGAGCCTGGTGCCCCAAGTGCACGAGCTGTGCCGGCTTCGGCAATGAGCCCGCTGGCCACGTCCGATCCGCGGTCGACCATGTTGCCCGCGGCGGCGTTGCGCGCGCTCGAACGACTGGCGATGCGCTCCCTCAGCGCGGTCAAGCCGGCGCAGACCAATGCGCCCGCGCCGCCCGTCGCTTCGGGCTCACCGGTCGCCGCGGCGCCGCGCAAGACCGCTCCGGAGAGGCTGCCCGTCGCCGCCGTAACCCCGCATCGTCACCACGATGAGCCCCGCCGCCCGCCTGGGCTGCGAATCGGGAACATCGAAGTCACCGTCACCGCGCCCCCACCGGCTGCTGCGGTGCCCCCGCCACCCCAGCGCGCCCCCGTCGCGCCGGCGGCGGCACCCGCGCGGCTGAGCCGTCTCGACGCGGGGTTCGGATTGGGGCAGGCGTGAGGCCGTGCACGACCTCTCGATCGTCACCGACGCGCTCCGCAAGGTCATCAGCGACGCGCTGGCGGCGAGCCCTGTCTGGGGCGGCGGACCGCCGCCGTACTCGGTCAACCTTTCGTCGCAGCACCCCCAGGCGCCGACCGGCGGCGCGGATTGCGAGCTGTGCCTCTACCTGTTTCACGTCGGTCCCGACCGCAATCTCGCGAACTCGTTCTGGAGCCAGGCTGCCCAATCCGGCGGCGGAACAGGCAAGCAGCCGGTGGCCTTTGAACCGCTGAGCCTGGACCTCTGGTACATGCTGTCGGCCCAGTCGCTCCAGAGTTACGTGCAGGAGCAGCAAGTGCTCGGCGTCGCCATGCAAGCGCTCCACGAGCACGGCACTATCCAGCTGGCGACTCCGTCGCCGCTACCTGGGGCTGTGACGCCCAGCGAGGCCACGCTCGTCCAGGAGTCGCCGACCTTCGACGAGATGAGCCGGCTCTGGCAGTCCCTCGCGATGCCGCTTCGCACCACGAGCCAGTATCGGGTCAGCGTCATCTTCCTGACGCCGGACAAGCTCCCGCCGGGCGCTCCACAAGTGACTGCGTACAACCTCGGCTCCGGCCCGAGCGCGCCCGTGAAGGATGCATCGCTGCCGAGGTTGCTGGCGACCCGTCGCACAGTCACGTTCGTCGCACCGGGACCGGTGACACGGGCGTTCCACCAGGTTCCGGCGTCCACCGCCCCCGCCCCGCCGGCCGTCACCGGCCAGACGGTCGAGCTCGCAGGCATCATGCTCGCCGATACCGACCACCTGATCCTGATCTCCTACTCACCGTCGGGTGTGGCCACCGAGGCCGACGTCACAGCCACCTGGAAAGTAGCCATCACGCCGCCGTACACGACACCCCCGGCGAACGGAGTGCCCATCCTGCTCCGAGCGCCGGGTGGCGGTGGGGCGCCAAAACCTGGAAGGTATGGGGTCACCGTCTCGCGTCCGTCGATGCCGGGCTGGCGCGCGCAGCCGGTGCCGCTCAATGTGGCGCCCTGGATCAACCCCTCGGGCGGCCCGCTGTTGAACGCGGTCGCGGGCCTGTACTCACTCAACGTGCGAGGCGTCAGCGCATCGGTAGCGACTCTTCGCGTGGGGACCGTTCAGCTCAAGCGGCTGCCTGACGGGTCGGCTCCGGCGGCGGGCGAATGGCAGCGCTCCGGCAACAACATCACTTTCCGCGTTCTGGGCGGGACGCCTGCCGGAAACCACCAGATCGGGCTCCGGGTCGGCGACGTCGAGGCGGACCCGGCCCAGTGGGCGGTCGTGTGACGGTGGCCTGGCTCGACACCATCGGGGCGCTCGCCGGCGCACACGTCGCCGCGGTGCGTGAGCGATGGGCTGCCCGCGGACACCCCACCACGGTCCACGACGTGGTCGACGAGATCGTCAACACCGAGTATCCGGTCGAATGGCCCGAGCCGTTGACTGCAGCGGCGTCAGCCGCCCGGATCGCGCTCGCGGCAGACGTCCGCTGGCAGCGGTTGACGGACGCGCTAGGCGTGACAGACCTCGAGGCGGAATGGCTGGCGCTGCTGGTTGCCTGCGCCCTCAATCCTCGATTGAACCGCGTGCTCGGTTATCTCGACGATGCCGCGGTTCCGGCGCCTCCGACGCCGTCGCTCGGCGCGCTGTTCTGGAACTGGCCGGTCGGTTATCAGCCAGGGCCGGGATCAGCGCTAGCGCGATGGCAGGTCGCCTGGCCGGCGGCCGAGCCCGCGGTGGCCTGGCACAGCTCGAGCCCGTGGGTCGTGGACGTTGACATGGCCGCGTTTCTCGCCGGTTACGGCCCGTGGCGGCAGCTCCGCAACGACTTATCGATGCCCGACGCCAGTCGCTTCGAGTGCATATACCCCGGGCTGCTGCAAGAGATTTGCGAGGCGGCGACGGCGGTCACCGCGATGGGCTGCGAGGTGGAGCTCGTCGGCCGGCCCGGCTCGGGACGGCGGACGCTCCTGACGCAGGTCGCCGTGGCGCTCGGCCGGACACCAGCCGTGGTGTCACCCGCCGACGGTTTGCGCGCGCTGCGTGCCGCCCGGCTTCTCAACGCGGTGCCGATCTGGATCGACGACGGCGAGGCGCCCGTCGGAGCGGACGCCGCACCCGGCGGCTTGACGCTCGTCGTGCGGCAGGCGCCGGCCACCACCACGCCCGACGGCGTGATCCGGCTTGGCTGGACGATGCCCGAGACGCGCCGGCTGCAACGGCAGCGGCTGTGGTCGGGCCGCTCGATCGCTCCCCCGCCGCGGCTGGTACAGGAATGGGACCTGACGCCCGCGGATATCACGGCGGGCGCCGCCGCCAGCGCGGCGGGACCGGCGCTGGCCTCGAGGGTCATGCGCGACCGCTTGCGCGCGGGCACGCGCGCGTCGTTGACGATGCTGGACTGTCCCTACGAGTGGGAAGACCTGATCGTCGCGGCCCACGTGGGCGAGCAGCTGCAGCAGCTGCGCGCGCAGGTCTTGCTCAACCAGGACGTGCTCGACGGCTGGGAGTTTCGACGCCTGGTGCCGACAGCGTCGGGCGTGACGGCTCTGTTCGCCGGGCCGAGCGGAACGGGGAAGTCCATGGCGGCGCAGGTGCTCGCGCGTTCGCTCGAGCTCGAATTGTTCCGCGTCGACCTGGCGGAAGTCGTCAACAAGTACATCGGCGAGACCGAAAAGCGACTGGCGCTGGTATTCGCAGAGTGCGAGCGGAGCAACGTAATGGTGCTCTTCGATGAGGCTGACGCGCTCTTCGGACAGCGAACACGCGTGCAGGACGCACACGACCGCTACGCCAACATCGAGATCGACTACCTCCTGCAGCGCCTCGACACGTTTCGGGGTGTGGCGATCCTCGCCACCAATCGCAAGAGCGACCTCGACTCTGCATTCTTGCGCCGGCTCCGGACCGTCATCGATTTCGTCGCTCCCGCTCGGCCGGAACGACTCCGCCTGTGGCGGCAGGCGCTCCCCGAGCGGACCTCCGGCGGGGAAAGAATCACCGACGCTCTCGACCACGAATGGCTCGCCTCGCACATCGAGCTCACCGGTGCGGAGATCAAGGCGGCGGCGCTCGCGGCGGCGTTCGAGGCGCGGTCGGCGGGGGGATTGATAACCACTGAGCGCGTGCTCAAGGCGATCCGGCGTGAGCTCACCAAGCGTGGGGCGTCAGTGCGCATCGAGGCGGTCCCGGAACCGCAGGTGGCGGTGATCCGATGAGCGACACTCGACCGAACGCGGTCACCATCGACCGCCTCGCGCTGCATGCCGGGGCACTGTCGGTGGACGAAGCGCGCCGGCTCGCGGAGCTGGTCGCGCTCGCTCTGGCGCGGATTCCGATGTACTCCCCGACCCCGGTGGCGTCGGTCGACGTGCGGGTCGAGTCCGAAGGCGGCATCCATCAGGTTGCCGCAGTGGTGGCGGACGCAATCGCTGCCGCCCTGCGCGCGGAGGCGGCGAGCTGATGGGGTTCTATATGCGCGGGGCGCTCGTGGAATTCATGCCGGCGGGGTTGATCCCGATCCCGAACGTAATCGTCTTCCAGTACAACCCCGAGTCCATGTCCCACGCCTGGACCCAACCGGAGGCCCCGTCTGCGGGGCCCAACGAAACGATCACCAACCCGCTTGCCGTGAAGGGAAACCCCGGCGAGTCGTTCAGCTTCACGCTGGCTCTGGACGCGGCCGACTCAATCGCGGACGGCTCGGCCTCCGCCGCGCTCGCGAAGGTCAGTGGCGTGTACACCAGGCTCGCCGCGCTGGAGATGCTGCTGTACCCCGCCAACGCCACCAAAGGAGGACTGCTGGGGGTGGTCACCGCGGCGGTCGGATCGCTGTTCGGAGCGAAAAAGGACACGAAGCGCCCGGTGCCGGCGAACCAGATCAACACGGTGCTCTTCGTGTGGGGACCAGGCCGCATTGTCCCCGTACGCGTTACGGCGCTCACGGTCACGGAGCGGTTGTATGACATCGCACTCAACCCAACCAGGGCTGAGGTGCAGATCACGCTCCGAGTGCTCACCGACCAGGAGCTGCTCCATGACAGGGACACGCTCGCCGGGTTGGCGCGCGCGGCCAATGCGTACTCGCAGGGGCTACGGCAGGCGCTTGCGGTCGCCAACCTCGTGAACGCCGGCGAGTCGATCGTCGGAATGCTTCCGATCTGAGGCAAAAAAGGATGTTCCGACCAGGAAGTCGCTACAGGGACGCCGGCACCTACCAGGTCACGCTGCCGGATGGCTCCGTGGTGGTCGTCACGCGGACGCCCCTGCGGCCATTCATGTCGCCCATCGGTTGGCACCGCCGCATCGACGGTGACCGCCTGGACCTCATCGCCTACCAGTTTCTCAAGGACGCGACCAGATCGTGGGAGCTCTGCGACACCAACAACACCGTTGCGCCCGACGCACTCGCCACACGCGATCTCATCGGCATTCCTGAGGCGGGGCGCTAACCCGTGTCCACGTACCAGGTGCTTTTCAACGGTGCTCCCGCTGAGCAGGACTTCTACGACATGGTCAGCAGGCTCGAGATCGAGGAGAACGCCGATCTGCCCGGCGCCATCTCGTTGCAGCTGCCTGTGTCGGCACAGGACGGCGAGCTGACCTGGGTTGGCGACTCGCGCCTCGCGCCTTATTCCAACGTCGCGGTCGTGGCGGCGCCGGCCGACGGCGATCCGCAGTGCATCTTCGACGGGTACGTGCTGACGCACAAGGTCCATTTGCCGGCCGGTCCGGCCGGAGCGACAGTCGACGTTTGGGGCCAGGACGCAAGCGTCCTGATGAGCCTCAAGGAGAAAGCGAGAGAGTGGTCCGGCCTGACCGACACCGCGGTCGCGAGCTCCATCTTCGGTAATTACGACATGACCCCCTCCGCCGACAACGAGAGGGAGAAGTCGCCCGCGCACACGCCCGACGAGCACACGCTCATGCAGCGCGCGTCCGATGCCGACTTCTTGCGGCGGCTCGCGCGTCGCACCGGACGTTGGTTCCGCGTCACTTGCGCCGGCAAGCCGGGACAGCGCACCGGCTACTTCGCCATGCCCAGCCTGACCGGGACGCCCGTGGTGACCATTGATTTGAACGACCCGCAGAAAAGCAGCGTCCCGGTGCTCGACTTCAGCTGGGACGCCACCCGCCCGACCGCCGTCGCGGCACGCCAGGCGAGCCTCACCGACGGCGACAAGAACGGGATCAGCGCCGACACGTCGGACTCGGGCCTGAAGACACTCGACGCCCAGTCTCTCGCCGCATTCACCGGCCGTCCCAAGACGGTGATGCTGACGGCGGCGGCGGACACCTCAGAGCTGCCCGCGCGCGCGAGCGGTTTGCTGCGCGAGGCCGGTTGGTTTGCCCGGTGTGAGGGCACTGCCGACGTCAACGTCGTCAACCAGGTCTTGCGAGTCGGGACCGTGGTCGAGGTCGAAGGCTGCGGAGCGCTGCTGTCCGGGCCTTACCTCGTCTGGAGCGTTCGCCACACCATCACGACGCAGGCGCACTCGATGTCGTTCGTCCTGGTGCGCAATGCGATGGGCCCGTCGCCGGCTGCGGCGGGCGGCGCGCTGGCTGGAGTGCTTCCGTGAACGAAGATGTCCTCTTCGAGCTGGCGGATCGGCTCCGTAATCGCTACTTCGGCAAGTACCGCGGGATCGTCACCGACGTCGACAGCTCCACGCTGCGGATCAAAGCGACCGTGCCTTCGGTGCTGGGCGGCACCCCAACCGGTTGGTGCCAGCTGTGCGTCCCGTATGCCGGCCCCAACGTCGGCTTCTTCTTCGTGCCCGACGTCGGCGCCGCCGTCTGGATCGAGTTCGAGGGAGGCGATGTGTCATACCCGATCTGGAGCGGCTGCTTCTGGCGGGCCGGCGAGCTACCGTCTGACGCCAAGCCCACGACACGCGGCGTTGTGACCGCCGCTCCGCACGTGCTTCTATTCGACGACGACGGGGGCGAAGTCAAGCTGGGCGATTCCAACGGCGGGACTGTCGTGCTCGACAGCGACGGTGTCACGTCGACGCGTGGCGGCATGAAGGTCGCTGTCGGGACGAGCGCTGTCTCCATCAATGACGACGCGTTCAAGGTGACCTGATGGGCGACCATCTCACCAAGTCGTCAACGCTCATGTGCCCGCACGGTGGAACCGTCTCGCCGATCCCAGCAAACGCGAAGGTCAGCCTGGGCGATCAGATCGTATTGGCGACCGACACCTTCCCAATCGGCGCCTGCGCCTTCGCCCCCGGAGGGGTGCCCCACCCATGCGTGCAGGTCAACTGGATCGTCACCGCCCTGCGCGCGACGGCCGACGGCGCGGCGCCGCTCACGACCGATTGCGTCGGCATGTGCATGGCCGCCGACGGCGCGGTGCAGGGGACTGTGATCATCCAGACGACCCAGGCACAGGTGGGCGGGCTGTGATCAGCCGCCACGACTACGCGTATCCGTTGCGCGTGAGCGCCGGTGCAGGACAGATTGAGCGCGCGCCGTATCCCGCGCATGTGGACCAGCTGATCCGTCAGCTGCTCCTCACCAGCCCGGGGGAACGGGTTTGCGTTCCAGAGTTCGGTTGCGGTTTGCGCCGTCTGGTGTTCGCGCCGCAGTCCGACGCGCTGACGGCGACTGTTCGAATCCAGGTCCAGCAGTCGATCGCCAGGTGGCTCAGCGACCAGGTGACCCTCGTGGACATCTCGGTCCTTTCGGGCGCTGACCCGTCGAACGGACTTGACGAGGGCGCATTGCTGGTCACGGTGTCGTACACGCTCGTGGACACGCAGACCGAGTCGACCTTGTCCGTGAGGGTGAGCTGAGATGCCTGACCGGCTGGCGGCGGTGGTGGCATCTACGGCCCTCAACGGGATCGACTTTATCGAGATAGCGAGCGCGGACCAAACAACCCTGCGCGTGCACTTCGTCAACGCAGTCGTGGTGCAGGGAACCCTCGACGCGACCAAGCCGGTCACGATCACTGGCGGCGAATCGGTTGCAACCGTGCCGGTGCTGCCGATCTCGCTCGCTGACTGGGGGACCGACGACCAGGGCCGCCAGGTGGTCACGCTCCACACTCCGTTCGCGGGCGACTTCTCGCTGTATCGCCTGACCATCAACAGCTCCGCACTCGACAGCTACTACGCATCCGTTGCCTTCACCTTCAAAGCCGGGTGCCCGTCCAACCTGGATTGCGCACAGGCGGCGAGCTGCGACCAGGCGCCGGTCGACAACACGCCCATCGACTACCTCGCCAAGGACTTTGCGAGCTTTCGAGCGGCGTTGCTGGATTACTCGACAAGGGCATACCCGAACTGGGTCGAGCGCGACGAGCCGGACATTGGCATCGTGCTCGCCGAGGTCCTCAGTGCGGTCGGTGACGATCTGAGCTACCTGCAGGACCGAATCGCCAACGAGTCCAACCTCCAGACCGCCACTCAACGCAACTCGGTGGTCAAGCTTGCAAGGCTGGTCGACTACGAGGCGCGGCCGGCGACGTCGGCTCGGACCGTTGTCCAGATCGACGTCAACTCCGCTGCAGTGCGTGCTGGAATCGCTGTCGGGGCGCCCCAGCCCGATGGCGATGAGCTCGAATTCGAGCTGGGTGACGGTTTGATCGATCCCACGACCGGAGAACTGCTCACCGGCTTCCTGCAGGTAGACCCGCGATGGAATCGGTTCGAGCACACGGCGGTGCCCGCCCAGCCAAGGATCCTCCCGTACTGGTGGGACGACTCGAAGACTTGCCTCCCCGCCGGCACGACCGAGATGTGGGTGCGCGGCCACGGATTTGCCTTCCCCGTGGGCGATCCCCGCCTTGGCACCATTGGAATCGCGCTACTCATAGACACCGCCGCCTCCACGCCCGCCGATCCGCCGGTGCGCCACGTGGCGCATCTGACCGCCGCGATCGAGGAGAACGACGCGCTGTTCGGTGTCCCGGTCACCCATCTCGCCTGGGACCCGACCGAGGCCTTGACCGCCGAGCACGACCTCACCCGCACGGTGCTGGCAGGCAACCTGGTTCCGGCAGTGCAGGGACGCCGATGCGTCGAAACCTTCGTCATCGACCCCGACCAGGCAGATTCCGATGCCGCTCGCGCGGCGGTCGCCCGCAGCGGCCCGGACGCGGGTTGCGGCGACCCCATTCCTATATATCTGCACACCCTGGGCCAGGGCCGGCTTGCCTGGCTGACGGCCGCCGGCGGCAGCACCACGCCTGAGATCCACGTCGAGATGCAGCCGGTCAACCCGGCAGACCCTCCGCAGCTCTGGCGCTGGCGCCGGTCGCTGCTGAACGCCGACCTGTTCGAAGCCGCCTACACGGTCGAGCCCGTCAACTACCGCGACGTGCGCGTCGAGCGGAGCACAGGATTGCCGTGGTTCGAGTACGACGGTGACGGCGCCGACTCCGTCCGGTTCGGCACCGGCACGTTCGGCGAGCGCCCCTCGACGGGCAGCAGCTTTGACGTGACCTATCGGATCACCGCGGGCCGTGCGGGCAATGTAGCCGCCGACTCGGTGACGGTGATCCCGCATCCGCTGACCGCAACTATCCTCTACGCGACCAATCCATTCGCCGCGGCGGGCGGCGACGACGAAGAGACGCTCGACCATGTTCGAGCCACCGCGCCCTACGCGTTCAGGGCCCGGCAGTTCAGGGCCGTGCGGGTCGAAGACTACGACCGCACGGCCGAGGAGCTGGCCTGGGTCATCGATGCCGGCACCGCCATGCGTTGGACTGGCAGCTGGCTGACGGTTTTCACCACGGCGCAGGCCAAAGCCCGCGAGCAGCTCACTCTCGACGAGCACGAGCAGCTCATCCAGCTGCTGGGACGGCGGCGCATCGCAGGCTACGAGGTCTACACGCCGCCTCCGCGGTTCGTCGGGCTCGACCTGCTCATCGACGTGTGCGCGGAGCCCTCCGCGCTGCGCGGGGAGGTGGAAGCCGCGATTCTCGACGAGCTCGGGACCGGGACTCTCTGCGATGGACGGATGGCGTTCTTTGCCCCGGGACAGCTTCGATTCGGAGCGCCGCTGGAGCGCAGCAAGCTCGAGGCGGCCGTGCAGGGCGCGGCGGGCGTTGCAGGCGTCGTCGAAATCAAGTACCGCCGGCGCGGCTACGTGCCTGACTACATCCTCATGCCCGAGCTGGTCACGGTCGGACGCGATCAGATCATTCGCGTCGACAACGACCCGAGCCAGCCCGAACACGGCTCGATCCGCGTCGTGATCGAGGGCGGGAAATGATCTGCGCCTGCGGCTGTGGCGGGCCTTGCGGCGAACTCCCGACCAGGTTCCCGATCCGCAACCCAAGCGGTCTGCGGCAACTGGCCTATCGGGTCGGATCCTTCGCGACGTTCCGGCGCTCCCTCCTGCATCACCTACCGGACGAGGCGGCCCTGGACATCTGGCAGCCAACCGCGGGCAGCGACCTGGGGCTCCAGGTTCTGGACTGGTGGGCCTACATCGCCGACATCCTGACCTTCTACAACGAGCGCATCGTCAACGAGGACTATCTCGGCACGGCGCAGCTCGACGCCAGCGTGAGCCGGCTCGTGAGCTTGCTCGGCTACCGGCCACGACCCGGCATCGGTGCGGTTGGCACCCTGGCGGCCATCGCCTCCGGTCCCGGCCCGCTGGTGATTCCGGCCGGCCTCGGGATCGTCTCCAAGGCAACGCCGACCCTTGAATCGCAGACGTACGAGACATCGAGCGCAAGCACCTTTTCCTCGCCGACAAGCGTCGCCGGTCCGACTCCGGACGACCTTACGAGCCCGCCGCCGCTCGGAGGCCCGCCTCCCTCGGCGCCGCCTGGCGTGGCCGAAGCGCCGGCCCACACGCAGCTCATCGCCAGAGGCGGCGTGCTGGTGAAGGGCACACCGACTTCGCTTGCCGTCAACGACCGGCTGCTGCTTTTGACCAAGGCGTGGAGCAGCGCGAATGATCCAGTCGCGGTCGTCACGGTCGCCGGCCTTGCGGTGGAGAAAGATCCGCACGGACGCAGGAACACCCGCGTGCTCCTCACGGGGACGGGCTCGCTGCCGGCCACCGCGAAGGCGCAGGACTACAAGCTGGTCCGAGACACACGCGTCGGGCATCTGTCCAGCCTGCCGGCGGGCGCCACGGTCGTGGACGACACTCACCTGGATCTCGACGGGCCTGCGCGCTATCTCAAGGCCGGCGATCCACTGCTTGTCGAGCTGCCCGGGGCGGGCGAGGGATCAAGTCCGGGCACCAACTTCGACGTGGTGCGCCTGACCGATTACGCCGAGGTCCTCTGGTACGCCAACGCTCCCGACGCGACCGCGCCGGCGACGCCCCCGAGCGGAAGCACGCCGGGCATACCCATCTTGGTCGCGCCGCTGACGGTGGAGGCAGCCACCGGCTCCAGCCTGTCGACCACGTACAGCGGGAGCGTCAGCAAAGTCTCGGTCAGGTCGGGGTGGTCCGAGGTCGGCACGCTTCTCGACACGCCGGTGCAAACCGCCACCGCACTGCCCGGCCTGCTTACATTGGCGCGGTCTCCCCGGGCGGCCGCAGGTGTCGCGACCAAGGCGCTGGTCGAGGACGCCAACGGCAACGGCGCCGCCATCACGGCGACGCCCAAGTCGGGGTCGTCGGACATCACAGTGGCGGCGGCTGACACTTCGACCACAATCCCGCCGCTTGAGGCGCCGCTGCGCGTGTTGTGGGATCTCGTCGACGTCAGCCGAGGCGCCACCGTCCGAGATGAGGCGCTCGGCACGGGCGACGCGACCGTGGCCGGCCAGGACTTTGCCCTCTCCAAATCACCGGTGACGTTCCTGAGTGACTACCCAGGACGCTCGGGCGATGGCTACTCCTCAACGGTGGTCGTGACTGTCGACGCCCGCTACTGGACAGAGGTTCCGACGCTGTTCGGCCACCAGCCAACCGAGTCGGTGTTCGAGACGTACAACGACGACTCGGGCAAGACACACGTGCGCTTTGGCAACGGCGAGACCGGCCGGCGGCTGCCGACCGGAGCGAGCGTGACCGCGACCTACCGCCTCGGGTCGGGCGCCGCCGTGCCGCCCGCGGGCTCGCTCTCCCAGGTGCTCGTCGCCGTGCCCAACCTCGGCTCGCTCCGAAGTCCCGTCCCGCCCTCGGGGGGCGCCGACCCCGAACCGGGAAGCGACATCCGGCACCTCGCCCCGCGCTCAGTGTTGACGTTCGGGCGCGCAATCTCGGGCGACGACTACGCGGCTGTCGCCGCTGCGGCGCCCGGGGTCGCGAGGGCCGCGGCGTCCTGGGAGTGGGACCCGGCCGAGCAGCGCCCGACTGTGCGCGTCTACGTGGGCGACGACGGAGGCGCCCTGAAATCGGCGACGTCCGCGCTTCGTAAGCAGGCGGATCCCAACCGCTCCTTCGCGGTCGTTCCCGCCGTCGATTGTCCAGCCTTGCTGTTGATGGTCCTGCGCCTTGATCAGAGCTACGTGGCCGAAACGGTTATCGCCCAGGTACGCTCGACGCTGCTCGACCGCGTATTCGCCCCCGGGCTGATCGGGCTCGGCGAACCGCTCTATCGCAGCCGACTCGAAGACATCGTATGCAGTGTCCCCGGCGTCCTCGCCACGCACCACATGTGGTTTCTGTGGGTCCGCGCAGGCTCCTACTTCGCATCGGGTGGCCCGCGGTTCGACCCCGGGCCGGGAGGCTTCTTCACGGTGACTGCAGACAGCCTCTGGCTGTCCGAGGAGTCGGCCTGACGTGACCGATACAGCCGTGCGAGACCAGTACGACCTGCGATACGCCGACAAGCTCTGGTCGCTTGTCCCGGCCGCCTATCGCGCCGCCGACAGCGAGACGCTGGATGGTGGCGGACCGCTGCGCGAGCTGCTGGACCGGATCGCCTCCTCTATGAGCGTCGTCCGCAGGAGCATCGACCGCCTGTGGGAAGACCAGTCGATCGACTCTTGCGACACGTGGGTGATCCCGTACATCGCCGAGTTGCTGGCCACGAACCTCGTCCCAAGCATGGACGGCAGGGCCCAACGGCTCGATGTGGCAAGCACCATCTACTACCGACGCCGCAAGGGCACCGTGTCTCTGCTCGAGCAGCTGGCGCATGACGTCACCGGCTACGAGGCGCGAGTCATCGAGTTCTTCCGGCGGCTCGCGCGCACGCGGCACAACCTGGACCCCGAGCTCGGCTATCCGGCCGACACGGCCGATCCCGCCGGGGCCCGGACGCTGCAGCGGCTCGAGCAGCTGGTCGGCCTGCTCACCGGGACTCCGGCCGGTGGCTACGCCGACCTGCGCGTCCCACTCGGAGCGAGCCTTACCGGCTCTGCGTACGACGAGTACCATCACCGGCTCGATTCGAGGATCGGTCGCGGCGCGCTCGGCTGGCATGGCGTCCCCAAGGTGGGGTTCTTCCTGTGGCGCACGGTCGCGATGCGCGTCGACCGCGCCACCCCCGTTCCGGTCGCAGGCTGCGCGGCCCACTACACATTCGACCCGACCGGCAGGCAGATCGCCCTCTTCACCGCCGCGGCGCGCGGTGCCAACGACTACGGGGAAAGCTGGCTGCCGGTGCCGGTGTGGCAGATGCCGATGCCGCTCGCTGACCCGCTATGGAATGCGATCAGGGAAGAAGCGCTGCCCCAACCCGGCCCGACTGCGTATCCGGATCCGGACGCCGGCCTCTGGCCCTCAAGTCTTTCCGTGAGCGCGGCCGGCAGCGCCGATCCGCTGCCGCTTCCGCAGGTTCTGGTATGGCCCGAGGTCGGCCGGTTCAAGACCCTCGCCGGCGCGCCGGCATCTGTCGAAGTCGGCTACCACCACGGCCTGTTCTCGCGGATCGGCTCCGGCCCGTACGACCGGCGCCAGGTCGGGATCCTGACTCCCCCGGACGCGGCCCCGGTAAACAGGATTCCAGGCGGTTCGGCGATCACCCTCTCCAACGCGCTGTCTGCCCTCGGACCAAAGGGTTCGGTGATCATCACCGACGGGCTCACGCTCACCGCGGTGGCCCCCGTTGGTTCCACTGGCAGCCCCATCGAGACCGTGACCGTCCGCGCCGCGGACGAGAAGCGAGCGGTCATCCGGATCCCGAGCGGCACAGGGCCCTGGGTTTTCACCGGCGCATCGACATCGACCTCCCGGCTTCGCCTGGAGGGTCTTTGGCTCCAGGGGACAGACGTCGTCTTGCGCGGGAGCTTTGCCGAAGTCGTGCTGTCGTGCTGCACGCTCGATCCCGGCACCAGCGGTGCGCTGAGGACACCGCCCGCGATCTGGGATCAGAGCGTCGACGGTCGCGACCTGTCGCCGGTGACCCTATGGGTCGAGGGCGAAGTCGCCTCGCTGGTGATCGACCGTTGCGTCACGGGGCCGGTTCGGACTCGCAATGGTGGACTGATCGAGAAGCTGAGCGCGAGCGACTCGGTCCTACAGGGCCTGGCGAGCGAGTTGCCAGGGGAAGTCACCCACCTTCGCGACGCCGGCGGCCTCTTCACCGCGTTCAAGCACAAGTACGACCAGCTGAGCTCCTGGCTGGCCGGGCAGCTCAGCCCTGCGGCGGCCGCCGCGGTCGCGGCCCACACGGACGGCAGCGACGTATCCCCGGCCGACGCCCAGACCGTGGTCACCGCGCTGCAGGCGGTCATCAATGGGCCGCTCATCTGGACGGCTCCGCGTTTCGCGGACCGGCAGCTGCGCGATTCCACCGCCGCGGCGGTGCTAAGCCCGCCCGGCGGCCCGGCTCTCGCAGCGCTCAATCGAGCTCTCCTTGCGCAGGCGTTTCCGCTGGCGCTCGCGGACGCGGCCGTCGCGACGACCGAGGGCGTCGTCTTCCTGTCCCGCTCCACGGTGCTCGGGCAGGCCCACGTGCATCGCCTCGAGTGCAGCGAGTCGATACTCGACGACTTCGCGCGAGTCGACAACGCCCAGGAAGGGTGCGTGCGGTTCTCGGCGTGGTCGACTGGAAGCTTGCTTCCGCGCCGCTACGAGTCGGTGCGGATAGCGGCTGGTGCGCCGATCATGGTCAGCCGGCGTTTCGGGGAGTGGGGATACGCGCAGCTGCACGACGGCGCGGACAGCGCGGTTCTCGACGGCAACACGGGCGCCGCTCCAAGCCTGCTTACGGGGAGCCACGACGGATCCGAGATGGGCGTCTTCAGTCGCGATGCCGCCGCTGTCAAGGACCGGTCCCTGTTGATCAAGCTCCGGGAGTTTCTCCCGATCGGGCTCAGCCCGGTGCTCATCCACCTGCCCAAGGCCGACCCCGAGGGCGAACAAATGCGAGGTAGACCATGGCCACCGACGTAGCACGAGTTTCGTTTGATTGGGCGCGCTTCTATCGCGGCGTCATTCCGCAGCAGGGCCGCGTGACTCTCGAGGCCGAGCAGAACGAGCAGCGCGTGATCGATTCCGAGGAGCGCTGCAAGGAGCTGATCGACATCGTCGGACCGGCCGGGACCCCGGACGACGGGTACCTCATCAGCGGGGCCGTGGATTTCACGATCGGCGCCGGGACGATGTACGTCGGCGGTCTGCGCGTCGAGCTCGACGCCGACATCACGTACAGCACCCAGCCCGACTGGCTCGACCATGGCCCAGATCAGGGGAGTCCCGGCAAGACGAACGAGTTCGTCGTGCTGACCCTGCGTGATACCGATGTGACCGCGGTCGAGGACCCAGTGCTCTATGAAGTCGCACTGGGCGGCCCTGACAGCTCGGGACGCACCCGCTTGCTTCAGCGAGTCACGAGGTCGTCCACGAATGCCGGCAGCTGCAGCGCGGCGTTGAGCGAGGCGGAGACCGCATGGACGGCCGACGGCTTGACTCTCGACCCCGCGACGATGGCACTCAAGTCGAGCTCGCGGTTGTTCGTCACCTGGGAAAGCAACCCAAAGGCGCCGGACCCTTGCGAGCCGTCGAGCGCCGGCGGTTATCTCGGCGCGGAGAACCAGCTGATCCGCGTCCAGATCGTCAATGTCGACATGGCGAAGAAGACGTGTGACCTCATCTGGGGTTACGACGACGCGTCCTTCCTGTACCGCGTCACCCCGGACGCGAGCGCAAACCCGGTGCTCACGCTGGACCGCAGCCCCGTCGACGACTTCCACCGCCCGCGGGCCGGCCAGGCGCTGCAGGTGTTGCGGGCGGCGGCGAAGCTGCAGACTACGGACGGAGTCGTCGAAGGCTACGTCGCAGAGCTGGGCGGCCAGGTCGGTGTGCTCGCCGCGCCCTATGACCCCGACACGAAGACGGTGCAGTTTCCCGCGCCTCTCCCGCCCGAGTTCACGGACACCAAGCAGACGCCACAGCTTTTCCTGCGGGTTTGGGAGGAGCGACTCACAGGCTTGGGAATAGGGGCGCCGGTCAGCCTCACCGGCACGGGCATGCAGGTGACGATCACCGCGGACGGTGGTGGTTCGCTGCACCTCGACGACTTCTGGTGCATCGCCGTTCGACCCAGCACCCCTTCGACCGTCTACCCGGACCGCTACCTGCGAACACCGCAGCCGCCCGACGGACCACGCCTGTGGGCCTGTCCGCTGGCCGTCATCGGATGGCAGGAAGGCAAGGTCAAGACGCTCGAGGACTGCCGCAACCACTTCAAGCCGCTCATCGACCAGACCGCTGGAGGCGGTTGCTGCGTCGTCGACGTCCAGCCCACGGATGGCGCCAACCTGCAAGCGCTGATCGACAAAGCAGTGGCGGGACGAAACATCACCGACCGGTCCAGCCGCGTCGCCATCTGCTTCCAGGCTGGCCGGTATGAGCTCACCGCGCCTATCGTTCTTCGCAAGGCCCACTCGAATCTGACGCTCTCAGCGTGCGGGGATGCGGTGGTGCTTGCGGCCCGGGCGGGCAGTGAGCAGGCCTTCGAGCAGGGGCTGGTGATCGTGGCCGAGGCCGACGACGTCACCATCAGCGGGTTCGAGTTCGACTTGATGCCCTCGCAGGTCAAGCACATCGATCTCACCGCCGTGCCTTTCGGCGCGATCGGCCAGGAAGCCGCGAAACTGGCCACTGAGGCCATCGGCGGGCGGCTAATCGCGGTCGGCATCCGCGCGGTGACATGCGCGGGGCTGGACATCAACAATTGCTTGATCCGGTTCGCGGCCGGCGGCCAGGTGACAACCGACATTGGCTTCGTCTTGCCACCGGAAGTGTTCGGTGTCGGAGTGTTTGCCGCCGGCGTCCTGAGGGGGCTGCGTCTCCGTCAGAACCGGTTCGTGCAGGACGTTGTCGCCGCCGGCCGTTATCTCGCCGGCTTCGTGCTGAATCAGAACGCGATCGTCGGGCCGGGAATGGCGGCCGGAGGCAACGTCGGCGGCTTTCGCCTCCGCGCGGGTCTCGACGATGCAGAGATTGCCGGCAACGAGTTCAGCGGGCTGACGGCGGCGATTCTGGTCGAGGCCGAGCTCGGCGATGTCCGCATCTGGGACAACGTCATCCAGAATTGCTACCTCGGCATCTCGCTGGTCGAAGCCACCGTGCTCATCGGCACCGACTTTGCCCGCGAATACGTGGCCATCGCCGACGCGCAGGAAATGCAACTGGTGCGCGCGGCTATGGTGGGCGGGCTGCTCGATCAGCTGCGAGTGAGCATGCTGATGCTAGGGACGTTTTACCCACTACCCACGCCGACGGGTTACGTGCCGGCAGGGGTCAGTGAGTACGACCTTGCCAACATGACAAAGCTGCGCGCCGAGGCGGACAAGGTGCGGCAGGCGGAAATGTCAAATTTCGTCCGCCAAATCGCAACCGAGTTGCCGCCGGCCGGCGCCGGTGGCGCGGCACCCGCGACCCCCTTCATTGCTACAGAGCTCGCCGCGGGCATCGGCGTGACGACCAACGTCAACTTCAACGCGCCCGGTGGGGCTTCCGCCACGATTCCGCAGGCCTCCGGCAACCTGCTGGCGATCTGGAATGCGATGGTAGATCTGGTCCGATTCGACCGTCCGCTGGGTGGGCTGAGCGCGTCACTGCGCGTCGAGCGCAACAACGTCGAATGCCGAATTGCCTCGAAACAGTTCACGGGCCACACTCTCTTCCTCTACACGCTGCTGCGCGAGAGATTTGGCGGTGGTTCGGCGATGGTCGATGCGAACCGGCTCATCAGCCTCCAGGCGGCCATGGCGGCGGCGGTGGTCGGTCCTTCGGCGGCGACGATCAATGGCAACTTTGTCGCTGCGCCGAAGAGCACGGTGGCACTCGACGTTGCCGCCGTGCAAGCCCCGGCGATCACCGGCAACGTGGTCGAGGGCCGGGCAGTCCTGCCGGCCGGCCGGCCGTTCCCGGCGCCCCTCAACACCTGGCTGCCGCTCAACACGATCGTCTGAAGACGCGCTTACCCCGGATGAAGCAAGCTGGGCCGTCGCCGCCGGTTCTCGCCAAGGCGCGTGCTGCGGACTCCGGCAAGCCGGTTCCAGCGCGCACCACCGCGGCTCGCGCGCGCCCGCGACCCGAGCGCCGTCAGCTTGCGCCGGCGCCGAGCGCCACGTACTTGCGGCAGCGGTCGCCGCAAGGACCTGACGAAGAGCTGGCGCGACGGCTCCGGGTTCTGATCAACGTATTCGCGCCTGCGTTCGGGCTCGACCCATCACGGGTCCACCTGACGCTGTCATCCACCACCCAGAGCGGGGCCAGGTCGGGCGACGCGATCACGATCTCGGGCGCGGTCGATCCGGCGTCGATCCAGACAAGGCAATTGGTCGCGCACGAGCTCGTCCACGCCCGCCAGCACAGCAATCGCCGGCGATCACCCTCGCCGAAGCCGAGCGTTTCCGCGGCCGAGTCGGAGGCAGCTGGCCTCGCCGCCGCGGTCCTTGAAGGCAGGCGGCTCTGGATTCCCCGACAGGCCCTTCCCGATGGGCACATGGCGCGCGGCTCGGGCGGTGTCGGCATCGCACCCGAAACGACCAGCCCAACCGAAACCGCCACCACTTCGGACGTCGCCAGCCTCGAGCATCAGCTCGATCAGCTCGTCGCGGTAAATCACAGCGGCGACCAGAGGTTCGTCGCGGGCCAGCTCGATCATCCGTGGACTCAGACGCACGACGGCATGGTCGAGAACTGCCTATTCGCCCTCTCGACAATGCCTTTCGTCGTGGCGCGTGCTGTGGTTCGGAGCCTCAAGCCGGAGGTACGTTTGCGCCTCGCCGCACTCCATGACGGCCATCATGAGAAATACCCGGACACTTCCATCGCCGTTCTGTCGGCTTTGACTAAAGAGGAGTTCGCAAAGCTCCGCAACCAGGTAGTAGGAGAACAGCCGTACCGCGGTGCAACGGTCGCACTGCACGGCGTGGATCCAGACAGGCTGTCGAAGACAGCCAGGCGTTCGTTGATGGCCGCTCTTCGAAGGCAGTCCGTTTCCACGCTCGAGGAGCTCGAAAAAGGCAACCGCGGCGCCGTGTTCCACGGCCTGCTTCGTTCCGGTGTCGATTTCGGCACGGACGAGGACGAGCTCCGCGCTGCCATCGCGCAAGAGAGCGAGCGATTCAGCGACAAGGCCACCGGTGCTGACGCCTTCGTCCAGAAGATGCAGAGGGTCCTCGCGCATCCGAACGTAGCGACCGCCAAAACGGCGCTTTCGATGCTCAGCGCTCCACTAGGCGCGGCCTCCCCAGGCGCCACGGGCACCCCAGGAGATCAGCCCGCGGTTGCGCTTCCGCCGCGGGAAGTCACGCTCGAAGATCTGCGGGGCGCGATCAAACCGCACACAGCGGGCAGTCCAGGCACCAACGCTCCGCTTTCGGTACCAGCCGCCGCCGTGGCTCTCGTCGCCAAGCTCGACGGCGAGAGCCTGGTCGACAAGATCCTCGACGCTTTGCCCGAAGCGGACCGCTACGGCGACACGTATCGGGAAGTCGTCAAGAAAATGCTGGCGGCGCGCGACCCGGCGCTGAACCTGTCGCGCGCGACTTCGCTTCTGTCGTACGGGTTGCTCGACTGGCTGATCTCTGACGCGGAGGCTCGATACGCGTACTTGCTTGTACGCAGCTGCTCGATCGACGCCCAGGACAGGTGGCGGGCCCTCGACGACGGCAAGTGGCTGCACAGGCTCGAGGACAACCTGCCCGACGACATGATCTCGAGCAGCGAGTACACGGGAGTTGGAAGCGAGTACAAGCCCGACAACGGGATGGATCTCGGCATCCCGGAGAAGCTCCTCAAGGGATATGCGGAACAGAAGTTTCTGGCCCGCTGGGAGAAGGACTCATCCGAGGCCGTGGCCAAGGAGATCGTCCAGGAACTGATCGGCATCAACCCCGACCGCACGCCAAAACCCTGGCTCGCCGATCCAAAGTCGAAGATGCACGATACGGCGCTGCGCACCGCGATCGTCCGCCGCATCGACGCGCGGCTGAAGCTGGACGACATCATCCAGGGACTGCCGAACGCGTACCTCTACGGGGATGACGGTCGCGCAGACGTCGTAGCCCTCAACGCGATGCGGGATCCGGTCCATCTCATCGAGCAAGCGCGAAATCTTGTCCCGAGCGGCTTCTTCGAATGGCTCTTCTTCGGCTGGATCACATTCACGGTCCGCAAGGCCTGGATAGCCGCCCTGGCCCTCAGCGGACTGAGCCCGGAAGACCACGAGCGCCTTGCCAGGGAGGATCCCGACCTCGTCAACGCGGTGGCCGATGCCCTCACCCCCGACATGGCCCAGAAGCTGCCGACGCCGCTCGCCGCTGGTCGCGATGCGCGGTTTCCGACTCGGCAAGCGCTAGAAGACCGGCTAAGTGACGAGCGACTGTGGTCGGCAAAGATGGCTGCGGTGTTGCGTTCACTCATCGACCAGGCCTACGCAGCCGAAGACCGCAAGTGGGTATTCGACAAGTCGAAGGAGCTCCGGGCCGACAAGCGCCCCGGGCTCGAGGAAATCGTCAAAGACTTCCACCTGTACAGCGAAAAGGACGGCCGAACTGACTGGCTCCCGGAACTGACGAAGCAGGGTTGGCTGCCAGTCTTGGGGCGAAAGCTCGGCGTTATCGGCCGTGCCCTCGGCCTGCTCGTCTACGACGTTCTGATCGGGGGCTCCATCGATCTCTGGGGCAGGACTATGCACCTCAAGGCCTTTGACCTCGGACAAGGCCAGATGATGTACGACGCAATCGGCAGCGAGCTCAAGGGAGTCAAGCTGGCCGAGACGAAGGGCGGGGTCAATGAGATCAACGTCGACGCTACTTTCGAAAGCGGGTTCATCGTCAACGTCGACCTCAAAGACCTCGAAATCGCGGGCGTGAACATCGCGCTGTCCGGGAAGTCCTACCGCTCAGGGCCGATAAGCGTCAAAGGACTGAAAGCGACGGCGGGCTTCTCCGACCGCCACTACAACGACCCGGCGTATATCGGTGTCACCCTCGGCAGCCTCGCCGTGCGCGACCTTGTGCTGGTCGATCCGAGCCTGCCTTTCTCAGGGGCTTGGGCGATCGCACTGCTCGCACTGCAGACCCTGAAGTTCAGGGCCAGCCAGGACGAATCACTCGACCCGGTTTCGAAGATCGGCCAAAAGCTGCCCAAGGGAATGAGCAGCATTCCGATACCGGTATTCGGTCCACTGTTCCAGCTGCTGAGCAACATTGTCGCCATCAAAGGTGGCATCCCCGGGGACATCACGCTCCTCGACCTTGCGCTGTACCCGCTGCACCTGCCCTTCCCGACCAGCACGGTCGCCGACTACGTGTTCCCGACGCCGGCGCCGCTCACTTACGCATGGGGTCTCGCCAGCGACGGCGTCCTGCGGCCACCCTACAGCGCGGCGCAGCGCATCAAGGACTCGATCGGCACGTTGCGTGCGTTCAGCGTCTCCTTCACCGAGCTCAAGATCGAGGGCATCTCGATCGGCGCGGGACAGCAGATCCAATCGCTGACGTTGACGGATGTGAACCTCGGTGTCGGCCAGAGCCTGCCGGCTTACCTGAACACCGCGGTCGCCACCCTGAAAAGGGCGCAGGCGAAGCTCGACAAGAACAGTCAGCAGTACAAGGACCTCGACGCGCGCATCGCGGTCCTCCAGCTGCAGATCGCTGCGGTTGAGGCAAGCCCGCATCTCACCGAGCTCCGACGGAAGCGCGCGCATGAGCCGCGCAAGCTCACCGATACGGACAAGAAGGAGCTCGCGCTGGCCGACGAGAAATCCGAGGACGAAGGGCGCCTGGCCGAGCTCGAGGCGAAGGACCGGTGGAATCCCGGTTCCCTTACCAAGGCCGAGCGTGCACAGCTCGTGGAGCTCAGCCACAAGCTGCGTTCGGATGTTGGCATCACCGCCGAGATCGGTTCGATCACGCTCGGTCCGCTGACCGGCACCGTGCAGGCAGCAGGCGTCTCGCTCGAGGGCATCCACGCGTCGCTTCAGGTCCCGAACGTCGGGCTGCTTCCGCTGGTGAGCTCGATGGCCTACCTGGACGACAAGAGCCTCGCCCAGCAGTTCATCGACGGCGGACCGAGGATCCCCACCATTGGCGAGCTGGCCAAGAGTGCCAAGTTCAGCCTGGCCGTAGATCGCACTACCCTCCTCAGCACCGATCCGAAGCAGCCGGCCGTGATCATCAAGCCCTCAGGCATCCCCTCGTCTAAGGACCTCAAAGATCTGCTGGACGGGCTGCCTGTCATCCCGGGCAACGAACCGATACGCAACCGGCTCAAAGCCGCCTACGACACCGTCTCGAATCTCGAGCAACAGCAAAACCTGGCCGACACGAGCATCGACATCGCCACCCGTGCCGCGGCGCAGCAGAAAGTGCTCGAGCTCAAAGACGACGCCGCTCGACTCCTGGGCACCGAGATCGGCGGTATCAAGTTGGGACGCATCACGGGTGAGCTCGATGCCAAAGGCGGGCTCGCTGTGACCATCCACGGCGTCGAGATCACGAAGCTCGCCGGACCTGGATTCGCCGTGGAAAAGCTCACCGGCGACATTTCGGCGGGACTCGAGGCAGGCGGCATCTCCGTACGTCCCGACCAGGTAAAGGCGGCGGCCCTGGCGGCGCAGGTGGAGCCGACATTCGGCCTGAAGAACGTGGAGGCCACGGGCATCTCGCTGGCCAAGGGCTCGATCAAGAGGGCGAAGATCGGGATGCTCCACGGAAGCGTGCACGCAACCAAGACGGGCTTTGAGTTCCCGAAATTGACCATCGACCACCTGGACATCGACGGCGTCGAGATCGGGAAGGATGGCGACGGTCTCAAGGCCGAGGTAGTCTCGGTTCGAGACCTTGCCCTCCACGCGGAAATCGTTCTAGACAAGACACCTGGCGGGACCAAGCTCAGCAGAGCGATCATCCACTCGCTGGAGATCGATGAGCTCGCCGGCGCGCACATCGTTTACGACGCGCCGCAAGAGAAGGGCGGCAGCCTTCGCCTGGAGATGATTGACGGCTCGATCCATGGCATCAAGGCGTCGGAGGTCGTGATCGACCCAGGTTCTGAGGGATTTGGACTCGTCTCTGGATCAGCCGAGATCGGATCGTTCGCCGACCTCCGGTACTCGGTCGCGATCGCCTCTCTCAAGAGCCGCACGACCGTGAAAGGCACGCTGACAAAGTCCAAAGAGGCCAAGGGTCCGACGGTCAAGGCTTCCTACGCGCGCGATCAGAAACACAAGTTCTCGCTTGCCATCCAGGACCTTGAAGCGCTGGGCACGGACATATCTACGCCCGATGGCAGGGTTGTGATTCGCAAGGTCAAGGTCGGCGCCACGCTAGATGGTGACGACGAAGTCGGGATCAAGGCCGCCGCCACCCTGAGCGATCTGACGGTCGGACCGATCGACTGGACGGTGGGAAAAGGGCACCTGTCGGGCACCGGGCCCATCGTCGCCAAGACCGTGACCGTGGCCGCCGTGCGCACGCCGGCAGTCCCGGCAAAGGACAAGCAGCCAGCCAAACCCGCTGCCTGGTCCATTACCGACATCTTCATCACGGGGCTCGAGGGCAGCGGCCTGAGTTACAAAGACCCGCCGATCGAGATGCACCTTGGCCGCGACGACAAGCCGGCGGTCCCCGGCGAACGTCCGCTGAAGGTCGGCCGCATTCACCTTCAGCCGGCGGCGAAAAAGATCGAGGTGGACGACTTGAGCGTCGACTTCAGCGGCTCGCTGAAGTCCGAGCTGAACATCAGCGGCAGTGGCCATCTCGAGTTCAAGTCGTTCACGATGGACCTGGACCGCGACGGCCACATCGTCGCGACGGTCAGAGGCGCGGAAGCTCAGGCGACCGTGTCGGGCGACTACTCAGGCTCCGTCGAGGTGAAAGGCCTTAAGGGTGCAACGGTCGACATAGGACCGGATGCGGTTCGCATCGGCGGCATCGACCCCGATGACCCCTCCGGTTTGCACGTCGACCAACTCAGCTTCACAGCCCTCGATGTGAGCTCTGTCATATCCGGGCACAAGTTCAGGTTGAAGAGCCAGATTGGTGGGAGGGTGGACTTCTTCGGGGTTGAGGCGAAGGTACGCCTGGACCGGTGGAAGCCGGGCGAAAAGCATGATCCGAAGTCGGCGTTCAAGCAGATGGCCATAGAGCACCTTCACGTCGACGCGATCGATCTCGACGCTATGCAGATCGACATGCCGAGCGACGACCTGACCATCATCATCCCGGCGCGCACCGACAGCGATCCACCAACGTTTCACGGGCTGGATCTTTATGGCAGCACCGACGAAAAAGGGAAGAGCTTGCATCCGGAGTTCATAGTGGACCTCAAGACGATGGCATTCGAAGGCGGAGTATCGCTCCTGGATATCACGCTCCCCGCGTCGGTTGCGCTGAAGAACAAGTTCAAGGGCGATGTGAAGCTGACCACCCAGAAATCGACGATCGATTTCCTGGTCGGTGGCGGCCTGAAGATCGACATTGCGAACCCGCGCCTCACGATGGACAGGGCGGCGGAGCTCGGCACGGACGCTAAGATCCGGGTCGCCAAGCTGGGTGCCGACCGGTTGACGGTTGCCGATAGTCGCGTGCACCTACAGAATGTCCTTCTCGAGGACCTCGAATACAGGCAGACGGTGGCCTTCACGGAAGCAATAAAGCTTCAAGTCAAGTCGGCCACGATCCCCGACCTGACGTACAAGATTCCGGACGGCGGCGACCTCACGATTCCGAAGCTCGACATCAACGAGGCCCACTTCGAGCTTGACCTCTGGACCTTGATGCAGGAAGAGAAGAAACGGAAGGAAGAGGAAGACGCAGCGTCGCCGAAACCGGTGAAAGTGCCACCCGCCTTCGAGATCGAGGGCTTGCACCCGGTTGCCGACAGTGTCGACGGCAAGATCAAGCTGGTGATGTTCATAACAAAGGACATCCATGGCTTGAAGGACATTCGCATCGGCTCTCCGAGCAACCCCCTGGAGATACACATCGACCACGGCGCGATCGACTTCGCCACCCTGGAAAAGAACCTCTACGGCAAGGTTTCAGCAACGCATATCGACCCAGGCTGGGCGCTACGACCGTGGGTCGTCGAGCACGTTGCCAAGGACCCGATATTGAGGCTCAGGGGGGACGAGCTCGAGCTCGGGGTCTACAAGGTCGACCCGGTTGGGTACAGGAAGACGCACAGGGATGAAGCTGACTGGACATGGGAACCCTTCGTGACGTGGAAGCTCGAAGCCCCGGATCTCACGAAGGCGCAGGCCAACCAGCTCGCGCTATATGCCGCCATCTTCGAGCAAAAACCGGACGAGAAGAAGCCTCCTCCGAAAGACGACGAGGAGAAAAAGAAGCGGGAGGACGAGGCGGCCAAGGCGACGGACGCGAAGAACAGCATCGAGCTGCGCAACATCGACGCCAACCTGTCGGTCAATAACACTGACCCGATCGAGATCAAGATCAAGGGGAGCCTGGCCGCCGGCACCATCGTGCTTGGCCCCAACGCGATCAAACGCCTGCACGTCACAGGCGGCCTTCCTCCGATCGTTGCTCAGCCGATGCGCGAGGCAGGGGCACAGCCCAAGGAGCTAGACGTCGAGTTGGACGCCGTAAATGTGGATAAGGTTGCCCTCGAGATCGGATCGCATCAATTGGATACGGGGAAGATCACCATCGACGGGTTGGCGAATGCATCAGTGGGCTTTGCCGACCTGAAGACTCCCACGAAGCTCTCGGGGACGATCACCGAGGCACACGCCTACAACATTCATTGGTACAGGCGTTCGAAAAAGTGATCGCTTGCCATCAGAGTTCGGGACTTGGGGCCCTGGAATCACAAGCTGGCGGCCCACAGGGTCGCGCGCGTCCTCTTATATGTGAGCGCGCCGATGCCGACGGTTGCTGTTGATAACTGCCCAGATATCGATAGCCCGTCCAGATTCAGTCTCGTGCGTTCCTCCCCTAGAGTCGCATGCCTAGTGGCGCATTCAGTTCTGGTCCATTTTCTGTGAGAGTCCGTGAAAAGGTGAGGGCGCCTAAGTCGTTGCTCGTCCTGTTTCTGCCCGCGCCCACAGGCGATTGAGGGCCGCAGCGAAGCGCTCCGGTTCGATCCGGTGTGGGGGATCAAAGTGGTGCCTGTCGGGATAGACCTCGACTGTGAAGTCGGGAAAGACCTTAGCCAGGCGCTGCGACATCCGCTCGTAATAGTCTGGATTGCTCAGACCGCCGAGGGCGAAGTACACAGGGCGATCAAAAGACCTGAGGCCGTCTCGGTCGAGATGAGTGGTTCTGAATACTCGGACAAAGGCGGCCAGGGCCCCCGGTCGCGACGACATCCATGGTGGTGGCGGTCCGGGCGGGGGAGTGGGTGGGCTGACGCCAGGCCTCAGCTGGTTGCGAATGAATGCCGGCAGCCGCTGCTCTTCCGGCAGCTCCATGATCCTGCCGAACTCCTGCCACACCGCATGTTCAGCGTCAGACAACCCCTGGGCACCATCCCAGGCCGGCTCCGCCAGAGCCAGGCTTAAAAGGCGCTCCGGATGCGCGGCTGCGAAGGCCAGGGATGAAGCTCCGCCTGCTGAGTAACCGAGCAAGTGGAAGCGCCCGAATTTGGCCTGGTCTGCGGCACGTAGGATGCCCGCGACTTCCAGATTCAGGCCATAGCCCGCGGGCGGGTCAGGAGTGGAATAGATCTCAAGCTCTTTCGCCACCACGTTAGGCTGCGGACCCAGCAGCTGGATCAAGTCCTTGTAGGCAATCTCAGCCGGAAGGACTCCGCCCGGAAGCATGATGACGGCGCGGCGGTGATCTCGTTTCAAGGACCGCATAGTACCTCCTCGCTCTGTCCTACAAGAGCAGCTGCCGCACGACCGATCCCGTCGATCACAGCGACGAATTAAGGCTCTCGACAGCTACCCCGTATTGACAGCATGTTTCGACGCTGGCTCGCAAAAGTGTCGGCAGTCAGGTTCCGCTGGGTCGCTTGGTGACGATCTCGCGAAGCCAAGCCGTCAGCTCAGTTCCCGCGACCGAGTTGCGTTCAAAGATGGCCGCCACCTGACCATTGAGCATTTTCTTGTCGTCGGCCGTGAGGCTCTTGGCCGTCAAAACCATGATCGGAATCGAGCGCGTGCCTTCGTCGTCTCGAAGCGCTTCGACAACATCGAATCCGGTCACGCCCGGCATCATGAGATCAAGCAGAACCAGATTCGGCCTCTCAGCCTTGGCAATGTCGATGCCTTCGCGCCCACCGGCGGCTCTGATAACAGCGAACCCAGCCGGATCCAGAAGAGACTCGAGAAGATCTAGGTTGGCCGGCTCATCGTCCACAATCAGCACACGCACCGGTTCGGTCTTGACCTGAGTTGTGAATGTGTACTGGCGCAATCGTGAGAGGAGGGCCTTACCATCGACAGGCTTGACGAAATAGTCATAGGCTCCAAGGGCGCGACCAAGTGCGGGGTTGTCGACCACAGAGACGACAAGTACTGGGATATTTCGCGTGTCTTGGTCGGCCTTTAGCCGGTTGAGCACCTCCCAGCCATCAACCTCCGGAAGCAGGATGTCCAATGTTATCGCCACCGGCCTTAGATCGCGGGCCATCCGCAACGCATCAGGGCCGGTGTGTGCAAGCTCAACGCGGAACCCACCGGCGTCCAAGTGGCGCGCCAGAATCTCTGACGCCTGGGGATTATCTTCCACCACCAGCACCAGCGGCCGGCTCGCGTCTATCGCAGCGGCTGGGGCCGGAACGGGCGTAAATGCTGCTTGACCCGTGGTTGGCTTGAGCGGCAAGCGCAATATGAAGGTACTGCCCGTTCCCAGCTCGCTCACCGCACTGACTTGCCCGCCATGCATCTCAGCAAAGTGTTTTGTCAGTGCCAGCCCGAGGCCGGTTCCGGTCTGCCGCTTCCCGACGCCGGCATCCAGCTGCTGAAATTCCTTGAACAAGCGAGCCAGGTCCTGCTCGGCGATTCCGATGCCGCTGTCGCTGACGGCGATGTCGACCCACGACTCCGCTGAGCGCGTACGAATTTCGATGTGCCCCCCACTGGGAGTGAACTTGACGGCATTCGACACCAGGTTCAGCAGCATCTGCTTTACCTTCGCTGTGTCCGCGATCAGACGAATCTCAGCAACCGCGGCCGTGTTCATGGTCAGCGACTTGCTCTGAACCAGAGGCTCAATAGTTTCTCGGACCTCAGCGATGAGGTCTCCCAATTCTACCTGCTCAAGTTGAAGCTTCATCTGTCCGGCTTCAACTTTGGACAGGTCCAGGATGTCATTGATGAGTTGCAGCAGATGCTCGCCGCTGCTGTGAATTTGAGCAAGAAAGCGGCGCCGCGTCGTGTCGTCGAACCGGTCGGTGGTGTCGTCGCTCAGCAACTCCGAGAATCCAAGAATGGAGTTGAGCGGGGTACGCAACTCATGGCTCATGTTGGCCAGAAACTGACTCTTGGCTCGATTGGCTCTCTGAGCCTCATCTTGCGCTAGGACCAACGCCTCCTGCGCAGTTTTGGCCTCGGTGATGTCTTCGGAGATTCCAAGCAGGAAGGATGGCTCGCCCGTTGCGTCGAGGATGGGAATTTTCTTCGTATGCAAGACTCGCGCGCCCTTCGCCTTGGTTTGGATCGTCTCCTCCAGGATGTCGACAAGGTGTCGATCTCGTAGCGTCTTCCGATCGGCTGCAGTGAATTGTTCAGCCTGGTCGGCGGGGAAAAAGTCGAAATCGTTTTTCCCGATCAGATCGTCGCGAGATAACCCGAGGAGGGCCTCGCCTGCAAGGTTGAAGCGTATGAACCGGAGGTCTTTGGCGTCCTTGACGAAAATCATGTTGGGGATGTTCTCGATAACCGAGTCCAAGAATTGGTTTGCAGCAATCAATTGCTTGGTGCGCTCTGCCACCATTTGCTCAAGTTCTTTCGTGGTGAGCTTCTGTTCCCGCATTAGCTGCGCAGTCGCTATGGCGCGCGCCGCGCGGGTTGCGAGGCCCTCGAGAAGCTTGGTATCCTGATCGCTCAGGGGAGCGCTCCCTTCCATGCGATTGAGGTTCAGTCCACCCACGACTCGATCCTGGGCGACCATCGGGATCATCACCGCTTCACGTATGCGCCATTGCCGAATGTGTAGCGCCTGATGAGGAGCGATATTCGGCGGCAGATTGTCCGGGTCTATGCCGATGACAACTCGGCGTCGCTCTTGGATGACAGTTTTCCAGGGCCCCGCGGAATCCAGCTCAATCGGGACGCCGATCATTGCGTTCGCTTCCTGCAGCACCCTGGGATCGGGGTGATAGGCGGCGACGGGCTCGATGCGCTTGCCGTCCCGCGACAGGAGAACAACGGAGCAGAAATCGCCCGTCGCCCGCGATATTTGCTCCGCTACGATTGCGAGCAGCGCTTGCATGTCTGGAACGGCATCACTGAATGCGTCGGCGGCCGTAGTGATTGCGGCCAGTCGGCCGGAGTCGGCGGCTTGAGGTATGGGGGCCGGTCCGGGCTCGACTTCTGACACCCCGCAACTCTATTCCGAGGGCATCGCAACGAACCCCACTTAACGGCCCAAACTAGCACTTAGGGCCATATAGGAACGAATCGCTAGCGCAGCAACTGAACGTTAGTTCGCTGCTTGCGAGGTAGTTCGGCTGGGCCAGCCGACGGCAAAGCGCGATTGGTCGAGATGCTCGTAATAACTCTTTGCTGTCGATACCTCCAAAACCCACGGAGGGTCGGAAGATCGGCCGTACAGCGTGGCCTCAGGAGGGCCGTCGGTATCGCACCTGAAAGTCGGAGCTACAGTTCGGCCGGGCCAACAACATTCACAATCGCGGACCCGCTCGCTTTCAGCTTCGCATCTGTGGTCAAGAGCCGGCACCTCAGTAAACGTGCTAAAGCGAGGTATTCCGCATCGTAGGTTTTGGCCCAACCTAGGCTGTCGGCAATTCGCCATGCTTCTTCGATTAGACCTTTCGGCCGTCGAGGACTGACATCTGCAACAGACAGCTTTTCCAGCGCAATGTTTGCCAGCCCAGCGGAAATTTCCTTGCGCCAGCGCAGCTCGTGGAGGATAGACGACGCTTCTGACCACATCAAGTGAGGCGCCACGAGCTCTTCCCGGCCAAGGGCGCTCAGCCCTGCCTCTGACAAGCAGGCGGTGATTACGACTGCAGCGTCGACAACCAGCACGCTAGCGAGCGGCGCGCGAAGAACGAATCGCTGCGATGACATCGGGCATCCGCTCGCCTGTGGCCGTGCGCTTCCAGGAGGCTGGAATCGGCAGCGTGGCGTCATCGGTGAGGCGCGCCAAGTCATCCTCATCGATGAGATGCTGCGTGCCGATGCGGGTCGCTCTTAGCCTTCCAGAACGGATCCAGCGGCGAACCGTTTCGGGGTCTCGGTTGGTTCGGCGAGCTGCTTCGGGGACTGTCAGCATTGTCGCTACATACTACAACAACTCGACATCCGTCGTACCGCAACGCCGGTGCGAAACCATGCTATTTGATGCTACTCAGCAAATCTCAGCGTATTCAGATCGCCATTTGTGAACGGGGCGCAGCGATCTGTAACCGCAAGGTTCAGGGTTCGAATCCCTGTCCCGGAGCCAATTCTCGAATACGATTTGGACCTTCACCGCGATGGGGCATCCCACCACGTGCAGCAGTTTTGCAGCAATTCGCAGCATCCCTCCACGGAGACTTGGAACTCGGAGCACTCGACAAGCCTCCTCCATCGGTAGCAGCCTCTGCGATTGTCGTGTAGACAGACGGACCTGCTCCGCGACGCAGGGCGGCCAGGCGTTATGGGTCGGGGGCGAGCGCGTTTCCGAACGGGCTACTTGTCCAGCGCCTCCTTCTCCCTCAGGAATTTCTCGAGAGTCTTTTCGTTCAGCGTGAAGTCATACGGATTGACGACGGGCCGCCAGGGATTCAGCGGCGGGTCGAGGCTGCGACAGGTGAGCACCATCTCGTCGTAGTCGCCTTCGAAGTTGACGTCAGCGCCCAGGTTGATGACCAGCCCGTCGTGCGCGGTGTAGGTCGGGGTGCGGCGAATTTCGCTGGCTTGCCACCCACCTGCACCTTCATATTCAATCGTGAGCGTCCACTGCGCGCCAAAGACGTTGACAGGTGGAGGGTTGCCCACGAGGTAGGTCCCGTCACTCGCATCCGACCCGGTGATGATGTAGCGCTGGTTGTAGGCGGATTCGTGCGACACGACAGCCACTGCCCATTCGCCGTAGAAGACTTCTGGCATCTCTTCTCCTTTCGCGATGCGTCTGCCTGGCTAGCTGACGATGAGGTTGGCGGACGACGTCGTAGTCCTCGATTCGCCGTTGAAGGTGAGCCCCGCGGTCAGGGTGGCGTGGTACGTGCCGGTCCCGCTGTTGGGTACCCAGCGATTGCCCGCCAGCGGCAGGCTGGAAAACCCGGAGTGGGCACCGCTCGGCGCTGTCACGGTCAGCGCGACGAACGTGCCTGGGGGATTGTCGCGGCAGTCCCAGCTGACCAGTATCGGCTGCGACGCCGGCGACCCACCCACCATGCTGAGGCTGGCGATCTGTGGCGTAACCACTTCGAGGCCGGCGTTGCGGGTGAATGCGCTGCTGAATCCGTCGAGCCTTCCGTTGGCGGTGAGCTGGCTTAGGGCGAGGCGCCAGTCGTGCAGTCTGCCGGTAGGATTGGCCACGCTGTCGCCGAAGCGGTGTTGCACTTGAGCTTGATTGGACGGGTTGCGCTGACCCCAGTGGAGCACCGCGTGGAAGTTGGGGTCAAGGGCGAGGGTAACTGCGAAGTCGATCAGCTCCTGTGTGCCCACTACGTCCTTTAGCCCTGCGACTTCGATGGCGCACGTCGTGGAATGCTGCTCCATTGCGATGAGGGCTTCGCTCGGGCCGGTGAACCGCAGGGAAATGTAGCCCACCATGGCCTTTCCGGCGGTGACCTCTTGGGCGAGCTCGAAGACCAGAAGCGCGTCGACGAAGGCGACCAGCATGGGGTCGCTGGCGTCGAAGAAGACCTCGATGGAATCGACGTTGACGTCACAGCTCTGGTCGAGGTAGTCGTGTCCGTCCATGACCGCATAGCTGATCGCGGCGTAGTCCTGGTCCTTCTGCTGATCGGAGAACAATTTGAAGCCGATCATCTGCCAGACGAACAGGCCGGCTGCCCGCTGCGCCGGGTCCGGGCTGTCGAGCAGGCTGTCCTTCACGTCGTTGAGCGTCTGCCCAAGCCGCGGCTGGGAGGGAGCAGCGGCAGCGAGCGCGGCGATGATCGCCAGCAGGATCGCCAGGAGGATCGCCAGCCAAGGCAGCAGCGCCAGTAACGCGGCGCCTCCGCCCAGGGCGACGACACCGGCGATGGTCACACCGATGACTACGCCGTTACTGGCGATGAAGTCCTCCACCTCCTGGGCGACTTCGGTGAGCACGCCAACCAGAAAGTTGGCGTTCGCGCAGGCCACCTCCAAAAAATCGGCCGGCAGCGTTGCCCCCGGGTGAGTGAGGTCGGGTTTATACGGGTGGCTGTGACCGGCGAAGGCGTAGCGGGGTGCGCCGATCAGTGGGTCGAACGGGATGACGACCGGCCCACGACGTCCGTCTCGACCCGCAGGAACCGTCGTGCTGCCGGCCTTGGGGAACATCGGCACATTCCAGCGTTTGGTGACTCCAACCAGGTGTCGTGTGAAGTTGTCGTGCGACGTGAGGCACACGGCGATTTGCAGGAACCGCCGGTCGTACAGGGAGCTGGCGAGATTGTTGACGTCGCCTTTGATGACCTCCCAGTCGTGGAGCCGGCGCTCTTCGTGGAGGGTGAATTGGCGCACGGCGCCGATGACGATCGAGTACACGATTCCGAATCGACCGGCGCCGATCACCACCGCGTTGAAGATCGTGTCGTCGCGGATGATCTCGAAGTTGTCCGACCCCGTCGGCTGGTTGCCGCGAAAGCGGTCCTGCCCATAAAGGGTTTTCAACGCTGCGTCGTCGGTCAGCTGGACCCCGACCGACTTCCTCGGAGTCGCCGGCTCGATCCAGTAGTGGCGGCCGCCGTCGGTGACCAGGTGCATCGCCATGACCGCGCCCGCGATCGGAGGCATCATCCGGTCTCCTCCGTGGGTTCCAGTCGTCAGTGCCCCGAACACCGTCTGTCCGCCGGCGCCGCCGAGTGTCGGGATAGCCCAGGGACCGAGGTAGCTGTTGTTGCCGTCGGCGTCGAGCTTGAGCGCAAGCTTCCCGGCGGCTTGGCTCTGTGGGTTGTCAGGGCCATCGAGGTCCAGCTCGGAATACAGCTGGAAAACGCACTTGCCAGTCTCGAAGTGCACCGGATACAGCCCGGTGTTTTCGCCGCTGTGTTCCCTGTCGAAAGGCTGGGGGTGCTGGCGCAGGAGCTCGTTGTAGAACGCAGGGCTGAGGCAGTTCAGCACGACATCGGTCAGGGTCCGGCCCATCGCCTGCACAGCGGTGGTCGGAGCGTGAGTCTCGACAAAGGTGCGGTCGCTGATGGCCGCCTGCGACAGGGCCCAATGGCTACCCGCCGCCATGAGGCGGTCGTTCGGCGCGCGGCCGGCGCAAAGCTCGATAACGTCCTCTAGCGAGGCGGGGAAGGCCGTAACGGGCACACTCGTGAACAGGGGCGTCGCGGGGTTGTCGTGCTTGCGCGTCCACGCGCTGCCGAATTGCTCGGTCACCATTTCCATTCCTCCAGAGTGCAGAACCTTGCCTTCACTGCCGCTGCGCGTCGACTGCTCGCGTGAGATTCCCGTGCACTCGGCGCACGACGTGCTCGAAGTAATCGGCATCGAGCCGTTCGGCCAGCACATCGCCAGGATCCTCGGCTGCGAGGTCGCTCACAGCTGCTTTTACGCGCTGAGCTGCCACCGCTTCTTCCTGTGGATCTGTCGAGCCTTGAATTCGCGATAGACGGATTCAGGATCGTGCAAGTTGGGCGGCGCTGAACTGGTTCTGGACTAGGTGCGCAGGTGGCGGTGCACTGCCTGATCTGACGAGCACGGCGCGAGTTAAAGGTTGCGTTTCCTCCTGACTACGTCGATCGCCTTACGCAGAGACCGCACCTCTTCGAGCAATTCCGCCAATTCGACCTCATGTTCTTGTCCACGGCCCGACATGTCAACCCTCCCAGCCAGCTCTGCATGGCACGAACCCGGGGGGACACGGACCCCAGCCGCTGCTTCCTTGCAAGGGCATATCAGACATCTGGACCTCTGTCAAGTGAGAGCCGCCTCACGCGGAGGAAGAGGCAATAATTGGCGCGCAGGTCCTGAGCCGAGCGAAATGCGAAACGAACATGTCGTAGACGCTGCCCGCGCTATAACGTCCACGCCTCGCGTCCTTGGTCGGCAGCAAGGCGATGGAGGTCCGCGCCACACTTGACGCAATCCGGTCGAGTGCCGATTCGGTCAAAAAATGGCGGACCGATATCGTCTCGGTAGTCGTGGCCAACTCCGAACTTGGAAGAGCGGCATTCTATCTCGGAGCGGAGGGGCTGCTGGTCCGCAACTCCTGCTACGACTCGTACAAGGCCCTCAAGTCTGCAATGGGCGGAGCCGGCGATGACCAGCAGTGGCACCACATCGTCGAGCAAAATCAGGTCAGCAAGAGTGGCTTTAAGGCAACGCAGATCAACTCGGACGAAAACATCATGGGCCTTCAAACGGACGTATCAGTTTGGTGTGAATTACCTTCGATCGATCGGGTCAACATATGACGAGCCTAAAGCAGGACACCACTGAGTTAGTACGGCGCTTCGCGGATGCGGCTCACAAACAATGGGAGCTCATCGACCGAGGAGACTCCGAGGCCGCGAACCGATACTTCGACGACTACACGCGCATATATGTCGAGCTCAAGAGGCGAGGCAGATCAGATCTGGATCAACTTCTGCAGCTGCTCGACTGGCCCGATCCGGCTGTTCGAATGGCAGCCGGTGGATATGCGCTCGAGTTCGTGCCAGAGCGAGCCGAGCCAGTTCTTGAAGGAGTGTCTGCCGAGCCCGGGACCATTGGGTTCAACGCTCGAATGACGCTCCAAGAGTGGAGGGCAGGACGAATGAGGTTTCCCGTCTGACTGTTGACCCGCCCTGGCGATTCACTAGCGATAGTGATGGATACAGCAACGACGGTGATAAACCGTGGCAAAAGACGGTACTCAGCGGCACCAGGCGAATTCAGAGATCCCTTTCTGAACGGGGCTGCAGCGATCTGTTAACCGCACACGTGTAGCAACCTGCCTCGAACCAAGGATGTCGCGGAAGATCGCGAGCGCGCGACGAGGAGTCATCGCAGCTCAAACAGGTGGTCGAGCGGCCGAGCGGCTTCGGCGTTCACGAGTGCGCCCGACGCCAAATGGTTGAGGACGATGTGGCGACGCTGCTCAGACGTAGTCAATGTCATCCGGTCTCCATTCATGGGATGACGGAATCACAGAACAGTTCACGGGTGACGTTTCTTTGAGCTACCACACCGTTAAGCGTTTGCTGCTTGACAGGAGGACGGTTGCGCCTTAGCATCGCCAGCAACTTCGCATTTTCAGGCGGAGGGCGAAGGGCGGCGATCGCTCTGAGCAAGCAGTTTGGGGGGGACTGACCACGGTAACTCGCCGAAATTCGACGCGCCATCGCGACAAGCGATCGGGACAAAGTCGCTTCGTGCGTCGATCGGTCAAAGGGCTCTGGATCTTCTTGGCGGTAATCTTGCTGACCGCTTGCCAGTCAGCCGGTGACGCGTCTTTCCAGGTTTTCACGCAGCTCGATCCCCTGACCGCCCCAACGCCGCTCCTCGTCGCGCGCCCGCCAATCCTTAACGTCGCCAACGGTCTGGTTCCCGGTCAGCTTCTTGTGCAGTTCGGCGCCGGCGCAACTCGAGGCGCGGTCGAATCGATTGGCCATGACTACGGCCTCGAGATCGTCGGAGGCCCATTGATCTCCGGCCCCCTCCCGCCGGCCACCTACATGTTCGAGACAACTCGAGCTGTCGTTCAGCCCCAGACACCAACGACGGCGATCGTCCTCTTTCCGAGCTTCACCAAACACGTTGATCGCATGTCGTTCATTGCGGACAACAAGCTCCGCTTCCAACGGTGGATGCACTCTGACGATCCGGCCTACGTAATCGCCTCCGTGAAGCTGCCACCCGCGAACCTTCAAACGGTGCTCCTCGATCCGGTCGCCGGTCGATTCCAGATCACGCTCCCTCAGGATCTCACGCTGCAGTCGGTGATCGAGTGGGCGCGGCAGAACGGACTTGACATGATCAGCTATGAGCCGGACACCGGGAGGGGGGTCGTACATCCGAAGTCGTGGCAGCCCCCATTGCCAGCGCCGATCCCGCCCTACTTATATCGCCAACCGCAGACCACGCAGACCACAATTCAGGCCGCCCCTACACCTCCGGGCCCCATTCTGTATGTGCAGTTCTCGACGGACCTGACCGCCCAAGGCATCCAAACCGTCGCACAAGGTCTGAACCTCACAGTGCTTTCCGTTTCGGCTGGAAACCTGGCCGTCGTCAGCGTCGACCCAGCATCGATCAGGGCAGAGATCCAGCTCCTCTCCGACCTGGCGACGGTTCGGTGCGTGAGCATTTCATCTGACCCTTGTGCCCAGACCACATCGCCACCCCCAGCCGCGCCGGTTGCTCCGGTGGTGGTCTTTGGCCAACCGGCTACAACCTCGGTCCAGGTCAATAACGGCATGCTGGAGCTGGACTGGTCAGCAGCAGCTGGCGCGTCGGCTTATGCAATTTTCCAGAGCGAGTCTGCGACGGGGCCATTCGACCTGCTGGCGGTTGTTGCCGGCCACGACCACACATCGATTGACGCGCTGCAACAGCTCGCTCCGGGAAGAACCACCTATTTCGTCGTCGTTGCCCTGCATCCGTGCACCGACGCTTCGACCGGCGTTACCTGCGACGGCGCACCGGTGGCCTACGGCGGCGCCGGTACGGCTCCGGTAGCGTGGACCAGCCTGGAGCTTGTTCAGGGGATGGCATCTCCTGCGGCTGCCGCGCCGAGTCCGGTGGTTGCCTCGCCGAGTCCGGTGATTGCCTCGCCGAGTCCGGTGGTTGCCTCGCCGAGTCCGGTGGCTGCCTCGCCGAGTCCGGCCTCGCCGAGTCCGGTGGTTGCCTCGACGAGTCCGGTGGTTGCCTCGCCGAGTCCGGTGGCTGCCTCCCCGAGTCCGGCGGTTGCCTCGCCGAGTCCGGCGGTTGCCTCGCCGAGTCCGGCGCCTGCCTCGTCGGGTCCGGCGACCGTCGCGCCGACCGCGCCTGCCAGCGCATCAACCGCTCCCACGTCGACCGGGCAACCCGCGACGCCAAGCGCGGCTGCGACCCCAGCCAGTGCGCTCGTGCAGACGAGCGCCGGTCCCAGGCCCCTGGCGGCGCCGGCAGGGGTGACCGCAACCGCGGGCGGCGGCCACCTCACTCTAATCTGGCAGTCGGTGCCGGGAGCGACCGCATATCGCGTCTACAGAGTTGGGGCTGGCGGCGGAGCCACGTATGTGGCGACAACCTCAGAGTTGTCGTTCATCGATGCCGGTGGCTTGCCCGGCGCCAATGTCATGTACGCCGTCGCCGCGGTGGCGAGCACCGGCCTCGTTGGCAACCTGTCCGAAACGATCTCCGCAATATGGCCGGCGGCGGCGGCGAACGCCCCGGTGGTGCTTCGCACTCTTCCGGCCCAGGCCCCGCTTCTCTCAGGGCGCGTTCGGTTCCAGGTCGACGCCAAGAGCGACAACGGGCGGGGATCGGTGCAGTGGAAGCTCAGCGGGCCCGCCGCGAACATGATGCTTGGCACGGCGAGCAGCGAGCCGAACGTCGAGGCAGCGCTTAGCTGGACGGCCGCACTGCAGTGGGACTCGAGCACAGTTCCGGACGGGACGTACACGGTGACCGCGGTCGTCAGCGGAACGGCAGGAGAGCAGACGGCTGTGACTTCGACTTATAGGATCGAAAACGTCGGCCCGACCGCCCCGGTCCGACTCAGCGCGGTGACCGTGGCCGCCGGCGTGGCCTTGACGTGGCAGCAGGCGGCGAGCGCAACGGGCGCCTACTACCGCCTCTACCGCGACCAGCCCGTCTCGGGCACACCGCTGACTCAGCTCTCAGGCGACAGCCGCTCTTTTGTGGACAGCGGTGTCGGGCCGGGTTCGCACGAATACGCGATCGTCCTTCTAGACGCGCAGGATCGCGCCAGCCAACCCGCCACCACGCAGGCGTCCGTCGCGACACTGGCCGTATCCCGGGCCGCTGCCGCTCCAGCGCTCAAGGTGCTGTTGCCGACCGGACAGGAGCTGGCGGCAGGTGGCCGGGTGACGGATCACCTCTTGCTCGCCGCCTCGCGGATGACGGGGCTCGACTATCAGTTGAGCACGGACGGCGCCGCTTGGACCTCGATCGCACAGAGCCCGAGGTGCTCCCTCGACATGTGCATCTTGGATCTGTCAGTCGAGGGACTCCCAAGCGGACCGTATGGGGTGCGCGCGGTTGCCGGCGGTCAGTCCAGCCCAACCCACACCTTCGTTCGCGCCGAAGCCACGCGCTATCCCGCTCCGGCCGCTCTAACGGCCAGCGTCACAGGATTGGGAGTGCAGCTCGCCTGGACCGCGCCCGCGTCCACCATGCCTGCCTCCTATCGAGTCTCGAGACGCGTGAACGGCGGGGACTGGAAGCTGCTCGACCAGGTCGCCAGCTCAACCTTCATCGACTCGACAGCGCCTCCGGGCGGGGTTTCCGACTACAAGGTGGCCGCCGTCGATCCCGAAGGCCTGGCCGGCTTTGCCTCGAGCCCGGTTTCGGTTGTGGTCCCCGATATCGTGCTCGCCGAGACGGAGGATGCCCAGGGTCCGCCCGCGCCCGCCAACCTGTCGGTCGCGGTTGTCCATGGTCGCGCGACGCTGCGATGGGATGAGGTAGTCGGAAGCGACGGCTACCTGGTCGAAAAACAGCTCGAGCCAGACAGTCCGTTTGTTTCAGCCGGAGTAGCCGGCGGCGGGGCCTTTGTCGACGCGCCCTCGACCAGTGCCGGGGCAGTCGGTTATCGGGTCATCCCACTCAGCGGGGGGGTGCGAGGCGCCTCATCGCCGGTGGCGTTAGCTGTCGTCGTACCGGAGACCGTACCCGCTCCGATCCCATCGATCGACCCGCCATCGCAGTCCAGTGCATCTGCTCCCACAGCGCTCACCGCAACCGCGCAGCCAGGCGGCGTCCAGCTCTCTTGGCACGCTGGCACCACACAGGACTCCACTCCGGTGATGTATGCCGTTTACCGTTTCGATCCTCAAACGGGAGGATTCGGGCTCGCCGTCAGCGGTCTTCAAACGACGTCGTTCACAGACACCTCGCTTCCGGCGCCGGCCCGCTACGCATACGTGGTGACGGCGTCCTCGCCCCGTGGGCTCGAGAGCCCGTATTCGGATCCAGCATGGGCATCGGTGAGCCCTTCCCCTGCCACCTTGAGCATCGACTTCAGCTCACCGACCCAGGCGCAGGGTGCGCTCGTGCAGACGGATGCGCTGAACGCCCTGGCCGCGGTGACGGCGGCCGCGGGCATCGACCGCGTCTCGTTCGCGATCGCTCCGAGGGGCGGCCTGTGGAGCGATCTTCCGACCGCGCCCACCAATCCGCACGGGCCTTCCGCTCCGTTGGCGGTCGGCGCCGGCGGCGTCGCGTTATGGGGCACGACCCTCCAGACGACGTCATTCGCGCCTGGCAGCTACCAGTTGAGAGTGCAGGCTCGCGATCGAGCCGGCTACACCCAGGACCAGATCAAAGACCTCTATCTCGCCGGACCGGCCGCACGCGGCCCGCCGTCGTTTGCACTCAACGCCTCGTCAACAGTGGGTGGCGTCCACCTGGAGTGGACGGCCGCCGACAGCAGCAGTTTCGTTCTTCAGCGTTCGGTTTTCGGCCCCAACGGTCCGTTTGAGTCGATCAGCAGCCAGACGGATCAGAAGTACGACGACCTCCTGGCGATTCCCGGACAGACGTACTCCTATCAGGTGGTCCAAGTTGGCACAGGCCTTACCTACAGCCAGGTCGCGACGGCGTCCGCGCTAATCGGTGCCCCGACGACCCAGGGCGCGTCGACAGTTTTGCTTGGTCCGGTCAGCCAGAGCGAGCTCGCGCTCACGGTCACTTTGCCATCTACCTCCCACCCGTTGCCGCCCGGCTGGAGCGCACTCGGCAACGCGATCGAGGTCGACGCCACCAGTCTGGCCACCGCAACGCAAGTGCACAGCCTTGGTGAGCCGGCGCAGGTGACGTTCTCGCTTCCGCAGGGCATTTCGACCGTCGACGCGGCCGCCGCGGCCGTCTACCACTGGGACGACTCGAGCGGCACCTGGGTCGCGGAGTCGTCCGCCACCAACCCAGACGAGACGTCGATCACCGCGATCGTCAATCACTTCAGCCGGTTCATCGTCGCCAGCAACGTGGGGGCTCTGCACAACCAGGCTCCCGCGCCGCCTGCCGTGGCGCCTCCCGGTGCAACGCCTGGAAACATGCCGCCCCCCACCTTGACGTCGTGGGCCGACCTTCCGGTCAACCCTGACGGCGAGATTCCAGCTCTCCGCAACGCTTCATCCACCGTCTATCGCACGGCAAACGGCGGATTCCAGCGGCGCATCAGTGCAGGCTTGCTCAACTACAAGGACGCCAGTGGCGTCTGGCAGAGAATCGACACCACGCTCATCGCGAGCGGCACCTCTGGTGAGATGCGCAACACGGCTGGGCCGCTCACCTTCTCGTTGCCTGCGACCGCGGGTGCTGCCCGGGTAGACGCGAGCGGGGCCAGCCTGACCATGAGCATCCGGGGCGCCTCCCGATCGCCTCGCATCGCGTCCGGCTCGTCGGCGTCCTATGCGTCCGCACTGCCCGGCATCGATGCGAGCTACCGGGTTACGTCGACCGGCCTGGACGAAAGCCTGCTGGTCCAGCAGCGACCAACCGGCCCTCTGTCGATCACCTACGACCTCGCGACCACGGGGCTCGCTCTCTCGGCTAACGCTGACGGTTCGGTCAATGCGTTTGACGCAAGCGGAGGGCTCGCATTTCTCCTGCCCGCGCCATGGATGATGGAAACGCCGGGCGGAAACCAGCGGCCCGGCCCGCCGAACTCGAACGTTGCAGTCTCATTGACCGGCGGCGCGGGCCGGTACCAACTCACCTACACGCCCGACCAGGCGTGGCTCCAGGACCCGGCGCGGCGCTACCCGCTGACGCTCGATCCGTCGGTGACCATCAACCCGAGCCTGGGCGGTGAGTACGACTCGCTGGGTGCTTACATCCCAGGGTCGAGCCCTCCATCTTTTCCAACCTGGTGCTGCGGGGGCTGGAGTCCGAACTGGGAGTATCCGGTCGGTTACGACGCAGGTTCGGGCTGGATCTACCGGTGGGTCATCAGCTTCGACGGAGCCGCGAACTACGGGGACATCACGTGCCCCAACTGCTACGTAACGTCGGCAGCGCTCTACGTCGACCAATTCCAGGATCTCGGCCACGCCGGCGCGAACTTGTACGTATACGGAAGCAGTGGGCGCGCCTGGGGTCAAAGGCCGAATCCATGGTCAGACGTCGTCCCTGTCGGCAGCGCTTCGCCGGCCAAGGCGGTGAGCGGATCTGGGTGGATCGGCTTTGGCATAACAGGAATCGTTCAGGGTTGGGAAACCACTGCAACGGCGGGACTTGGCACGCTCATCATGACGGGGGACGAGGGCGCGTGTTGCAACTCCGTCAACATGTATGCGGGAACGAGCGGGGCTCCGCCATACATCGTCCTCAACTACGCCGGCGACTCGATCACCTCACCCGCACCAGATCCGATCACGGCGCAGCCAGGCGCGATAGTCAGCATCCCTCTGCAAATCACGAACACGTCGAGTGACGGATTCGTCTGGCACGCCAACGACCTGAACGACGTGGTCCGCATCGGAGTCCTTCAGTACCAAACTGCATCCGGCAACTGGTCTGCACCCAGCAACGCGATTCGAACGTTCCTCCCAGGCGACGTGAGCGCCGGCGGAGTCGTCAACACGACAACGCTGATTCAGGCTCCGACCGACCCCGGTGACTACTGGTATCAGGTCGACCTCCTTCGCGACCTGTATCTCTATCCCACCACCGCCAAGCCTGCGCCGATCTGGTTCTCGACCATCTGCGGAACTTCGTGCAATCAGGCTGTCCTCGTGCACGTGCGCGTGGTGGCGCCTGGCGATGCTCAATCGGCGGAGGTGTCGACCGGCATCGGCGACGGCACGTCGCTCGGGGTAAACACCTCGAATGGTTCGGCCACGCTCTCGGCGACCGACCTCTCGATCGCAGAGCTTGGGTCGACGGGACTCACCCTGTCGAGGACCTACAACGGGATCAATGGGGCGGTGCCCTCCAACGGCACTGGCTCGAGCAACCTGCCATACGGCGTGGGTTGGACGTACAACTTCCAGAGCAATCTGCAGGTCGGCCCGTGGTCCACCGGCGGCAACTACGCAACACTTCGCAACGGAGCCGGTTTGTACACCGACTCGAGCGGCAAGACCTGGCCCCTCGTATGGAATTCCGGCCGTGGCCTCTGGGAGGACGCAGCTGGTGGGCGCACGGTCACCGGACCCATCCCCGCCGATCTTTTGCAGCGCCAGGGCAACGCACTGCAGGCTGACTCGACAGCTCCCTTCGGACACGGGTTGTATCTCGGCGGCGCGGCGTCGGCGCTCATCTTCCAGGCGGGCAGTATCCCGACGCTCCCGGGTGGAACCGTCGAGACGTGGTTCAAACCCGATCACGACATGTCGGGCGAGGGTGCCTACGAGTACACGCTGTTCAGCGACTCGCGTGGGTACTGGCTTCTGAATTGGAACGGCTCCGGCCACTCGCACCAGTGGTGCTTCAGCGTCTATAACCAGGACGCCCCCGCCACGACCACGACCTGCTCGGCGGTCACCGACTGGACAGTCGCGTCGGGTTGGCACCAGGTCGCCGCCACGTGGTCCGCGGCCGGCATCCAACTCTTCCTCGACGGAGCGCCGGCGACGCCGAATCCTGTAGCTGCCGGCTTCTCGCCGATGGGCGACATGTACTTCGGCTACCACCCCCGTGGCGCCTACGCGATCCTCAGGGGAGCCATCGCGGGACTGCGGATCGACTCTTCGGTCTTGAGTACAGCCCAGATCTCGAGTGACGCGGCGAGTAAGAGCGAAACTCCATACGCCTCGACCCGCTACCTCGGCACGTTCGTCAACAGCCCCAACAGCGCGGTAACGACCACCACATACACGGCAGGCGCGCCTGGCTTCGACGTGTTGACGAACACCGACCAGACCCAGGACGTCTTCGACCCCGGCACCGGCCGGCTGGTCGCGACGCGAGACCGGCTCGGCAACCAGATCGACTATGTATGGGATTCGAGCAACCAGCAGCGGCTCCTACGCATCACCGATCATGCGTTCCCCGATCCCAATACGGGTCGGAGCATCAAGTTCTGCTACCCGGATATCTGCTCACTGCCGGCCGGTGTCACCGTCAGGGCGACCGATCTGGGCGGGCGCACGGTCGATTACACCGTCAACCCCTCAGGCGACCTGGTAAGGGTTGCGAAGAGCAATCAGGTCCCGGACCCATTCACCGGCGTTCCCAGCACGCAGACACCGACGACGCTCTACTCGTACGCGCCAGGCCACCTCCTCCAGCGGATCACCGATCCGCGCGGCGCCAACACCAGCGTCAACTACGACCCGTCTTATCGCCAGGTCGTGATGGCCGACGTGCCCACCGCGTACTGGCGACTGGGCGACACGAGCGGGACGGCCGCGGCGGACTCGTCCGGCACGTTCCCGGGCACGCTTTCGAGCACCGGCCTTTCGCTTGGCCAGGGCGGCCCCGCATTCGGTGACTCCAACTCGTCGATGAAGTTCAGTGGCGGAAACATCCAGGCCAACTACGGCTCCGCACTCAATCCGGGCGGATCGTTCTCTCTCGAGGCATGGATGCTGTTGGGCGGTGGGCCTCCCGGCGGAAATTCGTACGCGATCGCTTCGACGCGGTTCGGTACGGCCGGCTTCGAGTTGCAGGTCACGGCCGGCGCCACGCTGGCTGCGATCGTCGGCAACGGCACCAGCGGCACATCAGTTTCCGGAGGCTCCATAACTCCGGGGCAGTGGATGCACCTCGTCATGACGTACGGGAACGGGACGCTGGCCTTCTACGTCAACGGAGTGCTCGCCGGCACCGCCGGCACGTCGTACACGGCCAGCGCCTGTTCTTTGGTCATCGGCGCGGAAGTCGCCATCAACAGCACGACCTGTGCACCGGGCACGCTCGCGAATTCCATGACTGGTTGGATCGGTGAGGTCGCGCTCTATTCGATGGTGCTCCCCCTCTCGCGCGTTCAGGCCCATTACCTCGCGGGCAGGCTTGGTGTCGCGGCTCCCTCCAACGGCTACGGGGCGACTGTTTTGAACGATTCTCCGCTCGGGTATTGGCGTCTCGGAGAAAGCAACGGAACGCGCGCGTTCGACCAGTCCGGCTATGGACGCAACGGAACGTACTCGGGAGGCGTTTCTTTCGGGCAGGGCAGTGCGCTGACCACGGATTCCACGTCGTCAACTTCCTTCGACGGCGGAAGCGGCATGGTCACAACGAATGCGCTCGGAAGCCTGTCCCGCTGGACCCTCGAGGCCTGGATCAACCCCGCGTCAGGCCAGGCGTCGGATGCGGCGGTGATGTCGGACGTCTACGGCACGGTCGTCAACTACACGATCTTCTTCAACCCAGCCAATAATCAGCCGCTCGGACTCACCGCGGGCTTCTATGACTCGGCCGGCTGGCATTACGCGGCACCATTCAACGTGGTGCAGGGCGTGTGGAGTCATGTCGCCGCGACATACGACGGAACCACCATCAGGCTGTACGTCGACGGAACGCTGGTTTCGAGCCTCGCGTACGCGGCCACTCCGGCCTCGAACGGTGTCGGGTTCCGAATCGGCAGGCGGTGGGACTCGGCCAGCATGTTCGCGGGTCGCATCGAAGAGGCGGCTGTGTACTCGGGCGCCCTTAGCCAGACCCGGATCGCCGCCCACTACAACGCGGGGCGGCCGGCGCCGACGGTTGGATATCTCTACCCGAAGATAATCAACAACGACAAGCCGGCGGGCTACTGGCGCCTCGGTGACGTCGGCGCGGTGGCGGGCAGTGCCGCGACAGACGCATCAGGAAACGGCCGGCCCGGCATATACGCCGGCAGCTTCACGGCCGGCCAGGCTGGCGCCATCGGCAACGATCCCAATTACTCGGTGCGCTTCGACGGCGTTACCGGTTACGTAAGCCTCGCCAACCTGCCCGCGTGGGACATGACCGCCGGCACGCTGGAAGGGTGGGTCTCGACCACGACCACTACCCAGAGCGCGATTCTCTCCAAGAACAGCGCCTGGTGGTTTGGCGTTTTGGGTGGCCATCTTCAGTTCTACGACTGGAAGGTCCCCGCATGGCACGACTCGGGTGTGGTGGTGAACGACGGCTTGTGGCACCAGGTGGCCGTGACTTTCAGCAGCGGCACCACAAATGGATCGCAGATGTACGTCGACGGCAAACCGGCCGGTGCGGCATTCACCATGACGATCACCAACCCGACCGCATATGAGCCTGAGATTGCAGCTCTGGCAGCGCCGCAACAGTTCCTCAATGGCGCCGTCGAAGATGTCGCGATCTACCCGACAGCCCTCAGTGCCCAGTCCATCCTCACTCATTACCAGGCGGCCGCCGCCCCGCAACCCTCGCCACCACCGACGGCGGGCAGCTACGCGGCCAACGTCGCGCTCGACAACCCGCTCGCCGACTGGCGACTTAACGAATCCGGCGGTCAGACCGCAGTGGATCGCTCAGGCCTCAACAATCCGGGCACATACAACACCGGAGTAACGCTCGGGAACACCGCTGGCCCGCTGACCAATGACAACGAAACGGCTGCAACGTTAGATGGTGTCAGCGGCTACGTGAGCATCCCTGACAACGCCTCGTTGCTCAACACCCCATTCATCAGCGTCGAGGCCTGGATCAAAGCGACTTCCTGGGTTGCCCCCGCGTCGATCGTCAACCGGCGGACCACAGCCAATGTCGGCGGATTTACGCTGGAAGTTGGCAATACCTCTGGGCAAATCAACTTCTGGGTCTATGTCGCTGGAGGCTGGAGGGTCGCAACCACGCCGGCACTGACGTTGGGCTTGTGGCACTACATAGTCGGCACCTACGACGGCGGAGCGGTTCGCGTCTACGCCGACGGTGGGCCGCCCGCGTCGACCTCGATCGGCGGGACGATCAACTACCCGACGTCGCCGCTGGTAGAGATCGGCAACAACATCAGCAGCGCGAACGGGACCTATTTCAAGGGCTCCATCGCCGAGGTCGCGGTGTATGGGTCTCCGCTGTCCGCTGCCCGCATCGCCGCTCATTACAGCTCGGCTTCGAGCCTCGTCCCAGTCTCGAGCATCCAGGATGGGCGCGGCACGACGGCGAGGACCTTCGTCTACAACGGCGACCTGGCGATGACCCAGGTGGTCGATGGCCTGGGACAGTCTTCGTATTACAACTTCCAGCATCCAGGCGGACGCACCGTGACGGTGCAAGATCCTGGCGGAAACATCAACACGTACTCGTGGAACGGTCGGTCGGCGTATCAGCTGGACGGGACGATCTCGCCCGCCGGTGTGGTTACGACAAGTGTCAGCAACGCGCTAGGGCTCATCGGGCAGAACCAGCAGACATTGATCGAAGACAAGTCGATCCAGCCGTCCGACCAGATCTCCGGTCTAGTAGCCAACTCCGCCGCTCCTGGACAGCTGCTCCCGGCGGGAGCCGGACTCGCTGGCGTGTGGACATGGGATTATCGCCAGCAGCTCCTCCCCGGTGTGCCTTCTCATTCCGCCCCCTACGCGAGCGGCTTCAACCAGCACTACTACCAGGGCGTGACGTCGCCGGTCCTCGTGCCAATGGGATCCACCGTGACGCAATGGGTCTACCTCCAGGCGGGCTCGCCCGCCCCGCTGGAGATCATGCTGCAGTTCTACGCCCAGGACCTCGCGTCCAATCAGTGGGAGCACCGCGCGTTTTGGGGCGGGGACTACTGGACGTCGTATGGCACTGCCGGCCAGGCGTCGAGGAGGCAGCAGAGCTCATCACTGCCCGCGACCGGGCACTGGGTGCCGCTTACTGTGCAGCTCGGTCCGACGCTCGCATCTGCCGGACCCGCCACTGACGTCGGAATGGGCGGCCACCAGTTGGGAGGCGTCGCCTATGTGGTCTATGGAGGGGGTGGGGGCACGGTCTGGTGGGGTCCAACGGTGCTCGACATGCCGCCCGCCAATCCAGTGACTGATGCGCGCCACACGACCACGACTTTCGCCTATAACCAGATGAACGATCAGATCGCCACGGTCGACCCGAACGGCATCGCTTCCGTGACCGACTTCGATGCGCATGGGCAGGCGCGGCAGGTTTCTTCGGGAATCCATGCACCGCAGCCCACCCTGCTGTTCGACGATTCGCTGTTCTACGGCGGATCGGTTGTCACCAAGCCCTGGGTGTTTGAATTCGTGACCGCCCAGACAGTGGCCGCGAACCAGCCGTCGACCGGCACGAGTTCGACCACCTACAACGGGTACGGCAGCCTCAACCAAACCCAAACCGATTCCGTCTCGATGTCCGACCTGTATCGGGACGTCTATGGACTGCGTCCGGGAACTCCGGTTCGGGTGAGCGTCTGGGTGCAGACGGCGGCGACTAACGGCGCGACGAGCATCGGCGGCGCTCAGCTGTGGGTCGAGGACGGGCTTGTCGCCACCAGCAATGTGGACGCCGCGGTTCAGCGCAGATCCACCCTGACCGTCGCGCCGGCCGCATGGCAGCAGCTCAGCCTGCCGTTCCAGGTCGACCAGACGGGGCGGCTGCGCATCCACCTCGTGCAGATGGACTTCAACGGCAGCAGCACCTGGGCTGACTTGCGCATGGAGGATCTCACCGCCGTGCCCGACGTCACGATGCAGGCGAGCCGGATTCTTTACATGGCCGACTTTGAGCAGTCCACGGATCGAAGCGGATGGACGCCGAGCAGTAATTTAGTCAGCGATTCAACGAAGGCTCATTCGGGCGCCTTCTCGGCACACCTGTCGGCGGCCAACACGAGCGGGTCGAGCTCGATCTCGCGCTCGTTCATCGGCGTACCCGGCTCGACCTATCACGTCACAGGTTGGGTCAAGACAATCGCCTCCGGTAGCGCCAGCGCAGCGTCGGGCGGCGTGAACATTTGGCTCCGCAGCACGGACAGCACAACGTCACCAACCCTCTCGCTGAAGCTCGGGAGTCCCGTGCGAACCAACGGCCAGTGGCAGCAGATAACTCTCGACGCCGCGGGACCTTGGTGGTGGGCCAATCTCGCAATCGAGCTCGACCTCCAGAGCTTCGAAGGCGATGCCTATTTTGACGATTTGAGAATCGAGCAGTCGAGCTTCACCGCCGGTTACACGTATTGGCTTGGGTTCGCCGACACCACGTCGACTTTCAGCGCGGTGGACATTCACGTGGCCAACCCAGCGACGGCGGCGTTGCAGGGCGCGATCGCTTTTGGAGCGTCGCAGCAGGGCGCGACCGTCAACCAGAACGTGGCTCCGATCAATGTCAGCTCCGGCGCGGGGGCGGATTCCTATTACTCGCTGAAGACCATGGCAAGCGGCATCTACAACAACCTGTACCTCTACCCGATCAAACTGATCACCCAATCTCCTGTAGTCGCGTCGCTACGCACGATGCTGAACGGCGGCGGATTCAACGAGACCCCTGCACAGACTGCATCCGCCGCGGCGACCACGCTCTACATGAGCTATTACGACCTTGCCACACCCGGTTTCACGACTGACTGGATACATCTCTTCAATCCGGGCCCGGCGCCGGCATCGGGGACGGTCAGTGCCGGGGGCACCTCACCATTCAGTCAGCCCTTCAGCCTCAGCCCGGGAGTTGATCAGTTCATCAACTTCTCGGGCAAGTCGGGCTACCCAGTCGTAATCACCGCCACCGCTCCGATCCTCGCCTCGCAGCGGGTTATCAACGCCTCCTCGTACAGCGAGGTCTGGGCACAGCCCGCAACCAAGGCGGCCACGTCCGTCTACTTTCCATACCTATTCAGCGCTCCGTCGGCGTCGGTCTACGTGACCAATCCGGCTTTCACCGGCAGTCCCTGGAGCTTCACGGCCCTCATCGCCGGAAGCCAGCTCCTGAATCAAACGCCAACGACGCAGCAAGGGGGGTTCAGCATCGGCCTTTCGGCTCCTGGAAACGGCCCTCTCCTCATCCAGTCTTCGGTGCCGGTATTCGCCTCAGCTCGCATCACGTACTCGAGCCCAAGCGGTTTCTACGAGGTCAATGGAATTCCGAGCAGCGCGGCCGCGTCAATGAGCTACTTCAACTGGTACGACAACACGTCGGCGTGGGCCGGCGACTCGATCGACGTCGCTAATCCGGGCACGGGCACCGTGACTGGAACCGTGGCGATCGGGACGGCCTCCACGTCGTTCAACCTTTCGTCCGGCCAGGCGAACACATATTCGTTACCGGCCAACACGATGACCGGCCCGGTCACCGTTTCGGCGAACGCGCCCGTGATCGCCACGCAGAGACCGCAAACTTCGACGCACTACCTCAGCGAAGTGCCCGCGCAGTCTGTGGTTCCGGGCCTGCCCGGCGCTCCGACCACGCTCGTCGCCATTCCGTTCAACGGCCAGGTCAATCTGTTGTGGAGCGCGCCGTCGAATGTCGGGAGTGGCGTCACTGGATACCAGGTCACGGCGAGCAACGGGACTACGGTGGCTACCAGCGGCGCGACGACGTCAACGTGGATCAGCGGCCTTACGAACACAACCCAGGCATACAGCTTCACGGTGACCGCGTCGAGCAGCGCGGGAGTCGGTCCTTCCTCAGCGCCATCAGTGCCGGTGACGCCCGGAACACCGTGGCTTGGCTTCCCGAGCACGACTGGCTGGCAGCTGTTGACTTCGGGATCCGGATCCGCGTCGTCCAGCTTCGCCTCGGTAGGAGGAGTGGGCAACGGACCGGCGCGCGTCATCACCGTAACCGCAAGTGGGGCGCTCGTCGATGTGAGAGACATGCTGCCCCTAGGCACGTTGCGCACCGGCGCGACCTACGTCGTCAGCGCCTGGATCAGCGCCTCTTCTCCGGGGACGGTCGACCTGAGCTTGCGCGATGGCAGCGGCAATCCGATCACCATGGACCAGTCGACGTCGTGCGCCGTCACCACAACTCCCACCCTCTGCGAGGGATCGCTGACCTACACGCCGGCCGACTATCAACCCGCGCAGCTCACGCTTCAGTACGGCGGTCAGGGCGCTCGGACGATTTACGTCTCGCACCCGCTCGTCGCCCTGAAGGCGGAACGCACCGATTACACCGCGACCGGCCAGACGAGCCGTGTCTACGACATCTTCGGCCACCTGACGACGACCGACTATGACGCCCAGGGGCTGTACGCCGTCGGCACGACACAGCTGATGTCGATCGACTACCACCAGACCGTCCTCGCTGATGCGCCGTACGCTTACTGGCCGCTTGAGGACGGCTCGGGGACAACTGGGGTCGACCTGGCGGGCACGCATCCACTTTCTGTAACCGGCAACATTAACGGCGCACCGATCGTGCCGAGCGAACCCAATGGTCACTCGCTCGTTGCCGATGGCGTGGCGATCAGCGACGCGAGCTCATCAAACGTGCTCAGTGGTCTGACTGACCTCAACGGTCAGAGCATCGAGTTCTGGCTGGCGCCCAACGGTCTTCCGCAGGCCGCCGACTACGCCTACGCGAGCACGGGCGCGCCCGGGAACGGGAGCATCGACCGCTGGAACGTCGACGGCACCCCGTACCCGGGTCACTTCGAGACCGGCCACCACCACTTCAACGTGCCGGTACCAACGAACGGGCTCCACCACATCGCCTATACGCGCCAGACCGGCGGCCGCTATCGCATGTACCTCGACGGCGCGTTGGTCGGCGACGACGTGGCGGGAACTTTCGGCCTTGCGACCGCCTTCAACCTTGGCGGCAACGGCGTGAACCTTCAGTTCAAAGGCGGCATTTCCAACGTCGCGATCTACAACTACCAGCTCAGCTCAGCCCAGGTGGTCACCCACTACCAGTCAGGTCTTGCCCAGATCGAGAAGGTGACTCCCGGCTTCGGAGCGCGGGAGCGGGCGTCGTACTCCGCGGCTGTCGCATCGGATGGTCCGGCCGGCTACTGGCGGCTCGGTGACGCGGGCGGTGCGGTCGCCCTGGAGGCGAGTGGACACGGGATCAACGCCACGTACACCGGCGGCGTCACCGCTGGCACGGGTGCCCTGGCCGGCGACCCGAGCACTTCGGCAGCGTTCGACGGGACAGGGAGCGTCTCGCCAGGATCGTCGCTCAACCTGACCTCGGGTGCGACGCTGGAGGCTTGGGTCATGGGCAACGCGCCCTGGGCATCGACGCACGAGGGGATCGTCGACGCGAGCGGCAATGACTACCTCTCGATTTACAACGGTCAACCGTTCGCATCGTTCTCGATCGGTGGCGTGCAGAAGACGCTGGCCAGTGGAGTAACTATCTCGACCGGAATCTGGCACTATGTCGCGTCCACGTGGGATGGATCCGGAATTCGGATCTTCATCGACGGAGCGTTGGCGGCCTTCACCCCGGCGACAGGTGGTTCCCTAAGCGAGTCGAGCGCGCTCACCATTGGCTCGCTCGGTGGCGCCTATTACTTCAATGGCTCGCTGCAGGAGGTGGCCGTCTACGGGCAGGCCCTGACCGCCGGCAGGATCCAGGCCCATTACTGGGCGGGAGCAGCCCAACTCACGGCAACTTCTTCAGCAGGCCCAGGGCAGTTCCCGAACCAGGCGCTTTACTCGCGCAATGCGCTCGCCGACCAACCCCAAGGGTACTGGCGCCTGGGCGAGGGCGCGGGATCGCTGGCGGCGGACACGTCGGGTTACGGCAACACGGGCGTGATCTCGGGTGGCGTGACCCTCAACGTTGGAGGCGCGACTACGGACGGAGACGGAGCCGCGAGATTCGACGGGTCCACCGGAGCGATCACCGTAGCCAACGCAGCGTCGCTCAACTTCGGCAGAGCGATGACGATGGAGGCCTGGGTCTACCTCTCGACACTGCCGGCGGCCTTCACCAATGTGATCGACAAGGCTACCTACAACGAGTACCGCCTCGGCATCGACACCGCGGGGACCCCCAAGGCATCAATCCAGGTGAACAACGGCTCGCTGAGCAATTACATCGACAACTGCCCACTGGGAGCAGCTCCACCAGCGCTCGCGCTGAACCAGTGGCATCACCTGGCGTATACGTTCGACGGGGTGGCGGGCCTGGTGACGATGCTCGTCGACGGGGTCCAGGTCTGCCAGAGCGCGCAGACAAACAACGGCAATCCACTGACGGCGTACAACACCGTCAACGTCACCAGCAGCGCTCTCGTGCTGGGCCGCGACACAGGCGGGACTGGCTACTTCAACGGCCGGCTGGACGAGGTCGCCGTGTATGGGACAGCTCTGACTGCCGGACGGCTGCTGTCGCATTACGAGTCCAGCGCGCTCGGGGGAGCCGCACTGGTCACCGGCCTGCAGTTCAACAGCCTCGGTCAGAAGACAGCCACCGTCCGCATCAAAGGGACGACGACCAACTACCTGCTCACCCTTCCTACCGTTCCGGGAGCGCCGACTGGGGTGAGTGCGACGGCCGGAGGCAGCGGTCAGGCCACGGTGAGCTGGACGCCTCCAGCTTCGAATGGCGGAGCGCCCATCTACGCCTACACGGCCACGTCATCGCCTGGAGGTTTCGTCGCAAGCGCCGGCGGAGGCGCCAGCAGTGTCACGTTCAATGGGTTGGCGACCGGCACGACCTACACGTTCGCCGTGACTGCGACCAACATCGCCGGGACCGGGCCCGCATCGTCAACATCGGGAGGCATAACCGCCGCAATGGCCCCTGCCATGGCCCCCGCGGCGCCGACCATGACGACCAGCCAATTGACGACGAGCCGGACCCTCTCCTCGCCGGACATCATCACCCCCGGGTGCATTGCGAGTCCGTCTGCCCCCACCAACGTCAGTGCGAAAGCCGGCAACGCGCAAGCAACTGTGACTTGGAAAGCCGCTTCTCCAGGTAGTGGTTGTACGATCGTCGGCTACACGGTGACATCTTCGCCCGAAGGAATCACCGCAAATGTCGCCGCCACCACCAGCGCAACGGTGACCAACCTGCTCAACGGCACGAGCTATGCGTTCACGGTCTACGCCTGCAACAACGGCGGCAACTGCGGCCCCTCTTCCAGCCCGTCGACCGCGGTCACTCCCACCGGCACCAACACCGCGCCGACCGCCCCACAGTCGGTGACTGCGACCGCCGGCAACGCCCAAGCGTCGGTCAGCTGGAGTCCGCCGGCGTCGCGCGGCGGCGCGGCGATCACCTCCTTCACGGTTACGTCCTCGCCGGGCGGCCAGACCGCCTCCGTCAACGGCAGCACGACCACCGCCACCGTGTCCGGGTTGACTAACGGCAGCACCTACACATTCACGGTGACGGCGACCAATTCGGTGGGCACCAGCCCCGCCTCTGCCGCCTCGAACAGCGTTGTCGCGGTGGGTCCTCCCGCGCCGCCGACGAATGTCGTCGCGACGGCGGGCAATGGACAAGCAACGGTTTCGTGGACCGCGCCGGCCAGCAACAACGGCGGTGCAATCACCGGCTATACGGTGACCGCGTCTCCCGGTGGTGCGACGGGCACAAGTACGGGACCGACGTCGACGAGCGTCATCGGCCTGGTCAACGGAACTGCCTACACGTTCACCGTAACCGCGACCAACGCCGGCGGCACGAGTCCCGCCTCGACGCCTTCAAACAGCACCACAGCATCCGCCTCGATCACCAACCCGCCCACCTTCATCCAGCAAGCGAATACGTCTCTTTATGCCACGTCGGCAGCCGTGACGATGGGGTCCAACATCACGAGCGGCAACCGGTTGATCGTCCTCGTCGGCGTCGATGACTACACAACTCCCGCGGCGACCACAACCACCGTGACCGATACAGCGGGCAACAGCTATGTCGAGCTGCAACACTTCCAAGCCGGAGACGGTCTCGAGCTCAGCATCTGGACCGCCCCAATCACAAAGGGCGGAGGCACCAAGCCGTCAATCACGGCGACTGCCAACGCCGCGTCTTACATCGGACTGGCGGTCCTCGAGTATGCCGGGATATCACCGGTCGCCGACGCCACGGTCGTGGACCAGCAAGCACACGCGACCGGAGCAACGGGCACCACCGGCGCAACTGTGAGCTCGGGTCCGACCGGTGCCACGACGGCACCAGGTGAGCTGGCGCTCGGGTTCTATATGGACAGCGGCTACACGGACGCGCTTACGCCTGCGGGCACGTGGAACGGAAGAGTGAACTTCTCATCCAGCTTCTATCCCGAGTTCGTGGTCGAAGAGCAACTCGTTGGTGCGGGAGCTTCCGCCAATGCCAGCGTCACGACGGGCTCGTCCACTACCTGGGCGATGAGCACGGTGGTGTTCAAGGCGGCGGCAACACCTCCGAGCGCGCCTACCAATGTCACGGCGACTCCGGGAAATTCCCAGGCGACGGTGACCTGGACGGCGCCCGCCTCCAACGGAGGGTCCCAGATCAGCGGATACACGGTGACCTCGTCGCCGGGAGGGTTGACAGCCACCGCGGCCGGCACCGCCACGAGCGCCACCGTGATCGGTCTGACCAACGGGACCAGCTACACCTTCACGGTGACCGCGACCAACGCAGCCGGCACCGGTCAGGCATCGGCGGCTTCAAACGCCGTGACGCCTGCCACAACACCGGGTGCTCCCACGAATGTGACCACGACCGCGGGCAACGCCCAAGCGACGGTCA
>DATFVI010000016.1:0-14310 GCA_035260405.1 Candidatus Dormiibacterota bacterium
GCCTTCAGGTCCGAAACACCGAAGTAGACGTTGACCCGGCGCGCGGTGCCGGCAGAGCCGATGTAGGCGTATCGGATGTTGACGCCCGCCTTCCCCAGCTTCTGGGCAATCCTTCCCAGGCTGCCGGGCGAGTCGGTGAGCGCGACTTCGAGCACGTCCTCTTCGATCGTCTCCCAGCCGTGCGCCGCCATCACCTTCTTCGCCGCGGCCGGCTTGTCGACGACCACCCGAATCGAGCCCCGGCCGCCTTCGACCCAGGCCGTGAAGGCTCGGATGTTCGCTTTCTTCTCACCGAGCGCCGCCCCCACCTCCCCGAGCATTCCGGGCCGATCCGGCACCGAAAGCGTCAGCTGCCTGGCCTTTGGCATGTGTCCTCTCCTTCTATGTCAGTGCCGCCAGCGACTCGCGTCAGCAGCATAGCCCCGCCGAGTTCGGGCGGGCGACGCAGCTCGTGCCGACCTAGGCGCCGGCGTCAATTTGCGCGTCGAGGATGCCCTTCACGTTGTTGACGCCCCACTCACGATCTCTGTCCGATTTCTCCGCGGATCTCACAGAACAGTCGACGGGAGCAAGGCGCGCCTGATTCCCTGTAACTTTGAAAGGGGGTAAGTGGATGCAGGGTTTGTCCCGAAGCAACGGACGCAGCGCGACGCCTCGTGAGGGTTTGCCCACAGCTGTAGCGCAGCGAGGATTCTTGTCGCGGCTGTCGCCTGAGCTCATCGATGAGCTGATCCAGTCATCACGGCCGGCCTCCTACCCGCCCGGATTCATCCTGGAAACGCCCACCCATGCCGGCCTGGCGTTGATCGTCTCAGGAGCCTTGCGGTACTACCTTCCCGCAGCCAATGGCCGTCAGGTCACCGTTGGCTACCTGGGTCCTGGAAATGTGATCGGTTCGATACAGAAGGAATCGACGCCGGGGCTCCGCATCCAGGTCATAGCGGCGACGACGCTGTGGCACCTGCAAGCAGACCGCGTCCAGTTGTTGATCGAGCGGCGGCCCGGGTTCACAAAAGCGCTGCTCGACGAAGCGACCCATGGCCTGCGGCACTCGTTTCAAGTTCTCGCGGCGAGCACGTTCACGACCGTGCGCGCGCGCGTGGCGCGGGACATCGTCGAGCGGGCCAACGTGCTGGGTCCTCTGTGCGCGGGCACCCACCTGATGGTGACTCATCAGTCGCTCGCGGACGCGACAGGTTCGGTCCGGGAAGTGGTGGCACGCGCGCTCCATGACATCGAGCACGAGGGCATCATCACGACGGGGCGAAGCAGCGTCACGGTCCTCGATCCGGACGCCTTGATGCGACTGGCCGGGTACGTGATTTAGTAGATGTGGTCCTCCTGAGACAGCTCGAGGGTCGGGTGGCCCTTGTCACCGGCTCGTCACGCGGAATCGGGGCTGCGATCGCACGTCTCTTCGCGGCCGAAGGCGCCACGGTCGCGGTGCACGGCCGCGATCCCAGCGCGGTTGAAACGGTACGTTCCGAAATCGCCTCTGCTGGGGGAACCGCGATCGGAGTCACGGGTGACCTCACGGTCTTCGCGGACCTGGAGAGGATGCGTGGCGACATCGAAGCTTCGGCGGGTCCCGTGGACGTGCTGGTCGCCAACGCGGGCGCCGTGCTTCATGCGCCTGGACCCCTGGAGGAGATACCGGTCGAGGCGTGGAGAGCGACCGTCGAGGCAAATCTCGGGGCCACGTTCCTCACCCTCAAGGCGTTCCTCCCGGGCATGAAGAACCGAGGACGAGGGGACATCGTCACGATCTCATCGACCGCCGCGCGCCGACCTGGTGCCCGCGCTCCCATTGCCTATGCAGCCGCGAAGGCCGGCGTGCAGCTCCTCACTCAAGACGTGGCGCTGCAGGCAGGCCCGTTCGGAGTCCGGGCGAACTGCATCGCCCCTGAGACGATTCTCACCGAAGACAACCGGCGGCGGATTCCGATCGACCTGCAGTCGAAGATGGCGGAGATGCACGCCACTCGCCGCCTGGGCACGCCCGAGGATGTGGCCCGGGCGGCGCTTTTCCTGATCGACCGCAACCAGAGCGGCTGGATAACAGGCGCCGTACTCGACCTCCACGGAGGCACCCTGGTCGTCTGAGATCCAAAAGGCTCCATTCCTACCAGGCGACATCCGACTGGTCTACGGTTCCGCCATGAACGAGCTCTTTCCTCTGATCTTTGTGCCAGTGCTTCTGGTCGTGTATGCAGTCGGCTTGCTGGTTGGATCGATGATTGCCGGCTTTGGCTTGCGACTCGGCTGGGAATTCGCGGGGCGACGGAACCGACCGCTGCCCCCGCCTCAGAGCTGACGGCAAGGGGGCCGTTGAGCGCCACCAGGTCGAAACCAAATCTGCGGACGCCCGACTAGACAGATCCGCGCGTTGCGAGCGCATTGGCGATCAGCTCGGCGGTCAGCTGCGGGTTGTCGACGCCGACGATCAGCTTCGCGTAATGCTCGTCATGCAGCCGGATGCCGATGGCCTTGTCCGGGTCATGCACGTCCCAGAAAGCCCACTCGCCGTGCTGCAGGAAGCGGCCGGCGGTGATGAGTCCCGGGACGCTCGTCCCTGCCATGCGAAGCCCGTGAAATACGCCATGCGCCTCCGGCACACTCGGATCCACCCCCGCGACGTGCTCGAGGGGCACCTCGAGCCGGCTCGCGAGGGCGAAGAACTGGTCGGCGCCGGTGATATGGACGACAAGACTGGTCGGAGTCAGCTCGATCGTGGCCACCGACCAAAAGGTTAGTTCACAGCCCCGCTGCCGGCGGATTGCTACTCCTTGCCAGTCGTAGCCTCGACTGCGCGCTCGATGAGCTGCGCGAATTGCATCGAATAGACGGTGATGCCGCCGACGTGGCTGGCGGTGGGGAATTCAACGGTCGTCGAGCCGGCGCGAGCCGCCATGAAGCGCTCTTGATTCGGATCGATCATCCTGTCCGCGCCGGAAACCTGGTACCAGGACGGGATGGTGTGCCAGCCAACCGGTCCGGACGGTGTGACAAAAACCGGGATGAACGCGATTGGCCGCTGCGCATCGTTTAGCGCTTCCGCCGTGCCCGGCGGCAGATCCTGGGCGAAGAACTCCGGGAAGAACGCGGGGTCGATGCCCGCTTGCGATCCAAAGCCGAAAGGGGCGCCCGTCCAGACCAGGTGGGCGATGACGCTTGATTGAGCGAACCCGGTGCCCAGGCCCTGGAGGGTGTCGCCGGCATCCGGGATGAAGGCCGCCGAATAGACGAGGGCGGACACGTCGGAGCGGCCGTACGAGGCGCCAGAGATCACGGCTCCGCCATACGAGTGCCCCACCAGGACCTTCTTTCCAGGAATTTGATTCAGCACAGCATCAACGGTGGCCACGTCGCCGGGCAGCGAGCTCAGCCCGAGCGCCGGCGTGACAGTCCGGAACCCTGCATCGTTCAGCCGGCGGACGACGCCGTCCCAGCTCGACGGGCCTGCCCACGCGCCGTGGACGAGGACGATCGTCGGCTGGTCGCTGGACTGATTGCCGTCGGCGAACGCGATCAACGGAATCGCGAGCATGAACAGCGCGATGCTCACGACCAGGCTGGAAAGCTTGAAATAGAAGTTCATCGATTCACCTCATTGCTTTTAACGCGTGGCCGGCGCCGCGCCGGGGATGGGAGCCGCCAATGCCTGAAGGCCTTCGGCGGACAACATGTAGGCGCCCTCCTCTCCCTGGGCGCTCGAAGCGAGCTGGACGAACGCGGCGCCGGCGATCTGCGGCGTCACCGGCTTGCCCATCCGCTGCAGGTACTCCTCCTCGCTGATGCCCATGCGCGATGCGTAGGCTCTGACTGCCGGAAGGCCGAGCTCGGTGGCCGGAGTGAGCTTCGGCAGGACGGCGCTGACGCCAATACCGAGGCCGCTCCGCTTTGACTCCTGGGCCGCGTAGTCGGCCATGAAGCGCTGCGCCGCTTTGGCACCCGCGTATCCGCCGCTGAGCGGTGAGCCCATGACGGCTGCGCCGCTGCTCATGACGATGACGCGGCTCCCCTTGCGCAGCGGCAGGAGAAGGGCCTCGCGAATCCAGTTGAACGCCATCCGCGTATCGGTTTGCCAGTTGGCGGAAAAGGTCTCCCACGTGTGGTGATGGATCGGGCGCAGGAGAGGGACTGCGCCGGCGACCAGGGCGACGACATCTGGAAAGTGTTGTGAAAGCAGGGTTCCCGCCACCATCGGATCGCTCGCATCCGCGGCAACAAGGTGCAGCTCGGGGCGCTTATCCGCAAGTTCCCTGAGCGGAGCCGGGTTGCGCGCGACCGCCACCACGTTGGCGCCGGCGTCGAGAAACGCTTCCGCGATGCCTCTCCCCAGGCCGCGGCTCGAACCAACGACGATAGCCACCTTTCCTTCGAGTTCTTTCATCTGCATCTCCTTCTATGACCGAGACGCAAAGTCCTGACAGGTCCGTGCCGTGTCACCATCGCGCGTCTTACTGTTTGAGGGGATTGGCTTCGCCATCTTTATTAGCGGACAACGACCAGGAGCTCCTGATGGCGCTTAGCCGCGGAGAGCCGGCCGCGATCGCACTGCTGTATCAGCGCCACGGTCCACGAATGATCGCGTTCGCCCGCAGGTACGTCCGCCACCAGGGAACCGCCGAGGACATCGTCGGCGGCTTGTTGGGCAAATGGTTGGAACGTCCACCGCAGGTGGCTGAAGCGCAGCGATTGGTCGCCTTCCTCGCGACGAGCGTGTATCACGCGGCGATCGACTGGATCCGTCGCGAGCGAGCCGAGCAAGGACAACCACCTCGTGGTGAGTCGATTGCTGCGCCGGCTGACGGCCGGGTCAGCGGACCTCTGGCAGAACCGTCGATCGAAGCGTCACCGGAGGGCCTTAGATCTCGTCTAAGCGCCGCCTTGGAGCGGCTGTCCAACAGCGATCGATTGCTGCTCGAGACTCACTACGGACAGGCCCTGAGTCCCGAGGAGTGCATGGACGTCCTGCAGATCACTCGGGCCGCGTTCCACCAGCGCCTTCATCGAGCCCGCACCCGCCTGGCCGGCATTCTGGTCGGTGACGAGCCGGCGGACCTGGGAGGAAGCAGCCGATGAGCAGCCGCGCGCTGAGCCTTTCCGAGCTGGACGGCCTCATCGAGCTCGTCGGACTGCCGGTCCGGACACACACACTCGAAGAGGCGTGGACCGAGGCGACGACACCTGACCGGATCGCCGCGCCGGACGAGCAGTTCCTGCTGCTCGTGTGCATGCGCGCAAGGCCGGAGCGCGAATCGCAATTTGAGGAGGCGATAGTCGACTTCGCGGAGTTCACCAATCGACTGTCGGGCACCGCAACTTCGACAGTTCACCGCTCGGCGGATGATCCCCTCACGTGGTACCTCCTCGAGCGGTTCCCCGACCAGGAAGCTCTTCTCAGGCATATGTCGAGCGAACACCTTCGCCGTTTCCAGGTGGTCCAGCAGACGTTCCTGGAAGCACCCGTGGAGGTCTTCTTTCTTGCCGGCACACGGCCTTAGGCGGATTGGCTCGCGACGTCCAGGGCGGCGTCGTAATCCGGCTCGGCCATCTGGTCTGCGACGTATTCGGCATAGGCCACCCGGCCATCCGGTCCGATGACGATGACCGCCCGCTGCAGGAGCCGCCACTCCTTGATCAGAACGCCGTAGTCCCGTCCGAACGCTTCGCTGCGGTGGGCCGATAGGGCCGCATGGCCAGTGCGCTCCGCCCCGCACCAGCGCGCCTGCGCGAACGGAAGATCCATGCTCACCGTGAACAGAACGATATCGGGCAGATCTCGCAGCGCGGCGTCCCAGCGACGCGTCTCCACCTGGCACACAGGGGTATCCAGGGAGTTGACGATGTTGAGGATCCGAACCCGGCCATTAGAGGCAGACAAGCGGACGGTTTCCATGGCGGCCGTCTCTGGCACCAGGCGATCGAGTTCGAACTCGGGTGCCGGAACGCCGCGCTGCAGGCGAGCGCCGATCACGGTCAGCTTCTCACCAAGCTCGAAGGCCTCGCCTACACGCTCAACCAATCAGCACCTTCGCCAGACGAACTCGATGACTGCTTGTGGCTCCCCCGCGGTGAATGAGAGCTCGCAGCGCTCGGTCTCTGACCACGACTACAGCGAATACTGGGCCAGGAAAGACGTGACGTGTGAGTAGAGGCCGGTCGCAACCGCCACGCCGAGCGCGGCGATGACCAGGCCCGCCACGCGCGAACTTGCCGCGCCAAAACGCCCGAGGCCGCGAGCGACGCCGGGATAGGAAGCCCAGAGCAGCGCGACCACCACGAAGGGGAGTCCGAGTCCGAGCGCGTAGGCGGCAAGTAGGATCGCTCCCTGAAGGGCTTCGCTCGAGACAGCAGCCAGCGAGAGTGCAGCGCCGAGAAACGGGCCTACGCAAGGCGTCCACCCGATGCCAAAGATCACTCCGAACGGAAGCGCCGCGGCCAGGCCGAGCCCGCGCATGCGCTCGGGCACCTCGAACCGGTAATTGCAGTCTGCTCCTGGCAGCCGCAGCACTCCGGCCAAGGTCAAGCCGAAGACCACAAGGAGAAGGCCGCCCACGACCTGGACGCCGGTGCCCCACGCGTGAACGGCGTGGCCGATGCCGCCCGCCGCGATGCCGAGCAGCACGAAGACGATCGCGAAGCCGAGAACGAACAACAGCGTCCCGGCCAACAACCGGCCGCGGGCTCGGTCGCGCGTCGCGGCATCGTTGAGATCCATGCCTGCGAGGCCGCCCGCATAGGCCAGGTAGGCCGGGACCAGCGGCAGCGTGCAGGGCGCGACGAACGAAACGAGGCCCGCCGAGAAAGTTGAGACCAGCGCGAGGAAGCTGGGCAAGACCCTAGCCGAACGTGAAGGTGTAGAGACGGAATCCGGCTGGCACGCTCAGCACGATGGTCCCGTCTCGGGGAGCGGCGGCGGTGAGGACGTGGAAAAGGTCGCTTCGACCGATCGTCAGGGCACTGTTCGAGGCGAGATCCGGACCGCGCTGCGCGTCAGGAACTGATTTGCCGTCGAGGGTCACGCCAACAGTGACCGCGTTTGAGCCCGCGGCCTCCGCGACGACGTAGACCTCCTGTGCATGAAAGGAGAGCTGCACGGTGGCCGGCCCGGTCGACTCGACGAATTCGCCATGGTCCGACCAGCTTCCGCGGAGGGCGATCGGGTTCGGGTGGGACGCCCGGGTGCTGCCGGCATAGAGCTCTGGGGTTTGCTGGGTGTCCTGAGCGGTTGGCGGTGCTGCGGCGATGGTCCCGCCCGCGCCCAGGAGAGAGACGATGGCGCGTTCCGTCCTGTCGTAATCGCCCTCTCCGGCGTGGAAGTACGCGACCCGGCCCTGCTGGTCGACCACGTATTCGGCGGGCCAGTACTGGTTGGAGTACGCATTCCACGTCGCCATGCGGGAATCGAGCGCCACCGGCCAGGTCACATCCAGGCGCTTTACCGCAGCCGCGACGTTCGGCTGCGACCTCTCGAAGTCGAACTCGGGCGAGTGCATCCCGATGATGGTCAGCCCCTTGGCGCCGTACCTGGCCTGGAGAGCCTGCTGGTGCGGCAGCGTCCGGACGCAGTTGACGCACGAGTAGGTCCAGAAGTCGATCAGCAACACCTGGCCCCTCAGCCCGGAGACTGTCAGGGGCGGGCTGTTGAGCCAGCCGGCCAGGCCGGTGAACTCCGGGGCCGCCGGGCGCTGGCCGGTTGGGATGAGATCAGGGTCAGGAACGCCTGCGGCGGCGCCGGCAAGTTGTGAAGCTGTATTCCCGGTCGACTGGTTCGCCTGGTTCGACTGGTTGATTGCGAAGACGGCTGCCACGATGACCACGCCGACCACCACGACGAGCCCGACCTGATAGCGATTCACCTAGTCGTCAGTACTGTGCGCCGATGCACGCTTCCGTTACAGGCCATCACAAATGAGTCGTTTACGTGTGCCCGTCGGTACGGCGACCCGGTCGGCACGACGGAGGAGATAGGCGAGTCAGTGTGGACGCGCGATATTCCAGCGCGGGGAGTCAAGCGGCCGCTCGGCATTTCCGCCTCTTCAGCTCAATGATGTAACGGGCTGGGGAGCGGTCGCTGTGGCCACCATACGCCGCTCCAGCCGAAGCGCCAAGCCCACTATTGGTAGCCTGGAGCGCGCTGAAGAATTGACCTCGCCGGCCGCCTCTCCCGCGCATTTTTCTGTAGCCTGGCTACGCTCGAGAGACTTCAAAAGGGGGTGCGCAGATGTCCGAGAAAGAAAGGGTTGGAATCACTCCAAAGAGTTGGACAGCCCAGCGACATCACGGGGTGCTGCACCTGGGCAAACGCTGGTACGTGCTGAGTGCCGACATTGACGATGGCGGCGCGGTAAGAGGCGTGCGTCTCGACGGCCCATACGCAGATCACGAGACGGCGGAAGCCCAGGTCGAGCGGCGCAGCGTGGAGCCCTTCCCTCCAGAAGATTGATTCGCCCGAGCGAGCGACCGAGAGGTCAGTCGCCGATTTCGGAGCGCCTTCGACCGGAGCGCCAGCCTGGTTGGCGGTCCAGGAAGGCTCCGTCGGCGGGACCCTCTGGAAAAATCTTGTGCGGATTCAGGATGCCCTTGGGGTCCATCACTGTTTTGAGCTGTCTCATGAGGTCGAACTCCAGCGCGCTGTGCTCCTGTGCGGCGTGGTCGCGCTTGAGTGAGCCCAGGCCGTGCTCTCCGGATATGGAGCCGCCGAGCTCGACCGCGTCCGCGAACAATCGGGCGGCGGCCGGACCCACCAGGTCTCGTTGATCGTCGTCAAAGACGATGGACGGGTGCACGTTTCCATCGCCCGCGTGCGCCACCACGGGGATCTTGAGGCCGGTTTCGACGGCGAGACGTTCGATACGAGCAAGCATCTCCGGGATCGCCGAGATCGGGACGGACAGGTCCTCCGCGAAGAAGTTCTTCCGCATTGACATCAGGACCTTGCCGAAGCTTCGGCGTGCGTTCCACAGCTTGTCCCGCTCCGAACCCGACTGCGCGAGGCGGTTGTCGATTCCGTCGACGACCACCACCATGGCCTCGATGTCGGCCTGCACCTGCTCCGGCGATCCGCCGTCCTGTTCGATGAGCAGCACGCATCCTGCGCCGGTGCCCAAACCCGGCGGCAGGAGGTGTTCCACCAGCTCCAGCGCACCTCGGTCCATGAGCTCGAGCGCGGCGGGAAGGTGGCCGGAGCCCATGAGCCGCGCCACGGCAGAGGCGGCATCGGTTGCGGTGCGAAAGCTGACGATTGCTGTGGCCCGATGCTGCGGCAGCGGGATGAGCTTCAACACCACCTCGGTGACGATGCCCAACGTTCCCTCCGACCCGATGAAGAGATCGGCGAGGCGGTAGCCTGACGATCGCTTTCTCGTGCGGCCGCCCAGCCTCAAGACCTGGCCGTCGGCCATCACCACCGTCATCCCCATCACGTAGTCGGCGGTGACGCCGTACTTGAGGCAGCTGGGCCCACCCGAGTTGCAGGCGACGTTGCCTCCGATCGATGACATCTGTGCGCTCGCCGGGTCGGGCGGGTACATGAGGCCGTGGAGCGAGGCCTCCTCCTGGATCCGGCCGGTGATCGCTCCAGCCCCGGCGACGGCGCAGACGTTGCCGGCGTCTATCTCGATGCCGTCCATGCGCTCGAGCGACAGAACGATCCCGCCACCAAGGGGCACCGAGCCTCCGACCAGGCTGGATCCCCCACCTCGGGCCACGACTGGAATCCCGAGGTCGCTGCAGACCTTCATCACCGCCGAGACTTCCGCGGTGGTTCCGGGCAGCACCGCCCCGATGAGCTCACCATCCATGAAGGTGGCGTCGTGCATGTACGGTTCCAGGGCGCCGCTGATCACGTGCCGGTCGCCGACGACGGCCGCGAGCTCCCTGAGTACCTGGACTGGGCTGGATACGCGCACTACCGCGCGGTCATCCCGCCATCCATCACGAGCTCGCTTCCGTTGATAAAGCGTCCATCGGGAGATGCAACGAAGGCTATACCCGCGGCGACCTCGTCTGGCGTACCCATCCTGCCGTCGAGCTGGCGATCCGACATCGCTCGGCGAGCCCCGCTCGGGTCGGCGTGGTTCGCGAGGATCTTGGTGATCCACTCGCTCTCCACCGTTCCGGGACAGATCGCAACCGCTCGAAGCCCGGCAGCCGCGTGGTCCACCGCGATGGCCCTCGTCAGACCGATCACGCCTGCCTTGGACGCGCAGTACGCGGCGCGCTCGGCAATCCCCACCAGCCCGCCGGCGGATGCGACGTTGACGATGACCCCGCCTCCGGAGCGCAGCATGATCGGCACCGCGGCGCGGCAAACGATGAACGTGCCGGTGAGGTTCACGGAAATCACGCGCTGCCATTCCTCGTTCGTCGTCTCGACGACGGTGGCCGCCACGCCGACGCCGGCCACGTTCGCGACCAGCCACAACGAAGCCTCGCGAGCGAGCGCCTCCAGCGCGGACGTCACCGCCGCTTCGTCTCGGACATCACCGACGAAGCCGACCGCCTGGCCGCCCGTCGAGACGATCCCGTCGACGGTCCCCTCCACCCCATTCGGGTCGAGGTCGAACACGCCGACCGCGTATCCGTCTCGGGCGAGGCGCCGACTTGTGGCGCGGCCGATGCCTGAGCCCGCCCCTGTTACAAAGGCGGCCCGCTGGTAAGCGTCAGCCACCGTGCAGACGGTAGACGCCGGCGGCGTTCAGGCCGAAGATGCGCGATGCATCGTCGCTAGAGATCGGTCCAAGGGCTTCCTCGAGGCCATCGACAACGCCGCCGTATGTGGTGGCGAGCAGGCAAACCGGCCAGTCGGAGCCGAACATCAGCCGCCCGACCCCGAACCATTCGACGACCGACGCGACGAAAGGACGCAGGTCGGCGGGCGTCCAGGAAACCCAGCTCGCCTCCGTGACCATTCCGGACAGCTTCACGGCGACGTTCGGGAGCGCCGCAAGCGCTGGCATGCGTTCCTGCCACTCCGGGTCTTTCCCCTCGGCGATGCGCGGTTTGGCGATGTGGTCGAGCACGAACTGCAGGCGTGGGAGGGCCGCGACGGTATCCACAGCGGAGGGGAGCTCGCGAGCCCGCACCAGCAGGTCGTACACCAGCCCGCGCTCCTGCACCGCGGCGAGACCCCGCCGAACATCGGGTCGATTCAGCCACTCCGGATCTGCTTCGTCGTGGACCTGGTGCCGGATGCCGACGAGCCTGTCGCCGCCAGGGCCGGCGATCAACGCATCGAGGTCATCGCCAACGCGAGGCGACGTCAGGTCGACCCACCCGACGACGCCCCACACGAAATCCGTGCGTGCGGCGAGCTCCAGGAACTCTCGCGTCTCGTCCTCGCTGGAGATCGTCTGGACGAGCACGGTTCCGGAGATGTCCTGAGCCGCCAGCTCGGGGGCGAGGTCGTCCGGCGTGAACGGCCTTCGGACCGGGTCCAGGGCCTCTCCGACCATCCATGGATACGTGGCCCGTGTCGGGTCCCAGAAGTGATGGTGCGCGTCGACTTTCATTGACGGCCAGGCTCGAGCTTTGCACTTGACGGCGTCGGCGCGTCCTCGCGCAGCAAGCCTTCGTGCTTGAGCTCGGCCCACAGGTCATCTGGGATCGGAACGTCGAGCCACCCCAAGTTCTTCTCCAGCTCGTCGATCGCCCGAATTCCCAGGAGCACGGTGCAAACACGTGGGTGTGCCAGCGGGAACTGAAGGGCGGCTGCGGGCAGCGGGACGCCGTACCGATCGCACACCGCCTTGATGTGTTGCGCGCGAGCGATCACGCCCGCCTCGGCGGGAACGTAGTTGTACCTGGCGCCGGGCGCAGGGTCGATCAAGATCCCGCTGTTGAACACGCCTCCGACGACGATCGAGACCGTGCGCTGCTCGCACAGCGGCAGCAGCTCGTCCATCGCCACCTGGTCCAGCAGTGTGTACCGGCCGGCGACCAGGAGGACGTCGAGGTCGCACGCCTCGACGAGTCGGGCGAGCATCGGCGCCTGGTTCATGCCCGCGCCGATCGCACGTGCCGTCCCGTCCTCCCTCAGCTTCGCAAGCGCCGCAAACCCGGTCGTGCTTGCCGCTTCGAAGTGGTCGTCGGGATCGTGCAGGAGCAAGACGTCAAACCGGTCGAGCCCGGTCCGCCGGAAGCTTTCTTCGACCGACCTCATGATCCCGTCGTATGTGAAATCCCAGACGGGTCCGACCGGCGGAACGTCTTTGTAGAAGGGTTCGCCGAGGTAGAACTGGCTCTCGTCGCGGGGTGCATCGGCACGGAGCAGACGCCCGACCTTGGTGGACACGAAGACCTCGTCGCGCGGCAACCCGGCCACCGCCCGGCCCACTCGCTGCTCCGCGAGGCCGTGGCCGTACAACGGCGCCGTGTCGAAGTAACGAAGGCCGTGAGCGACAGTGCTCGCGAGGACAGCGTCCGCGTGTTCGTCCGAGAGCGCTTCGAACATGTTGCCCAGCGGCGCCGTGCCTACGCCGACGCGCGGGACCGCAAGGCTCGTCTTGCCGACCCTGACTCGTGCTTCGAGGTCCATCAGCGAGGAGCCGGTTGCGGGAACGTCGTCGGGTCGTAATAGGCCCGCACGTGAGTGAACTTGCCGTCTCGGATGCGCACGAGATTCACGCCGGAGATCGGAAAGCGCTTGCCCGCGCGGTCGATGAGCACAGCCTCCCACTCGAGCGCGGCCTGGTCCCCGTCGGTGATGTCGCGGACGACGGTGACCTCGAGGCCTGGGAAGTCGTCGCCCATGCCGTCGTAGAAAGTCCTGATCTGATCGTGCCCGACCAGCGGACCGGTGACAGGGTGAAAGGTCGCGTCGCTGTGGAAATGGGACAGCACGCCTTCGACATCGCGCCGTGCTTCCGCTCGCCAGTACGACTCGCCAACTTCCCTTGGGGTGGTCATGAAGCCCTCCTTTCCACTAACCGCTGTTGAGATTAGATAGACGCGCGAGCGTCCTGCGCGTCCCGCGGATGACCTCGCCGATCCCCACCGCGAAGACCAGCAGGATGCCCTTGACGACGTACTGCGAAAACGACTCCACGCCGAGGAGGTTCAGTCCGTTGCCCAGGACCCCGAGAATGAACACGGCCACTACTGTGCCCACGACAGTCCCCTGGCCGCCCGAGAGCGCGGTTCCGCCGAGGATGACGGCCACGATGACGTCGAACTCGAAGCCGACGCCCGAATTCGGATCGCCCGTCGCCACCCGCGAGTTGATGAAGATGCCGGCGATCCCCGCGGCCAGGCCCGAGAGGACGTAGAGGATGATCCGGGTCCGGTCGATCGGTATGCCCGACAACCGGGCCGCCTCGGTGTTGCCGCCGCTGGCGACGGCCCATCGGCCGAGCAGCGTTTTGCGCTCGATGAACAACATGACCGCCGCCACCACCGCAAAGATGAAGACGGGCGTGGAGATGGGACCGATCGTGCTCGTGGCGAGGTCGTTGAATGCCAGGGGGACGCCCTTCACCGGCTCGCCGCCGGCCAGCAGGAGCGCCATGCCGCGCCCCATGTAGAGGGTGCCGAGGGTGGCTATGACCGGGTTGATCCTCAGCCCGACCACGAGAACGGCGTTGATGGAACCAAAGACCCCCCCGGCAAGAATCCCCATCCCGAAGGCTTCTTCGAGAGGCCAGCCGGCCTCGGCGGCGAACTTGGCGGCGACCACGCCGGCGATCGCGACCACCGACCCCACCGACAGGTCGAGCCCTCCCGCGACCATCACCAGCGTGACGGCGCAGCTCGTGATGCCGACGAATGAAACCTGGCGCAGCACGTTGGACAGGTTCTCGACCGTCAGGAATCGGTCTGTCGTCAGTGAGAAAACAACTCCCACCAGGATGAGGATCCCGATGTTGCGGGCGAACGTCTGGTTCGTGGGCCGCGCAATCCACGTGCGGAGTGAACCGCGAAAGGCGGTGATCCGGTCTGTCCCCGTAGCCGGCGTTGCCGCCAGCTTCTCGTTGATGTTGGTGAACTTGCTCATGCCGGCAAACCGTGGGCGCTGCGGAGGATTGACTCTTCGGACATCTGACCGCGGCTGAATGTCGCGGCGATGCGCCCCTCGGTGAGGACCAGCACGCGATCGGAGAGGCCGATCACCTCGGAGAGCTCCGACGACATGAGCAGGATGGCGGTCCCGTCCGTGGTCAGCGCCGAGATGAGCCTGTAGATCTCCTGTTTCGCGCCGACGTCGACGCCGACTGTGGGGTCGTCGAGAATGATGAGCTTCGACCCTCCGATGAGCCAGCGACCGAGGACTACTTTCTGTTGATTGCCACCGGACAGGGCTGAAAC
>DATFVI010000017.1:0-14621 GCA_035260405.1 Candidatus Dormiibacterota bacterium
GACCCTCGTCATCTGGGGCGACAGCGACGGCATCGTGACGCCCGCCTACGGAGCCGCTTTCGCCGGCGCGTTCCAGAACGGCCGCCTGGAGGTGGTCAAGGACGCGGGACATCTACCTCAGATCGAACAGCCAGACGCCACCTTCGCCCTCATCGACCAGTTCGCGAAAGCCGAGCCCTGAGCCAAACCATTTCGCGCGTTTGGCGCCAAGCGATCGCATCAGCCGTTGGAAATTCCGCGCGTTTGGCGCCAACCGTGCGTCAAACCGCGGTGCGGTTATGACTTCAGCAGGTACGCCATCGGGTCGATCACCGAGTCGTTGACGCGCAGCTCGAAATGCACGTGGGGGCCCGTCGACCAGCCGGTCGAACCTTCGAGGCCGATCCGCTGCCCGCGCGCCACGGTCACGCCGACTGTGACGTCGGTCTCGAGCAGGTGGCCGTAGAGCGTCATGATCCCGCCGCCGTGGCCGATCACCACGTAGTTGCCGTAACCGATGCTCGAGTGGCCGACCGCGACGATGACGCCTGGAGCCGCCGCTGTCACGGTGGTGCCGAAAGGCGCCGCGATGTCGATCCCGGTGTGGAAGTGTGCGTACTGTCCCAGCGGAGGCTCGAGCAAAAGGTCGCTCGGTCCGAACGGCTGCGTGACGCGTCCTCCCGCCATCGGCCACGAGAGAACTAGGCCGCTGACCGTCGTCCCGGTGGGCAGCAGGTGTGTGATGAGCGCCTGGCCAACACCGACGTGAGCTTCGTCCCACGCCGCCTGGTTCGATTGCTGGAGCAAGTCCTGCTCCTGGGATTCGAGCAAAGCGGCGAGCGCGGCGGTCACATCGGGAGGCTGGTTCGTGAGGTCGTTGTCGGCGGCCTGGATCTGCGTGATGACGTCCGCCACCTGGCTGCTCAGGTCGGTCTGCGAAGCCAGCAGGTCGTTCAGCGTGCCCAGGGTCGTGTTGAGCCGGTCGAGCGTCGCGTTCTCGCGATCGAGGTCCGCCTGGCGCGCGGCGCGGTCCGTCTGCAGCTTCACAAGGTCGGCTTCGAGCCCGGATTGCAGGGCGTGGGCCCGCTGCCCGGCGATGACCGTGTCGGAAGTCGCCTGCAGCGCCTGGCTGAGATTCCCCGTGCGCGCGATCAGCATCCACAGCGAGTCAGGCTGGCGGTAGATCGCCCGTGCCATCGCAGACACCTGCTCCTTCTCGACATCGATCCTCGCCTGCGTGTCGGCGATCTGCGTATCGAGCTGGGCGATCTTGTCCTGCAGGTTCGAGATCAGCGTCTCCTCCCGGGTCACCTGGTCGTTCAGGATCGACACGCTGACCGACGTCTGGTTGAGGGCCGACATCAGCTTCTGTTGAGTCGTGAGCCCACCGGCCAGGTCACCCCCGAGGCGGGCGCGAAGGAGGTCGTACGCGGCCTGGTTCGGGTCGATCGCGACCGCTGGACAGGTGACGCGCGCCGACGACGCGGCAGAGGGCGACGGGCATGGCGAGGGGCTGGTGGCGCCGGCTCCGGCGACTTCGATCGCCATCACGACCAACGCGATCGCGACGGCGCCCAGCGCCTTTTTCACGCGTGCACTTTGCGAAAACCGAGCATCGCCGTAGCGGCGCCCAGGATGAGGCCCGCGGCCAGGACCGCGGCGAGGATGTACTGGACCGCGGTTGGACCTACCCCCGGCAGCAGCTGTGAGTACGTCGCCGACTCGAATCGCGTAGCCAGGAGCCACGCTCCCGCCACGGCCGAGGCGGCCAGCGCTCCGGCCAGCGCGCCGACCATCATCCCTTCCACCACAAAGGGACCGCGCAGCATCCAGCCCCGCGCACCAAGGAGGCGGATCACGCCGATCTCTTGACGCCGCGCTGTGGCGATGACCCGCATCGAGTTGGCCATCACCGCGTACGCGACCAGGCCGAACAAGAGCACCAGCCCCGCCCCGATTCCGCCGGCGACGAGGGCAAAGTGCTTGAGGCGCGAGTATGTATCGGGGTCGTACGACGTCGGGTACGAGGGATCGACCGCAGGATCATCCTTCACCGACGCTGCGACGGCCCCAACCTGGGTCACCATGCGGACCTGGACGTCAAGGCTCGCCGGAAAGGGATTGGTGGAGCTCAGGCTGGCCAGGTTGTCGAGCCCCGGCCGGTGGCTCGCTTCCGCCAGGGCTTGCTCCGCGGTCACCGAGGTGACGGACGAGACACGGGGGTCGGCGACCAGGCGCGCTTTGAGTGCCGCGACGGCGTCGGAGGTCGCGTCTGGCGCGAGGTAAACTCGGACCAGGGACGCCTGCGATGCCTGGGCTGCGGCCACTCCCTCGATCGCAATCCCGACCATGGCCAGCGTCCCGCAGAGCACGAGCAGGAGGGCCATCGTCCCGATCGCCGGCGCGGTGAGCCGCACGTCTCGGCTCCAGCTTCTGAGGCCGCTCAAGACCACCAGCCGGTAGCTGTTGGCAGCCATCGCGACCAGCCGGCGCCACAGGGGAAGGGGCTTGACCTTTGGTGTGTGCTTGCGCGGTCGCTGGTTGGTCGGAAGCAGCAGGCGCCAGAGTGGGGGAGCGGTCCCGGCGCCGTGGCCGTTGCCGTTGGCGTGGCCGCTGCCGTTGGCGTGGCCGTTGCCGTTGGCGTGGCCATTCCCGTTGGAGGCCGCCTTCGTCGATCCGTTCAGCAGGATCTGGCCGGTGGGAAGGCGGAGCACTCGACTCGATGGAAAGCTGTGCCGGTGGCCGGCGACGATCACGGCGGTCCCCGCCGCGGCGGCGTCTTCGAGCAAACGCATGACGATCTTGGCGTTGCCGTCGTCGATCGACGCCATCGGCTCGTCGGCCAGGATCACGCGCGGTCGCGCCGCCAGGGCGCGACCGACCGCAACGCGCTGGCGCTCGCCGGCCGAAAGCTGACGGGGATAGGCGTTGCGCTTGTGGGCCAGGCCCATCGACTCCAGGGTTTCGAGAGCGCGCCGCTTGATGGCCTTGAAGGGCAGCTGTGGGTCGGTCACCTGAAGGGCGAGCGTCAGGTTTTCGAGCGCGGTCAGGCGGGGAAGGAGGTGATGCTCCTGGAATACGAAGGCGACATCTCTACGGACCCGTCCGAGGCCCCGCCGCCACCACCGGTGCAGGCCGCGACCCTGTACCCAGACCTCGCCGCCGTTCGGCCGCAGCTGCCCGTGGACGAGCCTGAGAAGAGTTGTCTTGCCCGACCCGCTGGGCCCCACGATCTCGACCAGCTCGCCGGGCGCCACCGACAGGTTGATCTCTTTGAGCACGGCGGTCTTGCCGAAGGCCTTGTTGACGTGCGCCAGCTTGACCGCCGGCTGCACCGTCGCAGCGCCGTTGGTCACTGGGCGATGAATGGTCGCCCCGTTCGTTTTGGCGCGCAAACCGTTCGAGGCGGCTCCGTTGGAGGCGCCATTCTTGGCGCCGTTCACGGCTCCGTTGGTCGAGACGCTCGTACGCACCCGGGTACCTGGTCGGCTACCCACCCTTTCCATGTGCAGATTAGCCCAAGCCCGGCTCAGGAATCTCGGATAAACGGCTGGGACTGTTGGCCCGGTTACCTACTAAAAGTTGGCAGGTGCGACCCCGGCTTCAGAATTGGTGTTCCCGGCTACCAGAACTTGCCGCGGCCCAGGAGGATGTAGAGGATGGGGCCGATCCCCCAGAAAAAGGAGACGATGATCCAGAGCACCTTCCAGAGCCCGCTGAGGTCGTTGCGGTTGACGATGTTGACCACGCACAGGACGAAGGCGATCGGGTGCAGGAAGATCGCCAGAAGGATCTCGACGATGAGCTTGATCATTTACGACCTCCTGTCTTGACCAACGTTTTCATAGGGCTCGGGATTCGGGGCCAGCCGCCCGCCGGCGAAAACGTGCCGTCGGCGGCCTGCTCGTAAGTCGCCTTGAGCCGTCCCCGAGCGATGTGGGTGACGGCGTCGACGAAGCGGTCCAGCTCTTCGGTGGTGTTGTAGGGGGCGAGGCTCGCCCTGATCGCTCCGGGCAAAGCCTTGCGATGGCCCGAGGTGACCTCGCCTTCCACTGCCTCGACCGCCTGCCTGTCCATGCTGAGCAGGTGGAAGACGTACGGGTTGGCGCAAAAGCACCCGTTGCGCACTGCGATGCCCCACTCATGGCTCAGCGCGGCCGCGACCAGCCCGTGGTGGAGTCCTTCGACGACAAAGCTGGCCAGGCCCAGCCGCGGCTCCGCGGGTGAGGCCTCTGCTCCGCCGAGCACTCCGACTCCGGCGATCCGGCCGAGGCGGGTGTGCAGCGCCGAGCCCAGCTCGACCTCGTGACCCAGCATCTCATCGAAGCCGAGCTCGAGCAGGGTCTCGATCGCGACGCCGAGAGCGACCGCCCCGATCACGTTGGGTGAGCCGGCTTCCTCGCGGTCAGGCAGGTCGGCCCAGACCGTATCGTCCCAGGTCACGATGCTGATCGCCCCGCCGCCCATGATCTCGGGCGCGCCGGCAAAGAAGTCGCGAGGCGCGACCAGCACCCCCGCGCCGTAGGGCGCGTACATCTTGTGACCCGACAGCGAAACGAAGTCCAGGTGACCGGGGTCGTCCGCCGGACGGATGTCGATCCGGTGGTGAGGAGCAAGCTGCGCCGCGTCGACCGAGACGAGGGCGCCGTGACGGTGGGCCAGCTCCGCCACCTCGTGGATGGGCGACACGAACCCGGTGACGTTGGACGCACCGCAGACGGCGACGAGACCGATCCTTCCATCGCCCTGTGCCAGCGCGTGCTCGATGGCGTCGAGGTCGATATGACCGTCGGTGGACAGTCCGACCATCACGTGGCCGCTGCGATGGCGCCACGGAAGGAGGTCGGCGTGATGTTCCATCTCGGTCACCAGCACCTGCCGGCCATCGAGCCTGGCCTGTCCGGCAGCGATCCGGTTCAGCGCGTCCGTCGTGCCCTTGACGAAGATCACGACCTGGGACCGCTCGTCGACACCAAGGAACCGCGACACCAGCTCGCGCGCCTGCTCGTACGCCTCGGTCGCGAGCCGAGACTTGTAGCCGGTGCCACGGTGCACGCTCGAGTAGACGTCGGCGAAGCCGTTGACCGCGTCGCGGACCCGTTTCAGCGGCGGCGTGCTGGCCGCGTTGTCGAAGTTGACCCCCCTGACGGTTCCGCCTCCGGCGACCGGAACCGGCAGGTCAACCCCTGCGAAATGCTCCCGCCAGTGCCCGAAGTGTGGAGAGGTCAAGCGTCTTGCCTAGCCTAACTCCGGATCGCGCACATTACTCGGTTGTATCGCGTGTGGATGGGTCACACTAGCGGCAATGACCTTGCTCGTGTGGTTGATACGAGGTTGAAGGACCGGCGCAGGGTCGACCATGTCAAAGTGGCCGTGGCAAACGAAGACAGGAGCCTGGCTTCTCGCGAGCTCAGCTTCCTGGTCCGGCTTGCACAGGCCGCCGCGTCCACCCAACGTCCGGACGAGCTGCTCGACCTGATCATCCGGGAGACCACGTCCGCCCTGGGCACTGACGTGTGCTCGCTCTACCTCCTGACCGCTCGCGGACGCGAGCTTCGGCTGACCGCGACCAACGGGCTCAACGAGCGGATGATCGGCAAGGTTGTGATGCCGGTCGGCGACGGGATCACGGGTTGGGTCGCGGACAGCCGAAAGCCGGCGGTGGTGCCAGACGTCAGCAAGGAACCTCACTGGAAGTGGGTGCCAGGCCTCGACGAGGATCGCTTCCACTCGATGCTCTCGGTGCCGATCGAATCCGGGCCTCGCCTTGTGGGCGTTCTGAACGTGCAGAGCACCGAGAAGCGCGACTTCAACTCCTCGGACATCGATTTCCTGCGCGCCATTGCCGGTCAGGTCGCCGGCATCCTGGAGCGCAGCGAGCTGCAGCGGCGGACCGAGGTCCAGCTCGCCGAGATCCAGCTCTCACATGACATCCACGAACGCTTCACGAAGCTCTCGTTGGAGGGCGCGGGAATCGGCCCGATCCTCGAAGTGGTGGGCTCACTTGCCGGCGGCCACGCCGGGTTGTACTCCGGTGATGGCTATCGAATTAGGGGTGCCGGGGAGGCTTCCGACAGCATGCCCCCGCGGATCCACGTGCCGAGCCCGCTCGGCCAGGCCGGTGCGCGCGAGGTGCGGATCAACGTCGGCCGTCCGGCGCGGGCGCTCGACGTGGTGCCGGTGCGCGCGGGCTCCGAGGTGCTCGGCATGCTGGCTGTGAGCGTCGATGAGAAGACGGTCGATTCGGCAGGCCGCCGCAGGGCGCTGGAGCACGGATCGACGGTGCTCGCGCTCGAGCTGTCAAAGGACCGCGCCGCGGCCGAGGTCGAGCGCCGGCTGCGCGGAGACCTGGTCGAGGAGGTGCTCGCTGGAGCGCTCGAGCCAGACGAGGCGGAGAGGGTGGCGCGCCAGGCGGAACGGCTGGGTCACCGCCTCCCGCACAAAGCCTGGGTGATCGTGCTGGAGCCGGATGACGACGAGACCGAAGCTGCCCTGGGAGCGCGCGGTGAGCTCGACCGGCTGGACGCCGCCCTCAGCGGCTTGATCCGTTCGCGCATGCCGGGAACGCTCACGATCGTTCGCTCGGCGTCGGCCGTCTTCCTCGTCCCGGATGAGGTCGCCCCGGACCTGGCCACGGTGGAGAAGCTCGCCGGCCAGGTGCTGGCGGCGGCAGGCCCGGTCATGAAGCCGGGCACGGCGTCGGTCGGAATCGGCAACCTTGCCAACGGCGTGAGCGAGCTGGCTCGATCGCACGTCGAAGCCCGGCAGGCGCTGCGACTGACGCGCCGCGCCGGCGGTCGCGGGCGCGTGGCGTCGTATCGCTCGCTGGGGGCGTTCAGGTTGTTGCTCGAGGTCCAGAGCCCGGACGCGCTGCGCCGTTTCGTCAACGAGCTGCTCGGCTCGCTGCTCGAGTACGCGCAGTCGAGGGACACGCCGTTGCTCGAGACGCTCGAGGCGCTGGCGGCTGCCAGGTGGGTGCGGCGGGCCGCCGCCCGCCAGCTGGGGATCCACATCAACTCGATGTCCTATCGCGTCGAACGGATCCAGACCTTGACGGGCCTGCAGCTGGACGAGCCCGAGACACGGGTCGCGATCTCGATCGCCCTACGCGCCCGCACGATGCTGGGGATGTAGCTCCCGAGGGGGTTGGCAAACCCGCATCCCACCGTTTGATGCGGGATTCATTTCGATTTCAAACCCGCATTCGACGGTCCTATGCGAGTTACAACCAGGAGCCCCCTCGCGGGCGCACTCTAGATCCGGGATCACAAAAGCCAGCGTCGCCAGTAGGCCGGATTTACTCCGGCCGTCCCTCTCCCTGCCTGAATGTCACCAAATGTCGCGAGGAGAGACTTATTTGAAAATCCAAACCTGCAGGAAAAAGAGCTGTGAGAGGAAACCTAGGTTTCCTCTCATATCAAAAAAGAGGCCCCGGGATTTCCCCGAGGCCTCTTTCATGGAGAGTGATCGTTTCTTTAGACGTCGCTGTAGAGCATGAACTCCCAGGGGTGCGGCCGGAGCGCCACCGCGTCGACCTCTTTCTTGCGCTTGTACTCGATCCACGTGTCGATCACGTCCTTCGTGAAGACCCCGCCTTCCAGCAGGAACGCGTGGTCCTTCTCCAGGGCGTCGAGGGACTCCGCCAGCGAGCCCGGCACCGACTTGATCTTTGCCTTCTCCTCGCCCTCGAGCTCGTAGATGTCCTTGTCGACCGGCTCCGGAGGAAGGATCTTGTGCTTGATGCCGTCGAGCCCTGCCATGAGGCAGGCGGAGAACGCCAGGTAGGGGTTGGCCGCAGGGTCCGGCGAGCGGAACTCGACCCGCTTCGACTTCGGGTCCGTCGAGTACATCGGTATGCGGACACACGCCGAGCGGTTGCGCTTGGAGTAGACGAGGTTGATCGGGGCCTCGTAACCGGGGACCAGGCGGCGGTATGAGTTCGTGGTGGGAGCGCAGATCGCCAGCAGGGCCGGCGCGTGCTTCAGCAGGCCGCCGATGTAGTGCACGGCCATCTCGCTCAATCCCGCGTAACCGTCGGTGTCGGCGAACAGGTTCGCGCCGTCCTTCCACAGGCTTTGGTGGACGTGCATGCCAGACCCGTTGTCCTGGAAGAGAGGCTTCGGCATGAACGTCGCAACGTAGCCATGCTGCGCGGCGACGTTCTTGATCACGTACTTGAAGACCATCATCTTGTCGCCCATCTTCGTGAGCGAGTCGAACCGCATGTCGATCTCGGCCTGGCCGGCGGTGCCGACCTCGTGGTGCTGGACCTCGACCCGCACGCCGGCCTCGATCAGCTTGAGCATGATCTCGGAGCGAAGGTCCTGGAACTTGTCTGTCGGCGGCACAGGGAAGTAGCCCTCTTTGTGCCGGGGCCGGAAGGCGAGGTTGGGCTCGGAGTTCTTGCCGGAGTTCCAGATGCCCTCTTCGGAGTCGATGTAGTAGTAGCCGCTGTGCGCGTTCTGGTCGAAGCGCAGCGAGTTGAAGAGGTAGAACTCCGCCTCCGGTCCCCAGTAGCTGACGTCGGCGATGCCCGACTTCTTCAGGTGCTCCTCGGCCTTCTTCGCGATGAAGCGAGCGTCGCGCGAGTAGGGCTGCCGGCTGATCGGGTCGACGACATCGCAGATGAGGAAAAGCGTCTTGTGCGTGAGGCACGGGTCGATGGTCGCCGAATCCGGGTCCGGCATCAGCAGCATGTCGCTCTCGTCGATCGCCTGGAATCCCCGAATGCTCGATCCGTCGAATCCGAGGCCGTTCGTGAAGCTGTCGACCTCCAGCTCGCCCACCGGCAGGCTGAAGTGCTGCCACGTCCCGGGCAGATCGATGAACCGGACGTCGACAACCTCGACGCCCTCAGCCTTTGCGCGCTCGATCACCTCGCGCGGACTGGTCTTGCTCCCGGACTTCGTCTGTATCGCCATGAACACCCTCCATGAACCCAGTGACCTGATTGACTTGACGGGCTCGGATGGATCGTAGGTGCGAGACGAGCCTTCGATCACGGTGCGCCCCGGACGAATTGGGAACCGCCGCTTATGTGCGGGTCACACGATGGAAGATATCCACAGGCCGGGTGGTTCGTGCGCTCAACACGAGATGGGGCATCGGTTTGGTGCGCCTCCGCCCTCAAATGAAAAAGCGGCCGGGGTACCTCCCCGGCCGCTTCCAGGCTGCCGAGAAACGTCTAGCTTGTGGCTGCTTTCTGGGTCGCGTCGACCGAGGCCGCGGCGCCGGCGTTCTTCTCGATCCAGGCCTTGATCGGGGCCGCCCCGCCGGGGTAGCCGACCAGGCGGTCGACCAGCTTCCCGCCCCGGAAGAGACCGAGGGTGGGGATGCCCATCACGCCGTATTTGATTGCGATGTCCTGGTTGACGTCCACGTCCAGCTTGCCGATCGTCACCTTGCCGGCGTACTCGCCTGCCAGCTGCTCCACCACCGGCGTCATCATCCGGCAGGGACCGCACCAGTCGGCGTAAAAGTCGACGACAACTGGTTCGCTTGCATTGAGCACGTCGGCCTCAAAAGTCGGGCCGTCGAAATGCTTCATGTTCTCCATACGTACTAGAAGGCCGGCGCTCCCACCGGTATTCCGTACCGGGTGGGAGGCCATAATCGGCTTATGGCGTCAGCCCTGGCGGAGCATCCCGAGCCGGCGCTCCAGCACGCTCTGAGGCAGTTCGGCGCCCGTCTTTTCGAGGCTGCCCCGGGCCTTGTCACCTGGATCATGCTGCTGGCGCCGGCCTGGATTCCGATCCTCTTCAAAACGCCCGGCGCGCTGCTGGTCGCATCCGCGGTCCTCGTGTTCGACGTGTACTGGCTGATCCGCGCGGTCACGGTGGTGACGGGGGTCTACAGCACGGTCTGGCGGATGCGCCGCGACATGGCCAAAGACTGGCTGGCGGCCTGCCGCGCCGACCAGGAGACGGGCGCCCACGACCCGCTCCAGTACTACCACCTGTGCGTCATCCCGACCTATACGGAGCCCTACCACGTGCTCGAGCGCACGGTCCAGGCAATCGTCGATTCGAACTATCCGCCGGAGCTGACCATGATCGGCATCATCACGCGGGAGACGGACAAGCCCGGCTGGGAGAACGTGGCTCGGCTGAAAGAGAAGTTCGGCAGCCGGTTGAAGGGCTTCTACCACATCAAGGATCCGCTGGAGCCCGGGATCGTGATCGGCAAGTCCGCCGCCATGAACTGGGGCGGGCGCTGGATGGTGCGTGTGCTGACTGAAGAGGGTTACCGGCTCGACCAGGTCCTGATCACCGACCTGGACTCGGACTACCGCGTCCACCCCCAGTACTTCGCCTGGATCAGCTGGCACCACGCCCGGACAGCGCTGCGCGACTATTCGATCTGGCAGCCGGTGCCGCTCTTCCACAACAACATCTGGCAGGTCCCGATGGCGGTGCGCATCATGTCCGCGAGCACGTCGCAGTGGCAGATGTTCCTGCATTCCCGGCCGCATCGCCTGGTCGCGTTCAGCAGCTACACGTGCAGCCTGGAGTTCGTGCATCGCGTCGGCTACTGGGACAAGGACGTGATTCCCGAGGACTCGCGCTTTTACTGGAAGGCGTTCTTCACGTTCGGTGAAAAGTTCTCGGTGAAGTCTGTGTATCTGCCGCTGTACGGCGACTCACCGAACTCCCGCGACTATGCGTCCACACACATGAGCCAGTACAACCAGATCAAACGTTGGGCGTGGGGCATCACCGACGTGCCTTACGTGCTGGCACGCCTCTTCAAGCACCCCGAGATCCCGCTGTGGTTGCGGATCCGGCGGTTCATGAACCTCTTCCTGAACCACCTCAACTGGATCTTTCTGCCAGTGCTGCTGATGTTCGGGGCGTCGGTCCCGATCTGGGTCAGCGTCGATTTCTCGCTGACGGACCTCGGCCAAACTCTCTGGTCTTACTCCGGCATCCTCTTGTCGACGACCCTCTCGACAGTCATCTTCTTCCTGTACTTCGAGATCTTGCTGCTGCCGCCCAAGCCGGCGGACTGGCCACTCTGGAAGAAGGCGGCGATCCACCTTCAGTACTTCATGTATCCGATCGTCGGCCTGGTCCTGAGCGTGCTTCCCGCGCTGGAGGCGCACACGCGCCTGCTGTTGGGCCGCTACCTCGAATACCGGGTCACCGAGAAGGTATAGATGGACGAGGCCGGCGCCAGGACGATCGCGACCACGATCGGCGCGCTGTATCGCGACCTTCACGACAAGCTGCGCGAGCAGGTCCGCGGCATGGACGCCGGGACGCTCAACTGGAAGCCGCTTCCACTGGCCAACTCGGTCGCCGTCCTGATCGTCCATGCGCTCGGCTCGGAGCGCGAGATGATCCGCGCCGTGCGGTCCCTGCCGACCGAGCGCGACCGCGATTCCGAGTTCAGGGCAGAGGCGGAGGCGGCTGGCCTCCTCGCCCTGCTCGACGAAGTCGATCGCGAGCTGGAGGAGCACCTTGGGGCGGTGACAGGGGCGGACCTGACCGAGCTGCGGCCGCGGGGAGACCGCCCGCCGCGACCCGGCCTGGAATGGCTGATCTCCAACTACGGACATGCGCGGGAGCACCTCGCGCAGGTCGAGCTGACGAAGCAGCTCTACGACAGCCGAACTTAGCGCCCAGCCGCTTCTGTGCGGCTGCAACAGATCGGTGGGCTGGTTACGAGTAGCGGGTAGGGAAGCACATGCCGTCCACCCGTTTTTGAGGTGATTGATGAGACGCATAGCGTTGTTGGCAATTTTCGGAAGTCTTGGCGTTCTCGCCCTCGTTATCAACACGGGGACGTCGCTCGCCACCGGGTCCGTCGGGTCCGGCGCCAACTACACATTTCGAGCCACGCTGCCCCCATTCCACTCAGACACGACGGACTACAAGCTCTTCCAGAAAAATCCAGAAGATGTTGTGATGCGCGAACTGACCATTGTGCCGGGGGGGCACACCGGCTGGCACTTCCACCCCGGGCCCACATACGTGCTCGTGGTGCAGGGAACGGACAGTCTGTATGAGGCCAACGACCCTACCTGTACAGCGACGACCTACGGGCCTGGCCAGGGATTCGTTGAGCCTGGGGACGATGTGCATATCAGCCGAAACGAGGGCACCACCAACCTCGTTCTGTACATCACGTTCCTCGACGTTCCCGTCGGCGGCGCGTTCCGGTTGGACGCCCCCCGTCCTGGCAACTGCCCGTTCTGATCGACAAGCTAGCGCGAAACGTTAGGAGAGGCGGGGTGACCGCAGAGCCGGCAACGGCGCCGATCATGTCTGTGATGATCGCGATCATTGCGGTCGCCCTGCTTCCAGCGCCGGGATCCCGTGCGCCTCAGATGACTAAGGCGCTGCAGTGACGCTGGCCGTTGAAACCGACCTGGTGGCTAGGGCGGCGGCCGGCGATCAGTCCGCCCTTGACGGGCTCCTGAGACCGATGCTGAAGCCGGCCTACAAGCTTGCCTACGTGATGCTGAGAGATCGTGAAGCGGCCGAAGACGCAGTCCAGAATGCCGCGCTCAAAAGCTGGCGCAAGCTCTCGAAGCTGCGTGCTGGGAGCGATCCCCGACCGTGGTTTCTCGGTTTCGTCGCCAACGAGTGCAGAAACATGCGCAGATCGCGCTGGCGCTCTGTGCTCAGGCTAGGCGCGCGAGACGACATCGTCGCGCCCAGCCCGACGTGGGCGAGCGACCTGGACCTGCAGCGCGCATTGGCTCGTCTGTCCCACCAGGACCGCCTGGTTGTCCTGCTCCACTTCTACTTTGGCATGCCGGTCGACGAGCTGGCGATCGCCACGAGATCCGGCAGCGCGGCGACCAGAAGCCGGCTTTACCGAGCCGTCAAGCGCTTGAAGCGCCATCTAGACGGCGGGGAGGACGTTGATCGTGGATCGTGAGCTGACTCGCGACATCCGCCGGTTGATCGAGGACACCGTTCCGCCAGCTCCGTGGCTCGAGGATCGCGTCATGGCTGCCGTCATGGCAGCGGCTCAACGGCCGGGCGGGCTGAGACCCCGCCCGGCTTGGCTCGGTTTGGCGGCGGCCGCGGTGGCCGCACTGGTGATCGCGGCATTGGTGGTGGGCGTGCTGGTCGGCTCTCACATGGGACCCAACATGAGACAGGTTCCCGCTACCGAACCAGCTCCCAGCCGAGACCCCGGAGTGGTCAGCTACCGTGCCCTGATCCGCGGCGACCTGAATGCGGTCGAGTTTTCACTCCAGTTGAATTCTCGATGCCTGACCAGGGCTGCCTGCGATCGCGCGTTGCTTCAAACGAGGACTGGCGCGGAGACTCTACTTAGCGACATGTCCAGCGCGCGAACTCCGGCCTCCCTATCGGGCGCAGCGCTTCGCGTTGAGGCGGCAACCGAACAATTCATCGTCCAGCTCGATGCGGCAATCGCACTCACACAGCAGCCCAACAGCGACTACATTTCCGCTTCGTTGGTCCCCACGATTCACGACCTCGATCTGAGTGTCGCGGCTCTGGACTGCTGGCCGGCGGCTCCGATCGACGAGGCCCACGGAATGACTTGCTCGTGATCGGCTGGGTGCTGGCCTAGGCCCCGCAGACTGGTCCCGTAAACCACGGGAGGCAGAAGTTGGGCCCCGCCAGGGCCCACGCTTCCAGCACCGCGACGATCACCAGGAAAACCACAAATCCGGTTCCTGTGTAGATGTTCCGGCCAGGCACGGGCCACCGCTTCCATCCGAGCCTCTTCGCGACGCGTGGGCCGACGCCGGCGTCGATGAAGGGCCACACGAGAAACCAGATGAACACAACCGTCGGGATGACGATCGAGAAAACGAGCTCGTTGCCCAGCTTGATGAACTGGAAGAGAAAGAGGAAGTACCAGTCGGGCCGCGGGATGGTGACGGCGCGGGGGTCGGCGGACGCCTCGAGCTGGAGGTTCTTCTGCACGAAGGCGGCCAGCAGACCGAGGGCAAGCATCATGAAGATGATGATCACGGGGTACGGCCAGAAATGGTCCGGGAAGAAGGGGTGGGTCTCGTCGTCCGGCATGTCGTCTGCGAGGTGGTGACCGGCGGAGCCCATCAAGATTGGGAAGAGGGCGATCCCGATCAGCAGCGGGTAGAGGATGTGGTCCGGGCCAATCGGCAGGCGCTTCCATTCGGGCTCGAGGGTGTGGCCGGTGTGCTCCACCTCGATAAGAGGTATCTCGTTCGCGGCGAGCGCGGCGCCTGGTCCTTCCTTCGGTTTCTCTTGCTCGCTCATCTCACATCGGCTCCGCGATTCCGTGCGCCCGGATGAAACGGAAATGCACGTACATCAGCAGCACGATCAGCGCAGGCAGCAGGAAGACGTGCGCGGTAAAGAAAATCTGCAATGTGGATGGGCCGACCACCGGACCGCCCTGGAGCACCGTCTTGATGAAGGCGCCGAGCACCGCCGGTGGAGGAGAGCCGGCGATCTTGATCGTCACCTCCGTTGCGAAGTAGGCCTTGGTGTCCCAGGGGAGCAGGTAGCCGCTCAGGGCGAAGACGAGGATGAGCACCAGCATGATGATGCCCACCATCCAGTTCAGCTCGCGAGGAGCCCGGTACGACCCGGTCCAGTAGACCCGGGCCATGTGGAGAAGGACCATGATGATCAGGATGTTGGCGCCCCAGAAATGGACGCCGCGAATCAGCC
>DATFVI010000018.1:0-13920 GCA_035260405.1 Candidatus Dormiibacterota bacterium
AGCATGGCGAGGCGTTCGGTGTCGGTCTGGATCTGTCCGCGGAATGCCGCCGTGAAAAACCCACGGATGATGGCCAACCAGTCCTGGCGATAGAGGACGAGCAGAGCGGTCGCGGTCCCCAGATGGAGCAGAACAAGGAAAGGCAGGAACGAGGGATCCGATTGCTTGAAGCTCCAGTGCAGCAGGCTCGGGATCAGGACCGCGTGCCCCAGTGACGAAACAGGGAACAGCTCCGTGGCGCCCTGCAGCAGGCCCATGAACAGCGCTTGCGCCCAAGTCACCGGCATATATTGCTGGGGCAGTGCCCCGCCTTGCCGCCGCCATCGATGCAGTGAAGTCGCTCGACGAGTCGGTCTCGAGGGTCAAGATTGCGGAGAGGCTTGGCGTCGAGTCCGCGTGGGTTACTCAACTGCCCAACTCTCGCGACGCATCGCTCGTCCTGGCGGCTTATGCCCACGCGACGCAACGTCTTGCCTTTGGCACAGCGGTGCTCCCGATCTACACGAGGCACCCGACCGCGATGGTCCAGATGGCCGCCACGCTTGACGAGATGTCCGGTGGACGCTTCGTCCTCGGACTCGGCGTCAGCCACAAGGTCACCGTCGAATCGATGTGGGGCCTGCAGCTCGAGCATCCGGCAGCGGCAATGCGCGAGTACCTGGACATCGTGCGCACGAGTCTTCGCGATGGCGGCTGTTCTATAGACGGGAAGCATTTCTCGGCCCACTGGGCCTACTCGGGACCGCGCCGAGAGGAAATCCCCGTCATGATCTCGGCGCTCGGCCCACGGATGCTGGACCTGGCAGGCGAGAAGGCCGACGGCGTGATCCTCTGGATGTGCTCGCCGGCATACATCCGCGACCACGTCGTTCCCGCGGTGAAAGCCGGTCGGCAGAAAGCCGGCAAGACCATGGACGGATTCGAGATCGTCGCCGCGATCCCGGTGTGCCTCACGACCGACCGGGCCGCGGGACGTGCCGTTTTTCGGCAGACGGTCGAGCGCTACGCCAACCCTGCCCTTTACTACCGCAAGATGATGGACGCCAGCGGATTCGCTGCCGAGCTCGAGGCGGGCGAGATCAGCGACGCGATGCTCGACGAGCTCTCAGGCATAGGCGGCGAGGAGCAGGTGCGCGAGGTCATCCGCCGGTATCGCGAAGCGGGCGTCACCCTTCCATGCGCGGGACCGTTCGGCGGGCACCAGGGCGCCGCGGGATTCGAGGCGACGCTGGAGGCGGCTGCAAGAGGTTAGGGAAGCTTGGCCAGGACCTGGTCGAGCCGGTTCCGCGCGGTGTCGAACTCGCGCCTGACGGCCGCGTCCTCGATGCGCTCCAGCTCAGCGACCACGTCCTCCCACCTCGCCAGGTCGCGCTCGCGAAGCGCGGATGACACTTGCCCGATGGTCTGCGTCGCGGACAGCAGGCCGCCGCCAGGGTTGTCCAGGATCTCGCGGGCGATCTCGAGCTGGCCGCGAGCCCAGCTGACGATGGAATCGCCCGGATGCGTCTCCAGCTTCTTGGGATGAAGGACTTCCATACCGGACCTATTCTCGGCCAAGCGCTGAGAGCGCTTCGCCGGTGAGGCGGTACACGGTCCACTCGGAGTTTGGCCTGGCCCCCAGCCGCTCGTAGAAGCCGATCGCGTCGCGGTTCCAATCGAGCACCGACCACTCGAGGCGGCCGCACTCGCGCTCGACCGCCAGGCGCGCGAGCTCTTTGAGGAGCGCCCGTCCGACGCCCCCACCGCGATGCTCCGGGGCCACGAAGAGGTCCTCGAGGTAGATCCCGGGCTGCGCCAGGAACGTCGAGAAGTTGTGAAAGAAGAGGGCGAACCCGACGGGCGAGCCATCCTCGTCTGCGATCAACGTCTCCGCGTAGTGGTGCTGTCCGAAGAGATTGGCCGCCAGGCGCTCCTCGGTCATGGTGACCTCGTGCTCCAGCTTCTCGTAGCGGGCCAGGCCGCGGATCAGCTCGGCGATCACCGGAACGTCCGTGCGCTCCCCGGGTCGGATGAGCAACGTCACCTCGGTCGATCTCGCAGTCGAAACACGAGGCGCATCGCGCCGTGCGTGTCGGAGAAGCTCGCGATCTTGTTGTCGACAAGGCCGGCCGCCAGGGTGGCCTCGATGACGTCGGTGTCGCGGATCTCGGAACGCCCTCCTTTCGGGCGCACGACCCAGATCGCGCCGTTTGGCTCGATCCAGTCCTTGACGTCCTTGATGCGCTCAAGGTCCGCCAACTTGCTTGCGCCCATGAAAACGAGGTCAACCGGCTCGCGCGGCCGACCCTTGACCACGTCGGAGGTTCGACCTCGCAGCAGAGCGAGGAACTGATCATCGTCGAGGTCGACGACGGCCACCTTCGAGCCGGGCTTGACCCCAAGCTTGTCCAGCAGCGGTCGGGTCGAGACGGCGTCGGGGCTCAGCTCTGTCCTTCCCTGGCGTCGCCGCCGCGGACGGCGCTGAAGACGATGACCCCGACGAGCCAGCCCGCGTACGCGCCGGCCACCGCGAGCACGATCGCGGGGACCACGCTGTCGACGCGGCTGGAAAGGAGCAGGCCGAAGCCGGCCAACCCGCCGAAGACCACCGCGCCTGTGACTCCACCTGCGAGCGCGCCGGCCACTACAGCGGCGGTGACCCGGGTCTTCAGACTTCGATCACCTGGAAGTCGGCGACCGCTCCGTCGACCGTGCCGTTGTAGACGTGGTTGAACATGAAACGCGTCTTGGGGTGTCGCTTCTTGAGGGCGGTCGCGTCCTCCCAGCTCATGTGGCTGAACACGTCGCCTGGCCCGGTCGCCTCCACGATCGCGATGTCAGCGCCCTCGACGAGCTTGTCGAGGGGTGCGGTCGGCTCGGTGTCCCCTGAGTAGGCGAGGACCTTGCCGCGGGCCCAGATGCGATAGCCGTTGCTGCCGCTCGTCCCGTGGTCCAGCTTGACGGTCTCGTACTTGTAACCGGCGACCTTGCCAACGGGCTTGGCCACCTCATATTTGACGTTGAATCGAGGCCTCATGACCTTCTTCCAGTCGGGACCCCAGCTGACGTCCCACAGCGCCTCGAGCCTCTCTTCGATTCCCTCTTGGCCGATGAACGTGAGGGGCCGCTGGTCTACAAAAACGCGATGCAGCACGAAGGGCGGCAAGCCAAGCGTGTGGTCGCCGTGAAAATGCGTGAGGAACACAGCTTCGATCGCGCCCGCGTCTACGCCGACGCGGCTCATGTGAGGCAGCAGCGGCGCGCCTCCATCGAGGAGTAGGCGGCCATCGACCACGACGGCTCCGTTGTAGCGGTCCAGCGAGAACGCCGCGCCGGTGCCGAGGAACGCGAGCTTTAGGCGATGGTTACCGATTGGTTCAGGTACACGTCCTGAATCGCGTGTAGTAACTCGACTCCCTCCTTCATCGGGCGCTGAAACGACTTACGGCCGCTGATCAGACCCATGCCGCCGGCGCGCTTGTTGATGACCGCGGTGCGGACGGCGTCTTTCATGTCTGTTGCGCCGTGCGACTCACCCCCCGAGTTGATGAGGCCCGCCCGACCCATGTAGTTGTTGATCACCTGGTAACGGCACAGGTCGATCGGGTGGTCGGTGCTCAGCTTGTCGTAGACGCCCGGTGAGGTCTTGCCGAACCCGATGACCTCGAAGCCGCGGTTCGTGTCAGGCAGCTTCTGTTTGATGATGTCCGCCTCGATCGTGACGCCAAGGTGGTTGGCCTGGCCGGTGAGGTCGGCGGCCGTCTCGTAGTTGACGCCGTCCTTCTTGAACGCGTTGTTGCGCACGTAGCACCAGAGGACCGTGGCCATGCCGAGCTCGTGGGCTTCATGGAACCGGACAGCGATCTCCTGGAGCTGGCGGTCCGATTCCGCCGATCCGAAGTAGATCGTTGCGCCGACCGCCACCGCACCCATCTCCCAGGCCTCTTTGACGTTGCCGAAGAGGATCTGGTCGTAGTGGTTCGGATAGGTCATGAGCTCGTTGTGGTTGAGCTTGCAGATGAACGGGATGTGGTGCGCGTACTTTCGGGCGACCGAACCGAGCACACCGAATGTCGAAGCCACGGCGTTGCAGCCGCCCTCGACGGCCAGCTCGACGATCTTGGCGCCGTCGAAGTAGATCGGGTTGGGAGCGAACGAGGCGCCCGCCGTGTGCTCGATGCCCTGGTCGACCGGCAGGATCGAGACGTAACCGGTATTCGCGAGGCGACCGTGGCCCAGGATGGCCTGCAGGCTGCCCAGCACCCTCGTGGGGCGGTCGCTGTCCTTCCAGATCCGGTCCACGAAGTCCGGTCCGGGCAGGTGAAGCTGCTCTTTCGGCACTGTGTTGCACTTGTGCTCGAGCAGGTCCTGAGCGTCCGCTCCAAGGAGCTCTTCGAGCTTTTCCAGGGATCCGCGAGTGACTGTTGCCATCCTTGCCTCTTACATATTTGATAAGCGTGCCGTACTGGGGCGCTTTGGCGGTACCGTCACTCTATAGTGCGCCGATATGACTGAGCGGGCAGGCGATCTCCTCAGCGAGGTGGCCGATAGGCTGTCCGGCAGCGCTGACCAGAGCGGGTTGGTGGCGGCCGAATCCGTGCGCGCGATCGAGCCGGACCTGCTCAAAACCCACAAAGACGGCAGCGTGGACGAGCTCGTCAAGACCTCGGTGGCCTTCCTGGAGATCCTTTTTCGCTCCCTTCGGCCCGATTCCCGCGTGCCCTGGCACGAGTACTACACGGTGGCGCGCGAGACGTCCAAGCGGTACGCCGAGAAGGGAGTGCCCCTGGAGTCCCTGATGGAGGGCCTGGCGGTCTTCCGGAGGTCGGTCATCGCCCGCGTGACCGACGAGCTGGGTGGCAGCGAGTACGCGGACGAGGTGCTGCTGCTGGCCCAGAGCCGGCTGGGGGACGTGATCGAGCACTTGAACTCGAGCTTCATCCGCGGCTACCTCGACTACACCGAAACCCGCCATCAGGCCCGCCAGACGGAGCTCCACGGGCTCTACCACATCGCCAGCGCGCTGGGGCGCTCGCTGGATGTCACCGAGATCGCCGAGGTCGGCCTGAGGGAGACGCTCAAGGTGCTCGGCCTGCAGGCGGGCGCGGTCTGGGTGCGCGACGGCGCCCGGCTCAAGCTCGCCAAGACGATCGGCATGCAGCCGGGCGAGGAGGAGGAGTTCTCGGAGTCGGGCCGCGCTGGATTCATCAAGGTGGTCGAGGTGTCGTCCGGCCCGGCCGAGTCGCGGGTCGACCGGATCGCCGGCGAGTGGAGCGCCATTCGGGCCGAGCTGCGCACGAAGGGCGTGCTGCTGGGCGCCATGACGGTGGCCACGCGGCTGCCCAGGACGTTCGAGTCCAGCGACCTCGAGTTCGTGGCCGCCGTGGCGGACCAGATCGCGGTCGCGCTCGACCGGGCGCGGCAGCACACCCGCGAAGCCCGGACTGACTACCTGACCGGGCTGGCCAACCGGCCCGAGTTCGAACGGGCGATCGACCGCGCCGTGGCGGCCGCGTCGAGGCACGGCCGCAGGCTCGCTTTGATGATGCTCGACCTGGACAACCTGAAGGAGATCAACGACACGCTCGGCCACCACGTCGGCGACGAGGCGATCCGGATGCTTGCCCACGAGCTCCAACGGGCCGTGCGGGCGTCAGACACCTGCGGCCGCCTCGGCGGCGACGAGTTCGGCGTCGCCATGCCTGAGGCCGACGAGCGCGATGCTCGCGAGGTCGGTATCCGCGTGCGGCAGTCGCTCGACGAGCTGAACCGCTCCGAGAAGGTGCCGGTGCCTGTCGAGTTCAGCGTCGGCATCGCGGCCTGGAAGCCGGGCATGGACTGGCAGGCTATGTACCAGATGGCCGACAAGGCGCTGTACGTGGAGAAGCGCCGCCGCCAGGCGGGACGCAGGAAAGTCGGGGAACCAACGGTTCAACACGGTTCCTGACGCTCCGCCCTGGGGCCGGGTCCTCGATGCCGCGTTTTTCGACCGCGAAACCGTGGCCGTCGCGCGGGACCTGCTCGGCAAGGTGCTCGTTCGCGAGGTCGACGGCCGCCTCATGTGGGGCCGCCTCGTCGAGGTCGAGGCCTATATGGGACCAGAGGACCTCGCGTCTCATTCGTCGGGCGGCCGGCGCAGCCCTCGCAACGAGGTCATGTACGGGCCGCCCGGCCACGCCTATGTCTATTTCACGTATGGGATGCACCACTGCTTGAACTTCGTGACGCGACCACCCGGCGTTCCGCAGGCCGTGCTGGTGCGCGCTCTAGAGCCGGGTCCGGGGGTCGGGCGCTGCGGCGGGCCGGGCCTTGTCTGTCGGGCGCTGGACATCGACCGGGCGCTCAACGGTGTGCCGCTCGCGCCCCCGCTCCTCTATGTCGTGGACGATGGGGCCAAGAAGCGCCGGGTCGTCGCGACGCCGAGGATCGGCATCTACAACTCCGGCGACTGGCAAGAACGCCCGCTGAGGTTTTGCTGGGACTCACCACACCTGTCGCGGCCGCTGCCGCGCAAATAAAAAGCGTCGCGTTTAGGCCGGCTTCACGCCGGCCGTCTCCCAGCGCTGCATTTCCAAGCACCTGCAGGCGCTGCGGCACACAGGAGGGGGTCCCGCGGGGGAGGACTTACGTCCTCCCCCGCGCTTTCTATGGCCAGCGAGGCTCGGCGGCTTCCAGGCGGTCCAGTTTCTTCCAGTCCTCGCGCACGGGGACGAAGACGTCGACGACCGTTGCTCCATCGGGTCCCGCGACCGCGTCGTGCGACACGTCGCTTGGGATGTTGTAGGTGTCGCCGGCGTTCAATTCGCGCTCCTCGGTTCCGATCCGCATCACGATGCTGCCGGCGATCACGAAACCAAGCTGCTCGTTTTCATGGTGATGTGCGGGCGAAACCGCGTTGGGGTCCAACTGGACTACGGCCATGGTGACCCGCTCGCCCTCGACAGCGCGGGCCATGATGCCGTCGGTCAGCCTGTGAGGGCTGATGGTGCGGAGCGATTCGAATGTCGGGGCTTTCTCGGTGTTCTTCATTCGACGACCCGATCGATGATCGTCGCGGTGCCGAGTCCGCCGCCGCAGCACATGGTCTCCAGCCCGTAACGCAGGTCGCGGCGCTCGAGCTCATGAAGAAGACGCGTCATGAGGATGGCGCCCGACGCGCCAAGCGGGTGGCCGACCGCGATCGCGCCGCCATTCACGTTGGTCTTGTCCATGTCCGCGCCGGTCTCCTTCTGCCATGCCAGGACCACTGATGCGAACGCCTCGTTGACCTCGAAGAGGTCGATGCTCGCCAGGTCGAGGCCGGCCCGCTTGAGCACGGCGGCTGTTCCGGGGATTGGGCCTTCGAGCATCAAGACAGGATCCGTTCCGACGACGGCCTGTGCCCTGATGCGGGCGCGCGGCTCGAGTCCAAGTTCCCTGGCCTTCTCGAGCGACATGAGCAGCACCGCTGCCGCGCCGTCTGAGATCTGGCTCGAGTTGCCCGCGGTGATCGAATGCTCCGGGTTGAAGGCGGGCTGCAGCGCGGCCGTCGCCTCGTAGTTCGCGTTCGCGCGGATCCCTTCATCCTGGCTGAATATCTCGTGGTGCCCGTTGCCCTCGAGCGACACCTCGATCGGGAACAGCTGCGATTTGAACCTTCCCTGCTCCCTCGCCTCGTGCGCCAGGTGATGGCTGCGCACACCGAACTCGTCCATCTGGCGGCGCGAGATTCCGTATTTGCGCGCCATGAGCTCGGCGGAGATGCCTTGCGGCACGAGGTCGTACAGCTCCATCAGCTCGGGTGGGAACGGTGTGCCCGGTGATACCGCGTTAGAACCCATCGGCACGCGCGACATCGATTCGACGCCGCCCGCGATAGTGATGTCGCATACGCCGGACTGGATTAGGTTCGCCGCGAAATGGATCCCTTGCTGGCTCGAGCCGCACTGCCGGTCAACGGTTGTCGCCGGAGTGGTCACCGGAAATCCCGCGGTGAGCCATGCGTTGCGACCGATGTTGAGGCTCTGCTCTCCGGCCTGGGTCACACAACCGAACACGACGTCTTCGACAAGGGCCGGGTCGATGCCCGCGCGACGCACGAGCTCTTTGAGCACGAGCGAACCGAGGACGACAGGGTGCGTTTCCTTGAGCTTTCCGTTTCGCCGACCAATCGGTGTGCGGACTGCTTCGACGATCACGGCTTCGCGCATTTATCAGGACTCCTTGGTGATGACGTTTTGCGACCCATTCTAGGAGCCGCCCCTAGCCCTCATGGCGATCTCTGTCAAGCCCACAAATTCTTGCCTGGCAGTGGGAATAATTTTGCCGTTGACGTCCACATAATCGCCTGTTAACTTTCGCGACGCCCCAAGCGGCTGAGTACGGTAAACCTGAGGATACCGAACGTCGAGTAGGTGGAAGGTCCGGGGCAACCCGGGATGGAAACCGAAAAACGCATAGGGTACTTCAGGGTAAACAGGAAGGTCGCTTGGGGCATGTGTTTTTCCACAGCCCCTGCACACCCCTAGTCTGAATTCAAAAAGCCCTTCCTGACCGCCTCGGCGCACGCTTTGTCCACAGCGCCGGCCCCGAATTCAACACCCCTCCGCCGCAGCTTTTGCACACCCTCCGCAAGGCGCGCCACCGGGTCCGGATCCTCGTACCGAAGCCAGTGATACGCCATCGGTGGCGCCCACTCCAGGCCCTTCGCTTCGTAGAGCGCGCGGTGGCCCTCGACCACGATTTGCTCGACCTGGCTGAGCAGGCCGCTTTTGACGAGGAGCGAAAAGTCCTGGCCGGCCATGCAGGCCAGGAGGCGCTGCAGCCGAGCTCCTGCCGACTTTCCTTGGCGCGCTGAGATCAGTGCTGCCCGGCGGGCGGCGCGCCAGGGCCGTCGTTCTCCGGGATCGGAACCACCGGCAGTTCGAAGACGCTCGAGCGAAGCGTGCAGATGAACGGAAGGTTTCGGTAGAGCTCCCTGTAGTCGAGCCCGTAGCCCACGACGTAGTCGTTCGGGATTTGAAAGCCGACGTAGCGAATCGGCACCTGCACCAGACGGCGCAGCGGTCGATCGAGCAGCGTCACGACTTCGATCGAGGCCGGCTCGCGGGCGCGCAGCTCAGAGAAGACGTAATCCAGGGTCAGGCCGGTGTTCACGATGTCTTCGACGAGCAGGACGTGGCGCCCGGCGATCGGATAGTCGATGTCGCGCGCGACGCGAACACGGTCGTGCGGCTGCGCTCCGGCGTAGCGGCGCAGGTCGAGGTAGTCGAGGACGAAGGGCACCTTGATCTGGCGAGCGAGGTCCGCGAGGAAGAAGGTGACGCCTTTCAGCACTCCTACGATCACGAGCGACTGGCCACGATAGTCGCGCGATATCTTCCGGCCAAGCGCCTTGATACGCGTTTCGAGCTCGACCGGGGAGATGAGGATCGCGCCGATATCCTGCTTGCGCAGGTTCTGCACCTCGACCGCGCCGTAGCCCGCTTTCGCGAGGAGCTGCTGGTAATCCTTTCGATAGAGCAGGCGCACGTTGAGGTCGGGGTAGAGCTCGCGAAGGAGGCGCACCTTGCGATTCTTCGGCGTGACGAGCGATTGCTTCATCGTCGTCAGCTCGATGTACAGGTCGTGCTCGGGAAGATAGAAGTCGGGCGTGAACATCTCCGACACGCGCGTGCCCTCCCACCCGATCGGGAACGACATGGGCTCGTACACCCAGCGGATCCGGTAGTAGTCGAGGAAGCGCGCGAACTCCTGCTCGGAGGGGTGCGCAAATTCCACGCGTGCGTGAGCGGGGCCTGTACGTCTGACCAGGCGCGAGCGCTGCCTGACGGGGCGGCGCCATTTTTGTGGGGCGGAGTGCGGGACGGACGACGCCAAGGAGCCGACGCGGATTGTACTCTCCGGACATAGGGGATCTTCGATGACCACGCCCGCGCAGAAGATGGCGGCCGAGCAGCTGGCGCCGCACGGCGTGACCGACGAACGCGTGCTGCGCGTGATGTCGGAGATTCCGCGCGAGGAATTCATCTCGCCTCGACTTCGGCGGTTTGCGTATGACGATCGGGCGCTCGGCATCGAATGCGGGCAGACGATCTCGCAGCCACTGGTGGTGGCCCTGATGACGCAGGCACTCGCGCCCCGGCCCGACGACGTTGCGCTGGAGGTGGGTGCCGGATCGGGCTACCAGGCTGCGGTGTTGAGCGGGCTGTGCCGCAAGGTCATCACGCTGGAGCGCGAACCCGCGCTGGCCGAGCACGCGTCGGAGACGCTCCGACGCCTTGGCTTCACGAATGTTGAGGTCGCTGTGGCGGATGGAAGCCTGGGCTGGCCGGCCGAGGCGCCCTACGACATCATCCTGGTTGCGGCCGCGCCGCGCGAGGTGCCTCCGGCGCTGCTCCAGCAGCTCGCGGAGGGAGGCCGCATGGCCGTCCCGGTCGCCTTCTCTGCCGACGAGCCGCAGGACCTGCGCCTGTACGAGAAGCACGGCGGAAAGGTCAGCTATCGATCTTTATTTCCGGTCCTGTTTGTTCCCTTGCGGACCGGCTCACATGGACCTGGGCCTTGAGGCATCAGCCCTAATACGTGTGCAATGGACTGAGTCTCGTGGCGGATGCTATTCGTATGGCGCCGCGACGACGAAGTCGATATTCAAGTCTTTCCCCGGCTGGACCGCGATAGTTGCTGGCCCTTCCAAAAGTGGGAGATTCACCTCAAGGTGGACTTGATAATTGCCGCTCGGGAGATCAACTGAATATTTCCCGCCGGATACAGTGGTCACCCTGAAGTCGCTTTGGTGACTGCTGGTGAATACTACGGTGACACCATCCTTGGGGAGGTCGCATCGCGCATTCGACACGGCAGCGCCGACGCAACCGCGGTAAATAACTCGGCCCGAAACGGTGGCGTTTCCCCCAGTGGTGTTGCTGATCGATCCGCATCCGCCACAAAGAGCAGTGGCAAGAGCAAATAACAGCACGAGGCCAATCGAGTGCTGCGTCTTGGGTGGTGGACGATAGGGCACGCTGCCCGGAGTTTACCATTCGGGCAATATATTTAACGGTCAGTTGACAGCGCACACTTAACGGCGCATACTCCGGCCCGCTCAGCTGCCCGGAATCGGCGGCTGACTCTGGCGCAATCCGCGCTCACGGCTGGTCGGGGAGGAAAGTACATGTCATCGACTGCTGTCCGTCGACGCACGTCCAGGAGAGGCCGCGTTAGCAAGTTCGGTGCCTTCGTATGGATTACTTGCGTGATTACTTGTTCTGCTCTGATCGGCCCACCGGTATCGGTGTTCGCGGACTCAGGCACAGCACCAAGCAATCCTTCATCGGGAGTGGCATCATCGAGCCGCACTACACCGCCGTCGCCAGCACACGCACCTCAGACGCCGCAACGGAATCAGTTTCCAAACGTGTCAGCGGGCCCTAAGCTTCAACCCTCCGGGCTTGCAATGAACCTTCCAGTCGGCTACGGGGTTGGAGCCAATCAGCAGATCAGTCCAAACGATACTAATTCGTACACGGAGCCGGGCTTCGCCGGAGACAGCAACAATAAGTCCAACCTCGCCGCAGGGTCGAACATCGGCTCCACATGCTCTTCTTCGTTGCAACCGGAAGGGGGGTTCCGTAGCCTGGATTCGGGTGCTACCTGGACGACGAGCAACCCGCCTCAGCCCGCTGGAACCTATGGCAGCGATCCCGCCTTGGCCTTCGATGCCAGCAGCACCTTGTACTACGCGTATCTCGGCATACCCTGCGGAGGCTCCGCGTCCATGTTCATTTCGAGCTCATTCAACAATGGGGCATGGCAGGGACCGACGACAGTTGAGGCCAGCAACAATCCGGACAAGGAAATGCTTGCCGTCGACACTACCGTCGCTTCAGGGTCGCATCACAATCGGCTCTATCTCGGATACGACCTGAACCCAGCGTTGGGCCAACCTCTCTATGTCGCTTATTCGGACAACGTGTCGTCGTGGACGAAGATCGTCGTGTGGGGCGGCATCGGAGCCCGCAATATCGGTGCCTATCCGGCGATCGGTCCAAACGGCGAGGTTTATGTCGCATGGAACGACTACGGGGATTCCAGTGGCGGTCAGGATGTCCTGATGAAGTCAACCGATGGGGGAAACACATATCAGGCTCTGGGATCAAGTCCCACCGTCGTTGGGAACAACCATATTGGCTTTGGGGTAACCCTTCCCCATTGGAGCAGCTCCAATCGGACCGTGGGTCCAGAACCGCAAATCGATGTTGACCGCAGCAGCGGAAAACAGAGTTCGCACACCGGTAACGTCTACATGGTCTGGGCTGACAAGCCCAATTCCTACATGCACATCTTCTTCTCGCGTTCAAGCAATGGGGGACAGACCTGGTCCGCTCCAGTCCAGGTGGATACTGGAAATCCCTACGACGCTTGGAATGCCTCCCTTGCAGTCGATCAGTCCAATGGCGAGATCTCGGTAGCTTGGTACGATCGCCGAGACGACACGACGACCCCGAACCAGCTTTACCGCATCTACTACCGTCAGTCTGCCGATGGAGGATCGACCTTCACGTCTCCGATAGCAGTGTCTACATCTCAGGGCGACCCATCCACTGACTTGAACGGCACTGGCGACTACATGCAAATGGTTGCGGTAAACGGAACAGCTCACCCGGCTTGGTCTGACAACCGAACAGGCAACATGGCTGTTTACACCGCGCCGATCAGCATTCCGTCGCTAGCGCCAACATGTGTGACGAGGCCGGTGGCGGGCGCTCATTTCCACACGTTGACAGTTGACGGGTTCGGACACGTCTGGGCCGTCGGGCGTAATGAGAGCGGGCAACTTGGAAACGGGAGCACCAACGGGTACAACCCCAATACGACAATCTCAGAGGTTCTCGGGCCTGGGAGCGTCGGGGTGCTGTCCAATATAGTTTCGGTCGCGGGCGGAATTCGGCAATCACTGGCGTTGGACAGCGGCGGCCACGTCTGGTCGTGGGGCGACAATACCTACGGACAACTCGGTAATCCGAGCGTACTCGGCAACAGCACAACGCCGGTACAGGTCGTGGGGGTAAACAGAGTTGGATACCTGAGCGGCATCGTGCAAATTTCGGCTGGCGATGACTTTTCGATGGCGCTCAAGTCAGACGGCACGGTCTACGCGTGGGGCCGCAACACAGCAGGTCAACTGGGAGATGGCAGTAGGTCAGATTCAGTGGCCCCGTTCGAGGTCCTCGGCCTTAACGGCTTCAATTTCCTTACCGGAATCTCGCAAATTTCGGCCGGTCAGAATTTTTCGCTGGCATTGAAGTCGGACGGCACAGTCTGGGCTTGGGGAGACAACTCGGTCGGTGAGGCCGGACAAGGCAGGACGAAGAGCACGTATTACACATGGCCGGTCGAGGTCCTCGGCCCCAGGAACGGAGGCACGTATCTTTCCAACGTCCGGAACATAGCCTCCGGCTACCTCCACGCCCTGGCCATCGTTTCAGGGGGCTCCGGTTACGCATGGGGTCGCAACCTGAATGGTGAGCTTGGCAACAACAGCACAGCGGACAGCACGTTGCCGGTGCCGATCTCCGCGCTGTCGGCATCCGGGCCCCTAGCTGCCGGCGACAGCTTCTCTGTCACGCTGACCAGCTATCGAGGCACTCTTTCGGGCTGGGGAACAAATGGCGATGGTGAGATGGGAAACGCGAACTACGGCACCAACAACCTGACGCCGATCACCATTCCAGGCATCTCGAACGTCACATACGTTTCCGCGGGTGGTTATCACCTTGTCGCTGTTCGGAACGACGGTTCGGTTTGGACTTGGGGCTATGGCCAATACGGCGAGCTAGGAGACGGTTCCGCGCCAATCGCCGTCCCCTATCCAAGTCCCTCGCAATTTCCTACAACACTCCAGCCAGTCACCTGCTGACAGGCTCGATCAATCGGTCGGAGGGCCGCGACTGGCGGTCCTCC
>DATFVI010000019.1:0-7017 GCA_035260405.1 Candidatus Dormiibacterota bacterium
AGGCCGCTCCGGCCACGCGGCGGGCCTGCTCCGCTGTGCGCCGCGCGCGCTGGACTTCGGCGGCGTCGGGCGCAGCGGGAAGGGCCGGCGCTTCGGGCACGCTCTCCAGAGCCGTGCGCGCCTGCTCGAGCTCGACGGTCAACCGGCCGCGGAGCGCTTCGGCCGCGACCGAAAGCGACTGGTTGTCCGCCTCCTCGCGACGCGCCGATTCAGCTAGAGCGACCGTGTTGTGAGCCCTCTCTTCCGTGAGCCGCAGCGCGTGCTCGGCCTCGGCCACTTCAAGGCGCAGGCGGCCCAGGTTCCGCTGCCGCGCGAGACGCCGGTCCTGCGCGGCCTGGATCTCGGTTCGCCAGGACTGGAACTCCGCCTCCGCCGACTGCGCCAGCTCGCGAGCCTCGACTAGGCGCCGCTCCAGGCCCTGCACCTGCGACGTGGCGCGCCGGTGGGCGTCCCGTGCCTCTCGCCACTCCTCCCAGACGATGCTTCCACGGAGCAGCTCGAGGCGCGCCGCCGCCTCCGACGCCTCCCGCGCGGCCGCCGCCTGCACCTTCAGGACCTCGAGGCGCGGCTCGATCTCAGACCTCAGGTCTTCCAGGCGGAGCAGGTTGGACGCAAGCTCGGCGAGCCGCTGCGCAGCCTCTTTGCGCCGGGTCTTGACGCCGCGGACCTGCGCCGCCTCTTCGAGCAGCTGCCGGCGCTCCGCGGGTGAGCAGACAACGATCGACTCGATGTCGTGCTGGTCGATGATCGCGTAGGAGTCGACGGTGAGGCCGGTTGACGAGAGGAGGTGCAGAAGGTCGCGCCGCCTGACGCGCGTGCCGTTGAGGAAGTAGTCGCTCTCTCCGTCGCGCTCCACGCGTCGCTTGATCGCGACCTCGTGGTAGTCGATCGGCAGGCGACCGGCGGTGTTGTCGAAGACGAGCGTGACTTCGGCGAAAGCCGCGCGTGAGCGCCGTTCGCCTCCGACATAGATGACCTCCTCCATCTTCTTCCCGCGCAGGTCGCGAGCCTGGCCGGATCCGAGGACCCACTTGATGGAGTCGACGATGTTGGTCTTGCCCGACCCATTAGGGCCGACGATCGCGGTGACGCCGCCCTCGAACCGGATCTCGGTCGCCCGAGCGAACGTTTTGAACCCGAGCAGGCTCAGCGAGCGTAGGAACAAGTCGGTGCCATTGTCGCAGATGTAGGGGTCAATTCCGGCCCGGGTACAACATGTGGAAAGGCGCTATTCGAGGGGTTCGCCGAACTGGCGGCTGCGGGGTTCCCTGTGGACAACCTCCGCTTCCGGCATAGGTTCGGGTTGGGCTGCGGGTTCGGGAAGCTGGATGACCTCGGCCACCGCCTGGGGCCCATCGGTCTCGGGCGCTGCCGGGGCGGTCGTCCGGGCCGTTCGCGGGGCCCGGCGCGCCCGGGGCCTCGGCGTCTTGGGCGGCTTGGCCTGTCCGGATGTCTCGGCAGCCCCCACCAGGCTCTGGAGCGCCACCCGGGCGGCGTCCTGCTCCGCCTCCTGCTTGCTCGCCCCGTGGCCGGTGCCGAGGGGCTCCGCGCCGGCAAAGACCACCGAGGTGTACTCGCGATGGGTGCCGACCCTGGCGCCTTCGCTGTCGTAGAAGGGCGTCGCGCTGAAGCGTTCCTGCGCCAGCTGCTGGAGCCGCCCCTTGAAGTTCTCGTCCAGCACCGGCGACTCGAGCGCGCGGTAGCGGTTCAGGTAGTAGTGGTAGGCGGCGTCGTAGCCCGCGTCCAGAAAGACGGCGCCGAGCACGGCTTCGAACCCGTTGGCGAGCAGCGACTTCAGGCTGCGGCCGCCCCCTTTCGCGATGCCCTTGCCGAGGTACAGGTAGCTGCCGAGGTCGAGCTGCTCCGCCAGCTGGGCGAGCGTGTTGGTGTTGACCATCGCCGAGCGCGTCTGCGTCAGCTCGCCCTCGGTCGCTCCGGGACGGTGCTTGTACAGATATTCGGCTGTGATCAGCTGCAGCACCGCGTCGCCCAGGTACTCGAGGCGCTCGTTGTCGCGAGGCGACAGGTGAGGGCTCTCGTTGGCGAAGGAGCTGTGCGTTACGGCTTCGAGCAGGAGACCCGGGTCGCGGAAGTGGATCCCAATCTTCTGCTGGAGCTGCTCTAGGGACTGGGCCAGGGGCGCGGCCTGGGGCTGTGCTATGTGCCCGCCTTCTCCTGGATGTACTCCCAAGCCTGCCCGACCGTCGTGATCCTCTCCGCGTCCTCGTCGGGAATCTCCAGCCCGGTGTTCTCCTCGAACGCGTAGATCAGCTCGACCAGGTCGAGCGAATCGGCGTTGAGGTCCTCCTGGAACGAAGCGTCCATCGTCACCTGCTCGGGCTCGCACCCGAGGCGCTCGACGACGATGTTCTTGAAATCCTCGAAGCTCAGTTTTTGAGTTTCCATGTCGCGATTACTGTATCACCGGCCCTTCGGCCCACGAGGGGCCCGGGCTCCGAGCGGCCCGGGCCCTGTCCTTGGTTGGACCTTTGCTAGCGGGTCGAGCCCGCTTTCTGGGTCTGCGGCGCGGGAGCCATCCCGAGCTGCGTCATGAGCTGCACCTGGTCGAACATCAGGTGATTCCTCCTGACCAACCCACGATCGACCTCGAAGATCTGGATGAAATCGCCTTTCACCTTTCGGCCGGTGGCGGGCACGTCACCCATCGGGGTCTTGAGCGTTCCATCGTGCGTCCCCGTGAAAACGCCTTCCACGATCACTGTGTTGCCCTGGCTGAAGATCTGCTTCGCCTCGACGCGCGCGTCGGGGAACGCCTTGACCCAGTTGTGGTTGTACTCCTTGGCCGCCTGCGGGCCCTTGACCTTGATGTCTCCGGGGCTCGTCAGCTCGATCTCGGGTGCCGCGTCACGCGCTACAGCCTCCAGGTCATGGGCGTTGAATGCCCTGAGGTTGCGTTCGACCACCGCCTTCGCCTCGATCTGCGTTGAGGCCGCGACCTCGTAGAGCTCCCGCTTCGGAGTGCTCTCGCTCTGGTACTTCTTGAGGGATTCCGCCAGCTTCTCAGCTTTTGGCGCGAATGACCTGGCCGCACCCTCGTCCTCGTACATGCCGATCGAGATCGCTTCTCCCGTGTCGCGGTTGACCAGCAACATCGCCGAGCGCGCCCCCTTGTGCGTCGCGAGGGCCGGAATGGCGGTCTCCCTGTACTCCTTGATCGCCTTGTCCAGGTCGGTCTTCTTGAACTTCGACTTGATGACGCCTGCGTGCATTTGTCACCTCCGTGAAAAGATCGAACAGCGGTTTCGCTGCTTGATCTCAATGGCGGTCCTCGCTAGGGACCGCGGCGGTTCGGCATGTCGACCCAACAACCCTGAAAATGCCGGCTACGACCCGATTCTGCTCCTGCCCTTGGGCGGCGAGTCAAGGCACGGATGCTCAGTAGGCAACGAAAGTTTGCCTGACGATTTACGTTCTTTCTCGGCCCTCTCCCCGACCCTCTCCCGCTCGCGCGGGAGAGGGGGATTTACGCGATCTGCAGCTGCATCACCGCTTGTGGCGTCCCCACGGCGGCTGCGGTGGCCGTGGGGGCCAGCTCTTTCATCATTCCCGTGAGCGCTCTTTTAGGGCCCACCTCCACGAACGTGTGGCACTCCATGTCCACCAGGGTGGCGATGCACGCCGCCCAGCGCACCGGAGAGCGCAGCTGCATCTCCATCACCTGAGGGATGCGGTCGCCGCCCTGGTGCGGGCGACCCGTCAGGTTGGCCATCACGGGAATGCGAGGAGCTCGCCACTCGATGTGATCCAGGGCGGCGCGCAGCCTTTCGGCGGCCAGCGCCATGAGCGGGGTGTGGAACGCGGCGCTGACGTTGAGCCCGATCACCCGCTTCGCGCCCGCCGCCTGGAGGCGCTTTGTCGCTGCGTCGAGGCCCGCCATGGTGCCCGCGATCACCGTCTGAGTGGGCGTGTTGTAGTTGGCCGGCCAGGCGTCGTTCATTCCGGCCAGGGCTACCTCCACGGCCTGCGAGTCGAGGCCGAGCACCGCGGCCATCGAGCTGGTGCCCGGGGGAGCGGCCTCCGCCATCGCCTTTCCACGCTCGACGACGGCCTTGATCACCTGGTGCGCACTGACCGCGCCCGAGGCCGCAAGCGCCGTGTACTCGCCCACCGAATGGCCCGCGGCGGCGACCGGGTCGATCCCGTGGCGGCGGAGCAGGACGGTCAGGCCGATGCCCACGAAGCAGAGAGCCGGTTGGGCGTTCTGGGTGAGCCGGAGCTCGTCGTCGTCCGCGGTGGTGAGCAGGCGGCGCAGGTCGACGTCGGAGGACGAGGAGCACCTGTCGCAGAGGTCGCTGATCTCGGGGTCGGTCAGGAGCTCGGCCCCCATGCCCGGCTGCTGGGAGCCCTGGCCGGGGTAGATGAAGGCGACTTTTGCCATCCTTATTCACCCAATCGTCGCATGTAGGCCTGGCTTGGCCAGGCCGACTACCCAGCGCGCCTATACGTCGCCAGCGTCGCGGGGAGAAAGTTTTCGGAAATCCCTTCCGCGGGAAGATGAGCAGACCCGTCGGCGAAGCCGACCGGTCGATGAGAAGGAACCGTCAGGTTCCTTCTCATATTTACGCCGTCTTGATGACCTCGCGGCCCTTGTAGAAGCCGCAGTTGGTGCAGATCGTGTGCGGCCGCCTCGGCTTCTTGCAGTTGGGGCAGGGCTGCAGCATCACGAGCGCGAGAGCCAGGTGGGAGCGCCGGCGTCCCTTCTTGGACTTGGATAGCTTGACCTTTGGTAGAGCCATGAGCCTGTGAAGTTTACGGGAAGCCGGGTCCCCGCTTCAGGAGCCGGTCGCCTGGTCGGCGTGCTCCTCGGTGGGCGGCTGGTTGGTTTGCAGCGCCTCGACCCCCCGGCGCACCGTCTGCAGCGTGCGTCCGAGGTGGGCTTCCAGCTGCTTGAGCTGCTCCATCGCGTAGCCCTCGGCCTCGCGGATGATCTGGTCCGACTTGGCCTGCGCGTCCTTGATCACCTGGGCGGAATGGCGCTCGGCCCGGCGCAGGATCTCGTGCTCGGAAGCGGTCTCCTCGGCGCGCTCGTTGGCGCGCGACATGATGCGCGCCGCCTCGGCGTGCGCCTCGCTGATGATGCGCTGCTGCTCAGACACGGTCCAGTTCGCCTGCTTGATCTCGTCCGGCAGGTTGAAGCGCACCTGGTCGATCAGCTCCATCATCTCGTCCTCGTTGACCATCACCTGGGTGGACAGCGGGACGTGGCGCGCGTTCTGGACCAGGTAGTCGATCCGGTCAAGCAGCTCGTCGACCTTTATCTGTACTTCTCCTTGAGCGCTCTCGCAACCGGGGGCGGAACGAGGTCGGCCACGTTGCCGCCGTAGCTGGCGATGTCCTTCAAGATACTTGACGAGACGAAGATGTGGGTGAAGCTCGACATCAGGAAGACGGTGTGGATGTCGGGCGCGAGCTTGCGATTCATCAGCGCCTGCTGAAGCTCCGCATCGAAGTCTGAGTAGGCGCGCAAGCCCTTGACCAGCGTGGTCGCTCCCCGCGAGCGGGCGAACTCCACCGTCAACCCTTTGAAGCTGGCCACCTCGACGTTCTCGCGGCCCTTCAGCGAGGCGGCGATCAGGCGCATCCGCTCTTCCACGGTGAACAGCGGCTTGCGCTTCTCGGGGTTCGCGGCCACCGCGACGATGAGCCGGTCGAAGATGCCGAGCGCGCGATCCACCACGTCAAGGTGTCCGTTGGTCAGCGGATCGAAGCTTCCGGGATAGACGGCCGTTTTCGTTTTCGGGCGCGCAGTGCCGCCCTGGGCCCTCGCGCTCAAGCCTTGAACACCGTGACGATCGTGTCGCCGTAACGGCGTTCGCGATCCACCTGAAGGCGCACCAGCGCGGGCATCTGCTGGCGGCGCGAATGCTCCGCGACCACGGTCATGTCATCGGCATTTCGATCCAGGGCTTTCAAGGCGCGGTCGAGCACCATGTCGTCGTAGGGCGGATCGAGAAAAACGAGGCCCGCGCGCTTCACCTCGTCCGGCGAAGCCTCCAACCAACGCACCACGTCGCCGCGGACGACGTGCGCGCGCTCCTTGAGGCCGAGGACGTCCAAGTTCTGGCGCAGGATAGCAAGACCGCGCGCCTGGTGGTCCACGAACGTGACGCCCGCGGCGCCGCGTGACAGCGCCTCGATGCCAAGCGCTCCCGAACCGGCGAAAAGGTCGAGCACGTGCGCCCCCTCGATCCCCGGCCCGACCAGGTTGAAGATGGCCTGCTTGACCATGCCCTGCGTGGGCCTGATGCCTTTCGGAGCTTTGAGCCTCCTGCCTCTCGCCTCTCCGCCGCTGACCCTGAGCCCGGGCACCCTAGCGCACCCGGATCGAGCCGCGGCCCGTGATCTTCCCGATGAGCGCCGGCCGGTAGGGCTCGGAGCGCAGCGCGGCCTCGAACGCCACGGCCTTGTGCGGCGGGATGGCGACCAGGAGGCCGCCGCTGGTCTGCGCGTCGCACAGCAGCATCTGGTCGATCTCCGCTATGGCGTCCCAGTCGACCTGGTCTCGGTAGGCGGCGTGGTTGCGCCGGCTGCCGTCGGGAAAGAGGTCGCGCTCGGCGAGCTCTCGCACCCCCGGCATGAAAGGCACCGCGCTCAGCTCGAGGTCCGCGCCTCCCTTGATGTTGGAGAGGTGGCCGATGAGGCCGTACCCGGTGACGTCGGTGGAGGCCGTCGCGCCGGCGGCGACCATCGCTTCGGAAGCCGCGCGGTTCAGCTTCATCATCACCGCGACTGCTTCGCGCTCGAGGGCGGGCGGGCACAGGCCGCGTTTGATCGCGGTGGCGACGAGGCCTGAGCCTAGAGGCTTCGTGAGGTAAAGCAGGTCGCCCGGGCGCGCGCCGTCGTTGCCCACGATGTGGTCGGGGTGCACCTCGCCGATCACGCTGTAGCCGAACTTCGGCTCCGCGTCGTCTACGGAATGGCCGCCGACCACCGCGATGCCGGCCTCGCTCATCTTCGAGGCGCCGCCGGACACGATCTTCTCGAGCAGGCCGGTGC
>DATFVI010000020.1:0-21909 GCA_035260405.1 Candidatus Dormiibacterota bacterium
CTCGTCTTCCGCTCCCAGGGGCCTGGCCAGCACATCGACCGCAGTCTTGAAGGCGGCGCCACCGACAGGGTCGAGCACACCATCAACCGCGACCATGCCGTCCGGGAGCTGGCTGATGTGGAAGTAGCGCCGGGTGAAATCGGCCTCCGCCTCTTTGAAGAAGCCGTCGGGATTGGCGACATGCCAGGCGAAGCGGCAGAGCTTGCGCAGCTCGGAGACGGAGTACTCGCGCGCATAGCCAAGCATCTCTTCTTCGTCGAAGCCGTCTCGATGCTCCCCCAGCCGCTCGTGCAGGTGGCAGAGCGCGGAAGCGGATTGATAGGAGATCTCACCTGAGCTGAGCGCCGCCGCCACTTTGGGCAGCGACTCCAGCTGCTCGCCGACACAGACCCGGTCAGCGGCCGAGCTGATCGACATGCCACAGCTGCGCGCGATCCAGGAGGCAGCTGTGATGTTGCCGGCGACCAGGTGCTCACCAGCTCGCGCGCACTCTCGCGCATTGGCTGAGAACTCGCCGTCAAGCACATCGATGACGGCGCGAAGCTCCTTGGGATCTACGCGGCGTTCCTCGCGAGCCTGAAACTCACGCACCGCCACCCGCAACTTAGCGAGGGGTGTTCCCCCCTCCCCCAACATAGGAATAGCCTACCAAACGAATGTTCGTATGTCAAGGCCTAATTTACGCAAAACCAAAAAATCTGGCCACCCTCCCGGCCACCCAGCCCCACCCCGACTCCCTCATCGCAGTCCTTCGTCGTCCCTGCAAAACAGCGCTACCAAGCATCCACCGAAGCCCGCCCAAACTCACCCAACTCCCTCCTCCCAGTCCGTCGTCCTCCCGGCAAACAGCGCCGCAAGCATCCACCAAAGCCCACCCAGCCCCACCCCAACTCCCCTTTTCCCAGTCCTCGTGGTCCCCGCAAACACCGCCACCCCAACGTCCAACAACGCCCACTCAAGCCCGCCCCCACTCCCTCTTCCCAGTCCTTCCTAGCGTCCAAGCACCCCCCGCGTCCCGGTAACCACCCCCGACCTCACGCCCGAACCACCGCCTCATCCCGCGACGGAATCGCAACCAGCACAAGCACCAAACTGGCCAGGGTCGCCGCCACCGCCGCCCAAAGCGCCAAATTCAAAGACGCCGCGATGACCGGCCCGGCCACCGCCGACCCGACCGGATTTCCCACAGAGTTCAACGACATCGACACCGCAAAAGCCCGCCCAAACCACGCCTGGTCCGTTCGCCTCTGTCTCAGCGTGAACAAGCCGATGTCGAAAGGCCCAGCCGAAAGGCCGAGCAGCACGATCGCTCCCGCCACAACCCAGATGCTGGAGGCGAGCGGAAGCAGCGCCGTGGCGACCGTGGCAACGAGGATGGGCCCCGCCATGAACCATCGCTCCCGCCCCTGACTCGAAAACCGCCCGGCGACGAGAGCCGACGCCAACCCAGCTCCTCCCATAGCCCCCCACAAGAGTCCAACCGCCGAGGGTCCGGAATGCAGGCGGCCGAGGACGAGCACGGGTACCGCGATGGCGAGGAGCCCGTTGCCGACGTTGTAGACGCTGAGGGTCAAGGCGAGACCGCGCAGCGTCGGGTTGCGCACCGTGTACACGAGGCCGAGCCAGGCGTTCCTCAACACCGACCCGACCTGTGCGGCCGCATTGCGCGGTTCGGGCAGGCGCAGCATGACCGCCGCCGCCGCGACGTAGACCGCGCCCGACGCCGCCAGCGCCCATTCCCCGCCGAACAGGCCGACGATCGTGCCGGCCAGCGGCGACGCGAGAAGCGTGGCGATGACGTGCCCGCTGCTGTCGAGACCGTTGGCCCGCTCCCACAGGTGCCGCGGAGCAAGGATCGGAAACAGAGAGCGCGCGCCGGCCCAGCTAAGCGGGTTTGTGAGAGAGGCCACCGCCACGATGGCGAGGAGGACCGGCGATGCCAGCAGGTGCAGAGCGGAAAGGCCGGCGATGAGTCCCAGCGCCACCGCCGCGACCGCATAGTCCAGGACGACCAGCCGCGCGCGGCCGTAGCGGTCGAGCAGGGCGCCCGCCAGCGGCGACACGAGGATGCCCGGCAGCGCCGCCATGAATGCGGTTGCGCCTGCGAGCTGCGGCGAGTGATAGCGCTCGAGCACGAACAGGATCAGAGCCACGAAGAGCATCGATCCGGCCATGCGACCGAGCAGGAGCCCCGCGTACAGCCGGGAAAAGCCCGGAACCCGCAGGAGAGCTCCGTATCCGGTGGACGGTTTCTCCGTCGTCAGACGGCGACTTTCACGCGCCGCTTGGTCGCCGGACGCGCGCCCGCCGCTCCATTCGCCTGCGCTCGCCGACCAGCGCGCTCCAGCGGCGTCCTCAGGAACTGACCCGTGGACGAGGCGGGATTGGCCGCGAGCTGCTCCGGCGTGCCCTCGGCGATCACATAGCCTCCCTTCTCCCCACCCTCCGGCCCGAGGTCGATGAGCCAGTCGGCCGTCTTGAGGACGTCGAGGTTGTGCTCGATCACGACGACCGTGTTGCCGTGCTCCACGAGGCGGTGCAGCACGACCAGCAGCCTCTCCACGTCCGCGTAGTGAAGGCCGGTCGTCGGCTCGTCCAGCAGGTACAGGGTCCGGCCGGTGTCGCGTCGCGACAGCTCGGAGGACAGCTTCACGCGCTGGGCCTCGCCTCCGGACAGCTGCGTAGCCGGCTGGCCGAGCCGGATATAGCCGAGTCCCACGTCGCGGAGCGTCTTCAATTTCGTCTGGATCCGCGGCACGTTCTCGAACACCTCATACGCCTCGTCCACTGTCATCTCGAGCACGTCGGAGATCGAATGCCCGCGGAACTTCACCTCCTGCACCTCGCGCGAATAGCGCGTCCCGTGGCACACCTCGCACGGAACATAGACGTCCGGGAGGAAGTGCATCTCGATCTGGATGATCCCGTCCCCCTGACAGTTCTCGCACCGACCGCCCCGCACATTGAAGCTGAAGCGGCCCGGCTTGTAGCCGCGCATCTTCGCCTCGGGAAGCTGCGCGAAGAGGTCGCGCATGTACGTGAACATGCCGGTGTACGTCGCGGGATTCGACCGCGGCGTTCGCCCGATCGGCGACTGGTCGATGTCGATCGCCTTATCGAGGTGCTCGAGCCCCTCCACCGCGTCGTGTGCGCCCGGCCTGTCCTTGGCCCGGTAGAAGTGCTGAGCGACCTTGCGGCTCAAGATGTCCGTGACCAAAGAGGATTTCCCCGAACCGCTCACTCCTGACACCGCGACAAACGCGCCAAGCGGAATCGCGACGTCGAGGTTCTTCAGGTTGTTGGCGCGCGCGCCGCGGATCACCAGGCGCTTGCCGTTTCCCTTTCGGCGGCGCGGCGGAACCGGAATCTCGCGATCTCCCCTCAGGAATGCAGCCGTCAACGAGTTCGGGTTGCGCAGCACCTCGTCCACGGTTCCCGCGGCGATGATCTCCCCTCCATGCTCGCCCGCCGCGGGTCCGATGTCGACCATGTAGTCGGCGGAGCGGATCGTCTCCTCGTCGTGCTCGACGACGATGAGTGTGTTGCCCAGGTCGCGCAGCCTCAGCAGCGTGTTGATCAGCCGCCGGTTGTCGCGCTGGTGCAGCCCGATCGACGGCTCGTCGAGGATGTAGAGGACGCCCATCAGCTTCGACCCGATCTGTGTGGCAAGGCGGATCCGCTGTGACTCGCCACCGGAAAGCGTGTTGGCGGCACGCTCGATGGTCAGGTATTCGAGCCCGACGTCGATCATGAACTGCAGCCGCTCGTGGATCTCCTTCAACACGCCGCGAGCGATCAGGTGCTCGCGCTCGGTCAGGTCCAGCTGGTCGAAAAAGCTGACCGCGGTGCTGACGGGCAGCTCGCAAACCTCGGCGATGTTGTGATTCGCAACGGTCACGGCCAGCGACTCCGGCTTGAGGCGGCGTCCCTTGCAGGCGGGGCACGGCTTGTCGGACATGTACCGCTCCAGCTCCGCTTTCAGGAAGTCCGACTGCGTCTCCTGGTAGCGGCGCTGAAGGTTCGCGATCACGCCCTCGAACGGCGCCTCGTACCAGCGCGAGTGCCCGTACTGGTTCTTGTAGCCGAATCGGATCTTGCGGTCGCCGGTGCCGTTGAGAAGCACCTCGCGCTGCTGCTTGGTCAGCTTCGACCACGGCTTGTCCATGTCGATGCCGAAGAATTTGCTGACCGACTCCAGCAGCTCTGGATAGAAGAACTGCGAGCGGCTCCACGCCGCGACGGCGCCCTCGCGAAGCGACAGCGACGGGTCGGGCACGACCAGGTCCCCGTCGACCACGAGCTGCGAGCCGATCCCGGTGCACGTCGGGCATGCGCCATGCGGGCTGTTGAACGAGAAGTTGCGCGGCTCCGGCTCGGGCACGCTGGTCCCGTCGTAGGGACACGCGAATGCCATCGACATCTGGATCTCTTCTCCTTTATCTGGAGCGATGATCACCAGGCCGCTGCCAAGTCGCGCCGCCGTCTCGATCGATTCGACGAGCCTCGTCCGCTGATCTGGACCGATGACGATCCGGTCGACGACGACCTGGATGTCGTGCTTCTTGTTCTTGTCGAGCGGTATCTGCTCGGTCAGCTCGTACAGGCTGCCGTCGACTCGAACGCGCACAAACCCCGACTTGCGCACGTCGTCGATCAGCGATCTGTACTCGCCCTTGCGACCCTTGACGATCGGGCCCAGCACCATCACGCGCGTTCCCTTGGGCAGCTTCTCGACGTGGTCCGCCATCTGGTCGACCGTCTGCCGGCGGACCTCGCGGCCGCACACGGGACAGTGCGGGTGCCCTACGCGCGCGTAAAGGAGGCGCAGGTAGTCGTAAACCTCTGTGACCGTACCGACCGTCGAGCGCGGGTTCTTCGACGTTCCCTTCTGGTCGATGGAGATCGCCGGCGACAGCCCCTCGATGGTGTCCACGTCGGGCTTCTCCATCTGGCCGAGGAACTGGCGCGCATACGCGCTCAGCGATTCCACGTAGCGCCGCTGGCCTTCGGCGTAGATCGTGTCGAAGGCCAGCGACGACTTGCCGGAGCCCGACAGCCCGGTGAACACGACGAGCTTGTCACGCGGGATCGACAGCGTGACGTTCTTCAGGTTGTGCTCGCGCGCGCCGCGGATCGTGATGTGGTCTATGGGCACTGGGCTTACAACTATTCCTTTTCTCGGGTGACTGAAAACGTTCCGCTGGCGGTGGCGACGAGTTTCCCGCCCGCTCCTTCGACGCGGCATTCGGTGACGACCGTGCGACGGCCGGCATGAACCACCCGCCCGGTGGCACGCAGGGTCTCGCCAATCTTCGCTGCCGAGATGAAGTTGAGCTTCAAATCAAAGCTCATGGCTCGTACAACGCCGGGTTTCAGCGTGCGCACCGATCGGCCCATCGCCGAGTCGGCCAGCGTGCTGATCATCCCACCATGGACGAAACCAGAGTGGTTGGCCATGTCTTCCGTTGGAGTCATGTCGACGGTCGCCGTGCCCTCGCCCGTCTCCACCAGTGCGAGACCCAGCCACTCCCAGGCTCGCGAAGTCGCCAGAGTCCGCTCACTCACGGCCCTGTCCCTCTGGTACTTCGAGGCAGGTCGACGAGGCCCGCGCCACCAGCCTGTCCTGGTCGTCCAGCACGTCCGCCTCGCTGAACATCAGGGTCTGCTTCATCTCCACGACGCGGCCGACCGCCCGAAGGCGCCCCGACACCACCGGTCGGAGGAAATTGATCTTCAGCTCGATCGTCGTGTTCCAGAGCCCATCCTCCTGCAGCGTCGCGAGCGACATGCCCATCGCCGCGTCGGCGATCTGCGTGATCACCCCGCCCTGCACGATTCCACCGCCATGGCGGTGCCTGGGGCCCGCCTCGAGCTCCAGCACGACACGCCCCGGCTCCGACTCGCTGATGCGCGCCCCGAGGGTCTCCATCCAACCGGTCGGCGGGGTCGCGAGCAGCTCGGCAGCTCTTCTCGCGTTCCTCACGGACCCCGTCGTGATTTCCTCCAGTTGCGCACCATCGTCTTCTGCTTCGGCGCCGCTGCGATCGCCAGCGCGACCGCGCCGTCCTCTTCGGTGTCCTTGCCCGGCTCTTCACCGGAAAGGCGCTTGCGCAGCAAGATGATCCGGTCGCGCACCCGCGCGGCGTCCTCGAACTGCAGCTCTTTCGACAGCCGGCGCATCTCCTTCTCGAGGTCGCGCACGATCGCGAGCAGGTCCTCGCGCGGGACGCCGGCCCCAGCCATGATCTCGACGGCGTCCGCCTTGATGTCGTTCGAGTTGATCTCCATCTGGTAGATCGCCTTCTTCACGGTCTCCGGGGTGATCCCGCGCTCGGCGTTGTACGCGATCTGCCTGTTGCGCCTCCTCTCTGTCTCATCGAGCGCCAGGCGCATCGAGTCCGTGATCTTGTCGGCGTACATCACGACGTGTCCCTCGACGTTGCGCGCGGCCCGACCGATCGTCTGGATGAACGAGCGGTAGGCGCGGAGATAACCCTCCTTGTCGGCGTCGAGGATGCCGATGAACGCCACCTCCGGGAGGTCGAGGCCCTCGCGCAGCAGGTTGATCCCCACCACGACGTCGACCGCACCGGTCCGGAGGTCGCGCAGGACGTCCAGGCGCTCCATCGCGTCCAGCTCCGAGTGCAGGTACCGCACTTTCACCCCGTACTCGCGCAGATAGTCGGCGAGGTCCTCGGCGAAACGCTTGGTGAGCGTCGTGACGAGCGACCGGTGACCAAGCTCCGCGCGCCGCTTCACCTCGGCCAGCAGGTCGTCGATCTGGCCGGCTGTGGGCCGCACCTCGACGGTCGGATCGACGAGGCCGGTCGGCCTCACCACCATCTCGACAGTGCGCTGCGAGCGTCGCATCTCATAGTCGCCCGGCGTGGCCGAGACGTAGACGACATCGTGCGCCCGCTCCTCCCACTCCTCGAAGCTCAAGGGCCGGTTGTCGAATGCGCTCGGCAGGCGGAACCCGTACTCGACGAGGGCGGCCTTGCGTGACCGGTCACCGCCCAGCATGCCGCCGATCTGCGGCACCGCCACGTGCGACTCGTCGACGAAGATCAACGTGTCGTCCGGCAGGAAGTCCATCAGCGTGAAGGGCGCGTCGCCAGGCTTCCGCCGCGTGAGATGCAGCGAATAGTTCTCGATGCCCGCGCATGTTCCGGTCTCGCGCATCATCTCGAGATCGAAGTTGGTGCGCTGCCTCAGCCGCTGCGCCTCGAGCAGCCGCCCATGCTCCTCGAACCATTTGGTTCTTTCGTCGAGCTCGGCCTCGATGTCGACCATCGCGAGCCGAAGCTTGTCCGCGGGCGTGACGTAGTGCGACGCCGGGAAGATCGTGAAGCTGTTGCGCGTCCCGAGAATCTCGCCGGTCACCGCGTCGAGCTCCTGGATACGCTCGACCTCGTCCCCGAAGAACTCGACGCGATAGACCTTCTCCTCGTTCGCGGGCACCAGGTCCACAACATCGCCTCGCACCCTGAACCGAAGACGTGCGAGGTCGTAGTCGTTGCGCTCATAAAGCATCTCGGTGAGCTTGCGGAGGAACACCTCGCGCCGGATCGCCTGGCCTTTCGAGATCTCCAGCGATTCGCCAAGGTAGTCCTCGACAGAGCCCACGCCGTAGATGCAGCTGATGCTCGCCACGACCAAAACGTCGCGCCGCGTGACCAGGGCCTGGGTCGTCGAGTGGCGCATGCGGTCGATCTCCTCGTTGCGGCTCGAGTCCTTTTCGATGTACGTGTCGGAGCGCGCGATGTACGCCTCGGGCTGGTAGTAGTCGTAGTAGCTGACGAAGTATTCGACCGCGTTGTCGGGCAGCAGGCGCCGGAACTCCGCGCACAGCTGAGCGGCCAGGGTCTTGTTCGGACTGAGCACCAGCACGGGCCGCTGGAGCTGCTCGACCGCCCACGCCATGACGTTGGTCTTGCCGCTCCCCGTGACGCCGGCCAGCACCTGCTGGGTCAGCCCGGAGCGCACGCCTTCGACCAGCTGCTCAATCGCCTGAGGCTGGTCACCGGCCGGCTTGAAGGGTGCGTCGACACGAAAGCTGGAGGGCATGGGCGACATCTAATTCTAAGTCGAACGGACGTTCGAACGCGGCTGCCCCGCTCACGGTAATGAAAGGATCATCGCTTCGACCACACCGCCGGCTTCGATGCCCTGATCCCCCGGCGGGATCCGCACCAGCGCATGCGCCCCGGCCAGCGACATGAGTCGCGAGGAGGATTGGGATCCAGTTGATGCCGCGACGAGCTCGCGCGCGTCGCGTCGAAGAGTGACCCGCTGGTATTCGGTGCGATCGGCGGTCGCGCGCGCGTCGTATCCGAGGCGGACCGGCAAGGTCGGGCGCTGAAGCTGCGCGAAACCCTGCATCTTGCGCAGCGCCGGGCGCACGAAGACCTCGAAAGTCACGAGTGACGAGACGGGAAACCCAGGCAGTCCAAATGCCACCTTGTCCTCGGGCAGCGTCGCGAAAGTGAAGGGCTTGCCCGGCTTGAGCTTGACCCGCCCTACGTGCACGTCCCCGATGGATTCAAGCAGCGGTTTGATGAGGTCGTGCGTGCCGACTGACACGCCGCCGGATGTGACAAGGACGTCCGCGCCAGTGAGCGCGTCGACAACCAACCGCCGCAGTGCATCGGGTTCGTCCGGGCCGATGCCGAGCAGGCGGACCTCCGCCCCGGCTTCGCGCAGGGCTGCCAGCAGCGCCCACCGGTTCGAGTCGGGGATTTGCCCGCGCCCCGGAGTCTTCCCCACCTCCACGAGCTCGTCCCCGGTGGACATGAGCGCCACCCGCGGGCGGCGACCGACCAGCAGCTCCGGCAGGCCGAGCGCGGCGGCCAGGCCGAGCTCAGCCGCGCCGAGCTGCACGCCCGCCGGCAGCACATGCTCTCCCGGGCGCAGGTCTGCTCCAGGCGCATGGAAGTTCTGGCCCGGCGTGAGACCGGCGGGGACTTTGACGACGTCGCCGCTCAGCTCGACGTCCTCCATCATCACGACGCAATCCGCGCCGTCGGGCAAGACTCCGCCGGTCAGGATTCGAATCGCCATACCCGGCTCGACCGCCCGCTCAAAAGGCCGCCCGGCCGCCGACTCGCCGGCCACCCGCAAAGCCCTGCCGGCGTCGGCGGCCCGGAGCGCATATCCGTCGACCGCGCTGGAGGGAAACGCCGGCAGTGGATCCGCAGCCACGATGTCCTCGGCGAGAACGCGCCCGGCACAATCGACAAGCGCAACCCTTTCGGAACCAAGAAAACGCGTGCGCTCGAGCACGAGCGCCGCGGCTACCTCAGCATCAATGAGCGGATAGGTAGAAGCCCTCATCTGCTCAAGTTACTGGGAGGAGGGCGTCGGGGTGGGACTGGGAGACTGAAACGAACGCTTGGCGCCAAACGTGCGTATTGCGCGTGTTTCATCGGCGTGTTTGGCGCCAGACGTGCGGAATCCTCTGGCGGGTGGGGCGATGCCCTATTCGTAACGGAGCGCGCGTGCGGGGTCCTGGACGGCCGCCCTCAACGCCGGCAGGAGGCCGCTGCCGGTGCTCAGCACGATCGCGACGACGAGCGCCACCGCCACGACCGCGAAGTCGGTGCGGAACACGTCGAAGCCAGTGCCCGCCACCGATTGCGTCAGCCGGTCGACCGCGGCGTTGCCGAGCTTGCCCAACCCGACCGCGACGGCGATTCCGACCAGGCCGCCTGCGAGCCCGATGAAAGCGGCTTCGGCGACGAAGATGAGCAGCACGTCGCGCCTGCGCGCGCCAAGCGCCTTCAGCACCCCGATCTCCTTGGTCCGCTCGAGGACCGCGGTGTACATCGTGTTGGCGATGCCGAGGCAGGCGAGGAGCAGGGCGACCAGCGCGAGCCCCAGGAGCGCGACGCGCATCTTTCCGAGCAGGTCCTCGAAGCTGCGGAACTGGTCTCCAAAGGTCTGGGTCTGGAACCCGAGCGCCTCGACCCTGCGCTGCAGGCTCCCCACCGACAGGCCCGAATCGGCCAGCAGCGTGATGGTCGAATACTCGCCGCCCTTCCACCCGTTGATTCGCGCGAGCTGCGCCCAGTGGTCGCGCTCGGTCGCGTAAGGCGCCATCCCGCCCGGTGCGCCCGCCGGCATCGCGTTGCCGGACACGATTCCGACGACGAGCAGCTTGAGGTCGAGAGGGCTCTTGACCGGATTGCGAGTCACGCCCGGGACCGTCATGGCGCCCGAGGCGGCGGTGTAGACAACCGTCGTCCCGATCGCCCCGCGCGGTGAGAGGAACCCGAGGGCGGTCGCCTCGCTGTCCGTGAGCAGCACCTCGGAGGCGGCGTCCGAGCTCGGCAGCCGGCCGGCGCTGAGCACAGGCATCACGCTCGACGAACGCAGCGGCGCGAGCGAGACGAGGGCTCCAGGCAGCGCCGGCGGCGGCGCTCCGGCCGACCCGGCGCGCGCCCCGGTGTTGAAGGTCCCGCTCATCGCGAGCTGGCCCCAGGCGGCGCTCACGTGAGGCTGCCCCGCGAGGGTGGCCAGCGTGCCCGCATCGAAAGTGGAGGTTCCCGCATCCGCCGCCGGATAGACCTCGACCTGGTGCACCTGGCTCGTCGCGAGCGCGGGTGCGCTCAGCGCCCCCTGCAGCCCGCCGGCCAGCGCGACGATCAGGCTCATCGCGGCGATGCCGATCGCGACTCCGGTCGTCGTCAGCGTGGTGCGCAGCGGCCGTCGCCCAGCGCTTCCGAGGCCGACCTTCAAGGTGTCGCGCCAGTGGAGCCTGGCCGCCGGGTCGACCGGTTCCTGCTTGCGGATGGTCGGATTGCCCGCGTCGAGCTCGATCGCGCGCCCATCGATCATCCTCACCACGCGGTGAGCGCGCCGCGCCACCTCAGGGTCGTGTGTGACCAGCACGACGGTCGCGCCGCGCCGGTTCAGGTCCTCGAGCAGGTTCAGCACCCCTTCGCCCGCGGCCGAGTCGAGGCTGCCGGTAGGTTCGTCGGCGAGGATGAGGCCGGGGCGGTTGGCCAGGGCGCGCGCCACGGCCACCTTTTGCTGCTCTCCACCCGACAGGAGCCGAGCGCGCGAACGAGCACGATGCTCCAGGCCCACGAGGGCCAGCAGGTGGCGGGCCCGCTTGCGCCGTTCCTCGAGCTCCACCCCGGCCAGGGTCAGCGGCAGCGCCACATTGTCCTGGACCGTCATCGAGGGGATCAGGTTAAAGGTCTGAAAGATCGTGCTGACACGCTGGAGCCGGTAGTCCGCGAGGTCCTGCTCCGAGAGCTCGCCGAGCGGCAGGCCGGCGGCGTAGACGTGACCGCTGGTGGGCTTGTCGAGGCCGCCCATCAGGGAGAGCAAGGTGGTCTTGCCACAGCCCGATGGACCGACCACCGAGACGAACTCACACGGCCCGATCTCCAGAGAGACGTTCTGAAGGGCGCTCACCTGCATCTCGTCACCCCCGCCGAACTCGCGCGAGACCGAGTCGAGGCGCAGGCCTACCGCCTGGCCGAGCAGGTCCTTGAACTCGTCAGGCGCGGGCGCCGGGGCTTCCAGGAGGATCGCCTGGTTTACGGGAGATTCCAGCTCGGGCAGGACCGCGACCGACACCACCGCGGCGTCAGCCGGCGGCGAGGGGGAAATCGCCTCCGCGACGCTGCCGTTGCCGTTCGGGCTGCCGTGGTCGCCGGTGAGGTTCTGTTCCAGGGCGGCGCGGGCTTCCTCGCGGCGCGCTCGGCGACGGCGGCGCTTTTTGGTGCCGCTGGAATCGCCGGGAACGTCGACTACCGTTGCCACCCCGTCCATGAGTCTAAGTGTTGACTTAACGCTTAGCGGGCTTGTTGCGTTACTTGATCCGCAAGCCAGTTCAGGTAATCCGACGACCCGCCCTCGACGCTGATCTGCAGGATCTCGGGCAATTCGTATTCGTGGTGAGTTCGGACGTATTCCTGGACCGCGGTCGCCCTGGACTCCAGGGTTTTGACGAGCAGAAGGGCCTCATGCTCACGCTTCAGCTGGCCCTCCCAGTAGTAGACGGAGTGGACCGTAGGGATGACCGAGCAGCAACCAGCGAGATGCTCGACCACCAGGGCCTCGCCCAGGCGCTCGGCGTCGTTGCGGCCTCCGGTCGTGACCATGATCAAGACTGCCCTATCCCCCACGCCCTAATTGTCGGTCTTTATCGGACGGTCCAGCCAGACGGTCGCCGCCAGAAGGGCGATGCTGCCCAGCAGCAGGCCCCCGATCACGTCCGACTCCCAGTGCACGTCCAGGTACAGGCGGTCGAAGGCCACGACGACGATGATCAGGATCGCGACCGCCAGGGCGAGCACCCGCACCACTCCTGACGTTGCAAGCCGGCGGATCACAAAAGCAACCAGGCCGTACGCGACGACGGTGCGCACCATGTGGCCGCTTGGAAAGCTGTTGCCGAGTCCATTCCCTACGAAGATGTCGGTCACGCTGGGCCCGTCCCGATGCGACAGGGAACGTGGCGGCCCGGGATGAAAGAACAGCTCCTTGTACACCAGCTCGAGCACGATGGCGCCGCCGAATGCAACGACGGCGAGCGCGTCGGCCCCGAATCCGCTGCGCAATAGATAAAAGAAGAGCCCGACCATGAGGATGGTCGTCAGCTCGAGCCCACCCAGCTCGGCGATCAGCTGGAACAGCCCGTGCAGCGATTCCTGCCAGATGTCGTGCATCGACACCGCGACCTGGTGATCGAGACTCGCGAAAAGTCCTGCCGTGATCGCCATCGTCAGCGCGACGAACGCGACCGAGAGGACGACGATCGCAAAGAGCCTCGGGAAGAGGCGCTCTAACGCTGGCACTTGGTGCAGAAGACGGTGCTCCGGCCCGCGAGGCGGATCATCTTGAGCGGGCGGCCGCAGGTGAAGCACGGCTCGCCGGCGCGGCCGTAGACCAGGAGCTGTTCCTGCTGCCCCCCGAGCTCGCCCCACGCGTCGCGGTAAGTGTCGACCGAGCTGCCGCGGTTCTCGATCGCCATCAGCAGTGAGTCGCGCAGCGACTCGTGAAGGCGCTGCGCTGACTTGCGGCTCAAGCCGGAGGCGATGCGGTCCGGCCGCAACCGGGCGCGGTGCATGGACTCGTCCGCGTAGATGTTGCCGACGCCTGCGATCGCGCCCTGGTCGAGCAGCACCGCTTTCAAGGAGGTGCGGCGCCTGTGCAAACTTCGATACAGCTCGTCGGGCGCAAAAGCGGGATCAATAGGCTCGGGCCCGAGCCGAGGCATCTTCTTCGAAGCAAGCAGCTCCTCCTGAGTGCCAAGCAACAATCGCCCAAAACGCCTGGGATCGCGATACCGCAACTGCTGAGGGCGCGATGGAGAATTAGATAAGTCACTTCCCCGCTCGCGGGGAAGGTGGCGCGCAGCGCCGGATGGCGAGGCGGAATCCCCACCAAGCTCGGATGGAGAATTAGATAAGTCACTTCCCCGCTCGCGGGGAAGGTGGCGCGCAGCGCCGGATGGGGAGGTGGAGTCCCCATCAAGGCTGAAAATCGCATGGGTGTGTTTCTCGATGGGCGCATCAGCATCCACAAGCCGCAGCTGGCCCGTCATCCCGAGATGCACCACGAGCATGCCGCCGCCATCCAGGTCGAGCAGGATGAATTTCCCTCGCCTTCGCATCCCGACGATGCGCAGCCCGGCAACCGCGTCGATGAACTCCTCCGGCTCCGGGTACCGGACGATGGTCGGGAAAGGAAGCTCGGCGCGCACGATGGCGCGGCCGACCAGGTGCGGCCGCAGGTCCGCGACGATCGTCTCTACTTCCGGAAGTTCAGGCATCCGGCCTCCGGCGAGCGTCGAGATATTCGGCGACCAGGTGGTCCAGATCCGGGTGAAGCGACGAGCAGCGGAGCGAGCGCATCGGTGAATGCGTGAGCGAGCAGCGCAGGAGCTGAACCCGGAGATGGGCCGCATGGGCGCCGAAGATCCGACGATCGGCCGGAGGCGGATGCCTATGCACGTACCACAGCCAGCTTTTTCATGTCCGCCCAGTTCGCCCCGACCTTGGTCTCGACCTCGATCCCGGTCTCGAGCTCGTACGCGCCGGTCATGATCCGGGGCACCTTCTCCGCAAACTGGTCAACCTCCGACTCGGGCACCTCGAAAAGCAGCTCGTCGTGCACCTGCAGCAGCATGCGTCCCTCGATGTGGTCCGCCTCGATCTCGCGCTGCAGCCGCACCATAGCGATCTTGATGATGTCCGCGGCCAGCGACTGCATCGGAAAGTTGATGGCCATCCTCTCGGCCGCGCTGCGCAGCTGAAAGTTCGGTGACCGCAGGTCTGGAATCGCGCGCCGGCGGCCCGTTGCGCTGACCACGAACCCCTCCTCGCGCGCCTTCCTGCGCACCTCATCGAGGTACTCCTTCAAACGCGCGTAGGTCGACCAGTACTGCGCGAGGAACTCCCTGGCGACGTCACCGGTGATGCCCAGCTGCTGCGAAAGGCCGTACTCGCCCTGCCCATAGATCGATCCGAAGTTCGCGACCTTGGCCAGCCTGCGCTGGTTCGGATCAACCGACTCGATCGGAATCCCGAACACCGCCGCCGCGGTCGCGGTGTGGATGTCCTGGCCGGCGGCGAAGGCGCCGAGCAGCTTCGGATCCTCGCTGAGGTGCGCCGCGATGCGCAGCTCGATCTGCGAATAATCCGCGGACACCATCACGTGACTGGGCCGCGCCGCCTTGAACGCGCGGCGGATGCGCTGCCCGAGCTCGGTCCTGATGGGGATGTTCATCAGGTTCGGGTTGGAAGATGAGAGCCGTCCCGTGGCGGTGCTCGCCTGCCCGAACGAAGTGTGCACGCGGCCGCTCAGCGGATCGACCAGCTGCGGCAGCGAATCGACGTAGGTGGACTTGAGCTTCGACAGCTGCCGGTGCTCGAGGATCAGGCCGATGATCGGATGCTTGTCGCGCAGCGCTTCGAGCGTGTCCGCATCGGTGGAATAGCCCGTCTTGGTCCGCTTTCCGACGGGAAGGCGAAGATCTTCGAACAGCACTTTGGCCAACTGCTGCGGCGCGCCGAGGTTGAACTTCTGGCCCGCGACCTGCTCGACTTCGGACTCGATAGCGGCCAGCTGCGCGCCCAGCTCATCCTGCATGTCCTTGAGGTAGGGCACGTCGATCGCGACGCCCTCCGACTCCATGTCCGCGAGCACGCCGGCGAGCGGCAGCTCGATCTCGTGGAAGAGATAGTCGACGCCGAGGTTCGTCATCTCGGCTTCGAGCCGGGGCCGCAGGTTCAGGATCGCTTCGGCGCGCCGGGCGGCAAACTCGGCCGCCTCGCCGCGCGATACATCGGCAGGCTTGCGGGCGGCGCGGCCGGTGCCCAGCAGCTGCTCGTTGCTGACGAGCGTGACGTCGAGGAACTCTCGCGCCAGGTCCTCGAGCCGGGGGTCGCGCGAGCCTGCGCCGAGAAGGTAGGCGGCGAGAAATGTGCTGAACGCCCACTCGCGCTTGCCGCCTCCAAGCGACCGCAGCGCAAGCTCCGTCTCCTTGGCGTCATGGCCGGAGATGGGCCGGCCGGAGAGCGTGCTCGCGACCGCATCCATGGCGTCGGGCGTCGCGGCATAGAACGTTTGAGGGCCGGTAGACACGCCGAGTCCGCAGATGCGGGCCGAGCGGCCGGCGCCTTCGTTGAACGCGAAGACCGCCACGTCGGCGGATCCCGCGAGCAGGCTCGCCGCCTCGGCCGGGTCCTCGACAATTCTCAAGCCGGCGGGCTCGGGCACCGGCTCGAACGCGAGGCTGGGCTGCACCGGCACCTGGTCGGGCGGCGGAAAGCGGCTCAGCAGCTGCCGGAACTCGAACCTGTCGAAGACGAGCCGGACTTTCTCGTAGTCGTAGCGAGTCCAGCGCGCGCGTTCGAGATCCAGCTCGATCGGAACGTTGCGCACGATGGTGACCATGCGCTTGCCCAGGCGCACCTGCTCCTCGTTTGCTTTGAGCGATGTCTTCAGGCGTCCTTCCGGCAGCTCATCGACTCGCTCCAGAAGCGCGTCGATCGTGCCGAAGTCCTGCACGAGCTTTGCCGCGGTCTTGTCGCCGACGCCGGGGACGCCGGGAATGTTGTCGGACGTGTCGCCGCGGAGCGCCTTGAAGTCGATCAGCTGCGACGGCTCGAACCCGTAGCGCTGGCGAACCTGGTCAGGCCCGTACACAAATGTGTCCGTGATGCCCCGTCGGGGGACGAGCGCCTCGACCGACTCCGAAACGAGCTGCAGGCAGTCGAGGTCTCCGGAAACGATCGTGACCGAATGCCCACGCTCCTCAGCGAGCCTCGACAGCGTGCCGATCAGGTCATCCGCCTCGAAGCCTTCGATGGCATAGATCGGAATCGAGAAAGCCTGCAGCAGCTCGCGGACCTTTTCGATCTGCGGCCGCAGGTCGTCGGGCATCGCGCGCCGGCCGGCCTTGTATTCCTTGTATTCAATCGAACGAAATGTCGGCGCGCCCACGTCGAAGGCGCCGATCGCGAACTCCGGCCGCGAGGCGAGGACGATCGCCAGCATCGACGTGAAGCCGTAGACCGCGTTCGTCACCTGCCCGTCGGACGTGCTCATCGGCGGCAGCGCGAAAAAAGCCCTGTAGATGAGGCTGTGGGCGTCGATCAAGACCACCCTTCCCCGCTTGCCCTTCGCCACCTTCGTATCGTACCCAGGCCTCAGAAAGATCAAATTTCGGGGGTTCGAAGGTCCGAAAGGTATAGTGGGTCCGAGGATGAAAAACCTCATCGAGGTCTCCGTCGACAGCATCCGGATACACATGCCGACCGCCCAGCACCTGGTGATCCTGAAAGAGAAGGAGGCCGATCGGTACCTGCCGATCTGGATCGGCTCTTTCGAGGCGCAGGCGATCGCGACCAAGATCTCGGGCAACCCCCTCGGCCGGCCCCTGACCCACGACCTGATGGCTACGGCTTTCGGCGACCTCGGGATCAGCGTGAAGCGCATCGTGGTGACCCGGCTCGCCGACCAGGTCTTCTACGCCCGCCTCTACGTGAAGCAGAACGGGCGTGACCTGGACTTCGATGCGCGGCCATCCGACGCCATTGCGCTGGCGGTGCGGGTCGAGTGCCCGATCTTCGTCGCGGAGGAGGTCATGGAATCGGCCGGCATCATTCCCGACGCGGATGAGGAAGCCGGCGACAAGGACAAGGCCGAGGCGCCGGTGGACGAGGAGCGCCTGGCCGTTTTCCGAGATTTCGTGAACAGCCTCGACCTGCCGGAGCTGCCCGACGAGCCGGGAGCCAAGGACGAGCCCGGGGCGCAGGACAAGCCCGGGGGCCGTCCCGGCAGAGGCTGAGCCGCTGCCAATACCAGGGAGCGAGGCCGAACTAGGTCTTCGCATTTTCGTAGCGCTCCTCCTGGGCCTGGTCCTCGGAGTCGAGCGAGAGTATCGAGGCCACCCGGCTGGTCTGAAAACGATGTCGCTCATCGCGGTAGGCGCATGTTTGTTCACAGGGGTTGGCCTGCTCCCTGCGTTCAAGACAGGCGTAGACCCAACACGAATCGCCGCTCAGATCGTCACCGGGGTCGGGTTCCTGGGCGCAGGTGCGATCTTGCGGCTGGGCAACAACGTCCACGGTTTGACCACGGCCGCGATGATCTGGCTCGCCGCGGCCGTCGGCATGGCGGTGGGGTTCGGTTATTTTCTGCTCGCCGGCTTCACGACCTTCATCGTGCTGGTGATGCTGTTGGGCCTGAGGCCGATCGAGCTTCGCTTCTTTCGCAACCGGAAGAATCGCCGTCGCGACGACCCGATCGAAATGAATCCGGTCGACGAGTGAGCACGCAATCGGTCGCCATCGTCACCGACTCCACAGCGGACCTTCCACCCGAGCTCGCCGCCCTGCGCTCGATCACGGTGGTGCCGCTGACGCTCAATTTCGACGGAAAGCCGCTCCTCGATGGAGTCGACATCCGGCCGGGCGAGTTCTACCGCCGGCTGCATTCGGTGACGACTCATCCGACGACGTCGCAGCCTTCGCCCGGACGGTTCGCGGAAGTCTACAAGTCGCTGCTGGACGAACACGATTCCGTCGTCTCGATCCACATCTCGCGGAAGCTGAGCGGCACTTACGAATCGGCGCGGCAGGCCGCTGCCATGACCGACGCCAAGCGCGTGCGGGTGATCGACTCCGAACTGGTTTCGATGTCACTTGGGCTGATCACGCTCGCTGCTTCGTCGCTTGCCGCGAGCGGAAGAGACGCGGCTGCGATCGAGGCCAAAGTCCTCGACATGCGGGCGAGCATCGAGACCTACTTCTCGGTGGCGACCCTCGAGTTCTTGCGCCGCGGTGGGCGAATCGGACGGGCGAGCGCGCTTCTCGGGTCGGTGCTGCAAGTGAAACCGGTGCTCTGCATCCGCGACGGTCTCGTCACCCCGCTCGAGCGCGTGCGCACGTTCGAGCGAGCGTTGACTCGAGTCGTCGAGCTCACGCGTGAGGTCGATCGCGGCCAGGGCGTCTGCATCATCGTCGGCCACGCTGACGCGGAAGCGGACGCGGAGCGGATCGCCCGCGAGCTGGAGCCGATCGCCGAGACCCTCATGATCCAGCCGCTCGGGCCTGTGGTCGGCGCGCACGCTGGACCGGGGGTGGTCGGTGTCGGCTGCTACCCGGCGGAGCTGCTGCCGCTCGGGATCAAACCGGCGTCCAGCGCACGGAGTCGGGCGTAACCGACTTGCTCACGCGGTCGTCCACCGCGAGCGCCTGCAGGTGCGCCAACGCCTCCTGGAGGGCAAGCCTCTTCTCATAGAGGTTGTCACGTGGACCCCACAGGTCCAGTGCGACCTCCCACCCGGTCTGCTTCCCACGGCCCACGATCGCCACGACCTGGTCGAGGCGCTTCCGGTGGTGTGCCTCCAGGACCTTGACGCGCGCCGGCGCGCCGGTGAACGGCCGCCCGTGGGACGGAAGGATCAGCTCTGGTTCATAGGCGGCGAGACGGCGGAGGCCGTCGAGATATTCATGCAGCGGATCCGGCGTGCTCTGCGGGTGCAGCCCGATGTTCGGCGAGAGGTCGGGCAGCATGTGGTCACCCGCGAAGAGGAGCCTGTCCGTGCGGTCGTACAGACAGATGTGCCCCGGTGAGTGTCCGGGCGTCCACTCGACCCGCAGGTGTCGCCGGCCCATCTGGAGAAGCTCCGCCCCATCGAGCTGGACCGAGGGCTCCGCGGTCTTCACCACCTGGCTCAGAGCCCTCTGCGAGTTGCTGAGCACATCCGCGTCTTCCGCCGGAACGCCGTTGACCAGGAGGTAGGTGCGAACCTCCTTCACGAGCTGCTCGAGCTCGACGTATCGCGGGTGGACGAGCGGCACCTCGAGGCGATGGATGTAGAGGTCGGCCATCCCTTCGCCGGCCAGGCTGCCGGCGGCGCCGTAATGGTCGGGGTGGATGTGGGTGATCACAAGCTTGCGCAGGCGCTTCGCACCGATCTCGCCGATCGCCGCCTTGATGGTGGCGACCGACTCGTCGGAATTCATGCCGCAATCGAGCAGGTCGGCCTCGTCGCCGTCGGCAAAAAGGAAGACGTTGACCAGCCCATCTTCGAACGGGATCGGAAGCCTCAGCTCGAAGACTCCAGCGGCGACTTCGGTCAGCCCATGCTCGGTCAGCACCCCAGCATTGTCGCGGCTACTATGAGATCGAACGCGGCGGTAAGAGTCCAGGAGAAGGGAATGTCTGAAGTCCAGTTGTCACCAGAGCAGATCATTGAGGCGCTTCCGCAGTACCTCATCCCCGAGAAGGCCGGCACCACCAAGGCGACCATTCAGTTCGACCTGTCCGGTGACGGCGGCGGGAAGTGGTGGATGAAGATCAACGAGGGGAAGGCCGAGACAGGCAAGGGCGACGCGCCCGAACCCGCCAACCTCACCATGCTCGCGAGCGCCGATGACTGGGTGAAGATCGCGACCGGAAAGCTCGACGGCACGGCCGCCTTCATGCAGGGCAAGCTCAAGATCAAAGGCGACATGGGCCTGGCGATCAAATACCAGTCCCTGTTCAAGAGGCCGGCGTAAAGCGCGGGTGAGGACGTAAGTCTCGCGCAAGCGGCGTTAAGGATGGGACCTACTGATTGCTCCCCCGCGGGACCCCCTCCTGTTTGCTGCGACGCTGTAGTTGCTTGGTAATGACGGGCGGTGTGACGGCCGGGATAAACCCGGCCTAAATCTCCACCTCGTCTGGCTAAAAGGTGAACTTCCACGTGCCGAGCCGGCTCGACATCTGGGCCTCGAGGTCGAGGTGACCCTCGCCTGAGTGCAGATCCATGATCACGACGTGGTGCTTCGTGAGCGCGATGCGGCGCCCGTCCGAGAGCTTCGCCGCCTCCATGGAGTCGCCCCACGAGATGCTGTCGCCCGTGGGCAAGACCGCCAGGTTTGCCTGCTCCCAGGAGGCCAGGTTCGGCGAGCTGCCCCGCTCGTAGGTCGAGATGATCATGAACGCGAACAGCCCGGCGTCGGGAGAGCAAACCGGCCTGGCCGACGCCCCGGTCGGGCTCGTGCAGGGGATGTCCGTGATGTCAAACGTGAGGTCCAGACCCGGCGGGCTCGTGCTGCCCTGGGACCGTTCCTGGTACTTCCAGGTACCCGGGTAGCAGAACCCCCAGCCGGCCTGGGTGTCCTCAAAGCCATGGTCCCCGCTTGCACACTTGAGATTGCTCCCGATCTGCGCTACGCTCGGCACCGGTCGAGGTGTCGGTCCGGCCTGGCAACCGGCGAGCACCAGGACCATGGCCACGGTGGCCAGTGTTTTGAGGGGGGATGGCAGCGGGGACGGCATCAGGCGACATATTGTGCGCGACCGGGTACGCGTACCGGTGCGTGCGTTGTGTCTGACGAATCCAAACGCTGCCTGACCGGTAAGTCACTTTGGAGGGGGGTTTGTCAATGGCAGTTCGCAAGCGACCAGACAATGCTCCGGAAGAGAGGCTGGAGGCCGATCGGCGGCAGCTCGAGCTCCTGGCCGCGCAGTGCGGCGAGGAGGCCGGCCTTCACCGGCCGCTCAACGACGTCACAGGCGGCGTGATCACCGGAATCCCTGAGGACACCGACCTGGCGCAGGCACTGTCGGACCGCCAGACGACCGACCTCCTGGTGCACCTCCTGGACCAGAACCGCGAGCAGGTGGAGCGCGCGCTGGAGCGCCTGCGAGAGGGAGCCTACGGCGTGTGCGAAGGCTGCAGCCGGCGCATCCCATCCGAGCGGCTGAGGTACCAACCCGCCGCCACGCGGTGCGTTGAGTGCCAGGGCCAGTGGGATCGCCTCAACGGAAGAACCGCCTAGCATTTCTCCCCCTCTCCCCCCAAGAGAGGGTCGGGGGAGGGGTCGAGAAAGACCTAAGCCTGCTTTCTAGGCCGGCCTAAGAATCCCGCTGCGGCAAGCGCCAGGCCGGCCACGACCAGCGCGCTGCCGATCCAGAACCATTTGGGGTCGTTGGACATGAAGCTGCCCGGGATGTAGCCGAGTCCCTGGCCCGCGAAGACCGCGCCCATGAGCACGATCAGCACGCCGACCACGCCGACTCCAACCCTCACGGCCAGTGATTACCCGCCCTGGTTACCCGACTCCGCCGTACACCACCGATTTCTCCTCGGTGTACTGCAGGAATGCTTCCACGCCGTGCTCCTTGCCGAAGCCCGACTGCTTGGTCCCGCCGAACGGCAGCTCGTCGTGCGCGATCTGCAGCGCGTTGACCCAGGTGTAGCCGGCCTCGAGCTCCTGGACCGCGCGATACGCGGCCGGCATGCTGGCGGTCCAGATCGACGACCCAAGCCCGAACGGTGAGTCGTTGGCAAGGCGCAATCCTTCATCGAGGTCCTTGATCTTGCGCACCGGTAGGGCCGGCCCGAAGACCTCCTCGGTCCACATCCGGGCGCCATCGGGGACGTTCTCGAGAATG